>JAHHRH010000005.1 GCA_020025915.1 Sutterella sp.
ATAGGTGGGTCAGTTCTTTGTCGTTCGGTGGGTCAACTTGCTTGTCGCTTGACATACCCAGTCATACACTACTGAAAGAAGTCCATAATCGAATAAATTTTTACCTAGCCTAAACGTATAAAAACCGTTGATGGCGGAATTATCCGCCACCATCTATCATGAAAGAGAAAGAGGCCTCGTTCGCGACCAGTCTGCGTACGTCTTTTTGACGCCGACGTTAGTCGATAAAAAACTGCAACTGATCTGTCGCACCATATATTGCTCTGCCCACGTTTGGGCTAGGCGTATGGAAAAATGAGCACATCTCCCATAGCGGGTTTGTGGTTACCAGTTTCTCCATTTTCATTCGAACGAGGCTCCCTTCAATCCACCCAACTTTCATAGGAGGTGGACATGAATAAGTCTCCCCTGAATTTGTTAACGAAGAAACCTTTGCGAGCGCTGGCTGCTGAAGTCAGTACTCCTGAAATCACTGTCCAAGCAACCCATACTTCCGCAATAGGCATCGACGTACATCTTAATCTTCTGGTGTGTACAGCTCAGGTTCAGTTAGATAACCACCAAGAGCTCACCGAGAGTCTCGATTTCTACACAAACCGTGACGACCTTGATAAATTCGCGGCCTGGTGCAAAAGTAAAAACCCACAAATCATCCTCATGGAATCGACAGGTTCACTTTGGTACAGCGTTTATGAAGCGCTCGAAGATGTGGGCTTTACCGATAAGAAACTGGTTCTTATCAACGCACGTGACGCTAAAGCAACCTGTGGACGTAAAACGGACCGTAAAGACGCTTTGCGTCTGGCTAGGCTTGCACGATCTGGAAACTTTATCTGTACACGGAAAAGCAGCCTCTGTCATACTGGATGCCAAGCTTCGTAATACACCTGATCTTGCACTTGTCATTCAAAACAACTGCAAACGCCTTCGCTGTTCTGCTGAAGAAATTTATTCGGCATTGAGCTTTAAGATTGAACCTCAAATTGCCAACCAACTTTTGGCAGCGAAGCAAAAAATTCTGTGGTTACAGGAATACGACGAAGAATCGTTTGAACGACTTCGCGAATTACAACACCCCTATGATCACTATGTGAAATTTCTAATGTCGATTCCAGGCATTAAGGAATGAGTAGCTCAATTATTGTTCGCTGACCGATGTCCTAATCTTGAGGAACATTTTCTAGATTCAGAACATTTCTGCTCTTGGCTCGGCATTTGCCCGGGTGACAATACTTCAGCAGGTAAACAAAAGAGTGGAAAATGCCCGAAGGACAACAAGTGGTTCCGAAGGTGCTTGATTCAATGTGCTCAAGCTTTAGCTGTGTCAAAACGAACGCCTTATTATGAGCGCTTTATGGCATTAAAACTTCGACGTGGGCGGAAACGAACAATTGTTGCTTTAGCCCATTTTCTGAGTCGTGTTATTTATTCAGTCCTAACTAGTCGTAAAGCTTTTACTTTTCGCGAAACTTCGGTATTTCGGGATGTCGTTGTGCAACGAGTAAAACAAAGTATTCGTCAGTTGAAGAAGATTTCAGGCGTCAGTGTCATAAATGATCTCATTGTGGAGAACGACTCAGGTGCGATTTTGGGACAGACTTCACTCGCTTGAAAACTGCCTTCAATTGAACGTTGAACTTTTTGATAAGGAACTTATAAAGGCAGAGGCTTCTAGGGATTATTATTCGCTCGTCCCCCATCCTCTTTTATAGAAAAAAATCAGGCCCTCACCCGAAGGAGAGAGCCTGACGCAATCAACTATTCAAACAGAATAAGTGATCTATCCCGTGATTAGAAGAGGCTGCAAGCGAGGAAGCCGAGAGCAACACTGATCACAATGGCGAGAACGCCAGGGATAAAGAAGGAGTGGTTGAAGACCCACTTACCGATGCGGGTAGAACCCGTGTAGTCCATCTGAACGGCACCGAGAAGCGTCGGGTACGTCGGAAGAACGAACAAGGCGCTCACAGCAGCGAAAGAAGCAACGAGCATATAGGAGTCGCCCGGGTTAGCAGCAGTGATACCGAGAGCGGCAACGATAGCCGGCGTGATGGCCTTAGCCGTAGCAGCCTGAGAGTACAGGAGCATAGCAGCAACGAAGAACACGACAGCGAGGAGAGCCGGGGTTTCAGAAACCGTACCAGCGGCGAGTTCCTTAATTTCGGTAGCGTGACCAGACACGAACGTGTCACCGAGCCAAGCTACACCGAACACGCAAATACAAGCGATCATGCCAGACTGGAACACAGAAGAGGAACCAATCTTGCTCACGTCAACCTTGCAGCATACGCTGATCAAGGAAGCGATGATAAACATGAAGCACCAAATAGCGGCGTCACGCGGCACAACGACCGGGTTGATCAAACCAACGGCGGGAGAGATAGCGGAAGCATAGCAAACCACAAAAAGAACGCCGAGAAGGAAGATCATAACGGAAGTCTTGGCGCCAGCCTGAAGTTCCTTCTGTTCGCCCTTAACCGGAGCCTTGATAAGCCCCTTAGCAAGACGTTCCTGATAGACCGGGTCAGAGCTCAGATCCATGTTGGAGATGAGCGTCATGATGAAAGCAGTGATCATGCAACCTGCGAAGGTCGTCACAATCCAAATACCAAGGAGAAGCGGATAGCTCCAGCCGAACTTTTCAAGCACGCCAGACATATAGATCACAGCGGCAGAAACCGGGGAAGCAGTAATGGCGATCTGAGAAGCCACCACAGCAATAGAAAGCGGAACGGACGGCTTGATGTTCTGTTCCTTGGCCACTTCAACGATCACAGGGATCATGGAGAAAGCCGTATGACCCGTACCAGCGAAGAGGGTAAGGACATAGGTCACGAGCGGAGCGAGATAGTTAATCTGCTTCGGATTGCGACGAAGAACACGTTCAGCAATACGAACAAGGTAGTCGAGACCGCCAGCGAGCTGCATAGCAGCAATAGCAGCAATCACGGAAGCAATAATAAGGATCACGTCCCATGGCACGTTACCCGGCTTCATACCGAAACCAAGACCGAGGACAAGAACGCCAGCACCGCCGACGTAGCCGATACCGATGCCGCCAATGCGAACACCGAGGAAGATCGCTGCCAAAACGACAACGAACTGAAGAAGAGTAATGAAGTCCATAATAGCTTCGAAAGAACGTGTCCCTGTCCTTCCGAATCCTCTCTTTTCTTTTCTTTGGTTGGTCAATGGAATTGTTCCAGCCCGACTTCTCGGACTGGAACAATCTGTTTACCGGTAGCCGTTCCTGTTCATAGAACAGTAACGACTGTCCCGGTAATTTTTATATTCTTACTTTTCGAACTTCGGGTTGATAAGGTTGTCGTACGTGAAGACCTTATCCCACTGTTCCTGAGTAAGCATGCCCTTTTCTTCAACAACGAGCTGATGCAAAGACTTGCCAGTCAAGAAGCCTTCGCGTGCGATGTTAGCGCAGGGCTTGTAGCCGAAGTGCGGCTTAAGGATGGTGATGATGCCGAGAGAGTTCATCACGAGATCCTTGCAGTGGTCGGCGTTAACGACGATGCCGTCAACACACTTTTCACGCATCGCGACGCAGGCGTTGGTCATGACCTTCATCTGCATGTAGAGAGCGAACGTGATAACCGGTTCCATAACGTTCAGTTCGAGCTGACCAGCGGAAGCAGCGAGCATAACCGTCGTGTCGAGACCGATCGCGAGGAAGGAAGCCTGGTTCGTAACTTCCGGGATAACGGGGTTAACCTTACCCGGCATGATGGAGGAACCCGGCTGGAGCTGCGGAAGGATAAGTTCGGACAGACCCGTACGCGGACCAGAAGCGAGGAGACGCAAGTCGTTGCAAACCTTCGTCATCTTGATGGCGAGGCTCTTAACAGCGGAAGACAAGGCAACATAGGAACCGCAGTCGCTGGTAGCAGCAATGAGGTCGTCATTGTTGCGGAGGTCGAGACCGGTGATTTCAGCAAGGTACTTGACAGCAAGAGCTGGGAATTCCGGGTGAGCCGTCACGGTCGTACCAATAGCGGTAGCGCCGAGGTTAACAACCTTGAGGTGTTCCTGAGCTTCCTTGATCGTCTTGATTTCGTCTTCGATCGTGGAGCCCCAACCATGGAATTCCTGACCGAAGGACATCGGAACAGCGTCCTGAAGGTGGGTACGACCCATCTTAAGAACACCCTTCGTTTCTTCAGCCTTCTTGTAGAAGCTCTGAACGAGTTCTTCAACGGCCTTCAAGAGAACGTTGGAACGGAGAAGGAGAGAAATATGAAGAGCGGTAGGATAGGAGTCGTTCGTGGACTGGCCGAAGTTGGCATGGTCGTTCGGAGAAACCTTCTTATCACCCTTAGCAAGACCAAGGTGTTCACAAGCGAGGTTGGAAATCACTTCGTTCATGTTCATGTTCGTGGACGTACCAGCACCACCCTGGAGCCAGTCGGTAACGAACTGATCATTGTACTTGCCAGCGATAATCTGATCGCAAGCCCAAATGAGAGCGTCAGCGACGTCGGCCGGGACGCAACCGAGTTCCTTGTTGGCCATGATAGAAGCCTTCTTCACATAGCCGAAGCCAATAGCGAAGAACGGTTCCTGAGACATCGGCATTTCCGTGATGTTGAAGTTGTGCTTACCACGCATGGTCTGCACGCCATAGTAGGCTTCATCAGGGATCTCGAGTTCACCAAGGAAGTCGCTTTCAATACGAGACATTTTATTTGCTCCTCAAATAAAGCGGTATGAACCAGACATGGAGACGTTCCGTGCCAGTGGTCCTAACCTTTGAATCTAACCAGCCATCAATGGTCCTGGATAACAGGTTAGATAAATCGTATCTGTGAGAGGCGATTGGATAATCACCTCTCATCAGACCACATTTTACTGTCTAGCCGGCTTAATTGGAATAGCCTTTTTCTGGCTAGGTAAAACCTTATCGTAGCCACGCATACCCTGTTCAGCCATCTTGCGACGGATGAAGGCGATCTGCGTCTTAAGGGGAAGTTCCTTCGGGCAGAAGTCGTGGCAGGCAAGGAGAGACATACAACCGAACACGCCGGATTCGTCACCGACGATATCGTAGTAGTCAGCATCATTACGCGTGTCGCGCGGGTCGAGACGGAAGCGGGCGATCTTGTTGATGCCAACGCCGCCAACGAAGTCCGGGCGGATGCGAACCGTACCGCAGCCAGCGATACAGCAACCGCATTCAACGCAACGGTCGAGAACGTAGATGTCTTCGGCGAGCTGCGGATCCATCGGTTCTTCCTTCTTGCGAAGGTCGACTTCTTCTTCCTTCATGTGAACCCACGTTTCCATGCGTTCGGACATGTTGCGCATCCACTTACCGGTGTTCACAGAGAGGTCACCGATGAGTTCGAAGGCAGGCAACGGAGCCAACGTGAATTCCGTCGGAAGGTCACGCGTCAGCGTACGGCAGGCAAGACCCGGCTTACCGTTGATCATCATGGCGCAGGAACCGCAGATACCGGCACGGCAGACGAAGTCAAACATGAGCGTCGGATCCTGATGATCGCGAAGTTCATTCAAAGCGATGAACAGCGTCATGGAGTCGGACTCTTCCAACTCATAGGTCTGCATGTGCGGCACGCTTTCAGGATCCTGCGGGTTAAAACGCAGGATGCTGATCTTCAGCATGCGGTGCTGCTTCTTGGTGGTCTGTTGAATATCAGCCATTTTGACGTCAATCTCCAAAATTAATCTTTCAGCGGTTCATCAACGCGTTCGTTAACACCCTTCAAGCGCTTCGGCAGAAGATCCTGGTACGGCATCAGAGCGTTCTGAATAGCGAAGCGGTCGGCACCTTCAGCTTCCATCTTCGCACGGATGGCGTCGACTTCAGCCTGGCGCTTGGCCGATTCCGGATTTTCGATGTAGTTCTTCACACCATAGCCACGGAAGCCCGGCGGGAGTTCCATCTTGCTGATATCAAGGTTTTCGTAGTTAAGGGTCGGCAACGTATCGCCTTCCTTCCAGGTAACGAGCGTACGATTGAGCCATTCAACGTCGTTACGAACCGGGTAGTCTTCACGGTAGTGAGCACCGCGAGATTCCTTACGGTTGAGAGCGCCGCAAGCCACGGAAAGGGCAACGCGGAGCATCTTCTGGGTACGGTAAGCGTAGATGAGTTCGGGGTTCGGACCGACAACATCCTTAACGGAGATCTTGAAGGAGCGCTTGTAGAGGTCTTCAAGTTCAGCAACAGCGCTTTCCATATCGGCACCCTTACGGAAAATACCGATCTTGGTCGTCATGATTTCCTGCATACGCGTACGCAAAGCGACAGCGTCTTCAGAACCACCGTTGTTGATGAAAGACTTCAGACGAGCTTCCTCCTTGGCGAGAGCGCCGTAGATGATGGACGTCGGAATATCGATACCGTTTTCAGGCTTGTCGCAGAAGTCAGCGATGAATTCGCCAACGATCATACCGGCAACGACGGTTTCAGCCACAGAGTTACCGCCTAAGCGGTTAAAGCCGTGCATGTCCCAACAAGCAGCTTCGCCAGCTGCGAAGAGCCCCTTAAGCGTCGGGCTTTCACCAGTCGGCTTCGTGCGCACACCACCCATGGTGTAGTGCTGAGCCGGACGGACAGGCACCCATTCCTTCGTCGGGTCAACGCCGAGGAAGTAATGGCAGATTTCATAAACTTCACGGAGCTTGTGCTTGATGTGGTGTTCGCCGAGAAGCGTAATGTCAAGCCAGATGTGTTCGCCGAAGCGGCTCTTAACACCCTTGCCCATGGCAATACGTTCTTCCATACGACGGGAAACCACGTCACGAGAAGCAAGTTCCTTCTTTTCAGGTTCGACGTCCGGCATGAAGCGGTGACCGTCGACGTCACGGAGCAAGCCACCATCACCACGGCAACCTTCCGTCACGAGAATACCAGCCGGGAAGATACCGGTCGGGTGGAACTGGATAGCTTCCATGTTGCTGAGCGGAGCAACGCCCGTTTCGAGAGCGAGGTCATAGCCCGTACCGTCGCAAATAACAGCATTTGTCGTCACGCGGTAGATACGACCAGCACCGCCCGTGGCGATAGCCGTCGCCTTGGAGACGTAGGCCATGAGTTCGCCAGTGATCAAGCAACGAACAATGGCGCCGTAGCAGCGCTTGCCGTCGTGAATCAAAGAGAGAGCTTCAACGCGTTCAATAACAGGAACCTGTTCAGCGATGATGCGGTCAGAAACAGCATTCAACATGGAGTGACCGGTACAGTCGGACACATAGCACGTACGCCACTTCTTCGTACCACCGAAGTCACGCTGAGCGATCAAACCAGCAGCTTCCTTACGTTCAGTAATGGTGACCTTTTCACCATTGATAATGACCTGACGATCCCCCGGGGTGATACGACTCCAAGGCACACCCCAGGCAGCGAGTTCACGCACAGCCTTCGGGGAGGTGTTAACGAACATACGGACGACTTCCTGGTCAGCACCCCAGTCAGAGCCGCGAACCGTGTCGCCAAAGTGGACGTCTTCGTTGTCGCCAACGCCTTTAATAACGTTACCGAGCGAGGCCTGCATACCACCCTGAGCAGCCTTAGAGTGACTGCGCTTCGGCGGAACCAGTGACAGGACGATCGAGTCATGCCCACGGCGCTTGGCAGCAACGGCCATACGCAGACCGGCAAGACCGCCACCGATCACGAGCACGTCGGTGTAGATAATTTTCATTTCCAATGGTCTCCTAGATCCAAAGACGATGTGTCGGGCTTCGAAATCACTTTCATCACACGCGACACGGGGTCAATTTCCATCAATTCATCTAAATCGCCGTTCTCCTGATGCGACTAAGATGAACTGGTCTCAATCAACTTGGTGACAGACAATTGAGACGGACTTTGATGTAAGAAAGAAGATCAGATTCTTCCCACACACCTTATATCAGCTTTGTCTGAAATAGGGGCTAGAAGAAATAGGGGTATACCTGCTTAAATCAAATAAAACCCAACCTTTACGATCCACCTTCTCAAAAAGCTACGTATTTATACGGGTTCTTGATTTATTTCAGTTCGTTCGAACTAAGCAATTCACCCAAGCTAGCTTTTCTTAAGTCACGTGCAGTTTATCTCCTGTACCCCGCTTGAAACAATCGGGATTACCCGAAGGTCTATCTATTTTCTTTTCGATTTCGTCAATTTTTTTGAAACTACCCGACGCTTCAATTCTCCTGACACGCTTTCCATTTGATCCAAAAGTCCTCCGCCGCACCTCGTTCTTTCCTCCAACTTCCCTCTGTTTCAACCTAGCCGAAGGAAGTATTCCTTTAGTGGTACGAAATTACCCGTAATTTTGGAAAAATGTAATCTTACGTCTCTTACCGAACTTTTTGTCCATTTTTACGTATTTATACCTAATTTTGTTTTTCATAGCCTTGATAGCTATTTTTCATTTACTCAATAGTCTCTTACACTATCGAACTCTTTTTTTAGATAGAATATCCTTATTTATTCTCTTTCATTAAGGCGTGAACGATGAGTAAGAACGTCATCCATACTGACAAAGCCCCTGCCGCCATGGGTGCCTACAGTCAAGGCATTTTAAGCGAAGGATACCTTTTCACTTCTGGTCAAATAGGCTTGATTCCTGCAACGAGTGAATTGGCTGTCGGGCTTGAAGCTCAAACCGAACAAGTATTCGCTAATTTAGAAGCCATCTGCGTTGCCGCTGGGACTTCTTTAAAGTACGCTGTCAAGATGACCATCTTCTTACAAGACATCAATGATTTTGGTGTTGTCAATGCCGCCATGCTTAAGCACGTACCTGAACCCTTCCCTGCTCGCTCTTGCTTTGCTGTCGCCGCCCTACCTAAAGGGGCTTTGGTTGAAATTGAAGCTGTAGTCGAGTTGCCGTAACCCTCGTACCGCCGTTAACCAAAATGACCACATCGCCCCAACGCACCGAACAAGCCACAGGTGTCATCAAGCAAAACAAACTCGAGCCACTCGCCGTGCGCCTCGAGAAGCTAGGGCTTGTCCGCGACTGGGACTTTGTGTTGCATTTGCCGCTTCGCTATGAAAACGAAACGCGCATTCTGCCCATTGGATCGTTAACTACTGGCGCCTCCGTTCAAATCGAAGGCACAGTCACCGATCAGCGCTTTACGCATACGAACCGTGGCCAACAATTTATTGCCACCATTACTGACCAATCGGGCGAAATTACCGCCCGATTCATTCACTATTATCCGTCAGTCCAAAAGCAATTAGCCGTAGGACAACGTGTTCGACTCTATGGCGAACCACGTGAAGGCTTTTATGGAGGGTTAGAGTTTGTTCATCCTCGCATTAAGTCAGGTAAAACACTTGACGAAGCCCTGCCCCAAGCGCTCACACCGATCTATCCTGCTGGCGAAGGCATTCAACAGCGTTGGTTACGTAAGCGTATTGACCGCGCGCTCTTAGACCTCGACATTGTCGACCCTGTACCGAAAGCCATCCTTGAGCGGTTTGGGTTGCCTGGCTTACGCGAAGCCATCACGTATCTACACAACCCACCGTCCAACGCTGACGTTGCCGGGTTGCAAGAGCATACGTGTCCTGCCTGGCGTCGTTTAATTTTTGATGAACTCCTTGCGCAGCAAATCACGCTTCGTGAAATGCGTGCCATTGCAAGCCATCGTCATTCGCCCAAGCTTGATGCGAGCTCAAAGCCGTTGACTGAACAATTTTTAAAGACACTCCCCTTTACGTTAACCCAAGCACAGGTTCGCGTCACCGCTGAAATTTCAGCTGATCTTATGACGGATCGTCCCATGCATCGCTTGGTGCAAGGGGACGTTGGGAGTGGCAAAACGATCGTCGCCGCCTTAGCAGCCTTACAAGCGATTGAATCAGGATACCAAGCGACGTTAATGGCGCCCACTGAAATTTTGGCTGAGCAACACTTTAATAAAATTGCTGCTTGGCTCACGCCGCTGGGGATTCGAGTGACGTGGCTCACAGGACGCCTCAAAGCGAGTGAAAAAAACAAAGCACTCGAAGAGATTACGTCAGGTCAAGCCCAACTTGTCATCGGGACCCATGCCATCATTCAAGATCGTGTCCAATTTCCGAAACTAGGGCTCGCGATCGTGGACGAACAGCACCGCTTTGGAGTCTCGCAACGCTTAGCGCTACGCACACAAAATAAGACGGATGTCGCTCCGCATTTATTAATGCTCTCGGCCACCCCGATTCCTCGTACGCTTGCGATGAGCTATTTGGCTGACTTGGATGTCTCGATCATCGATGAGTTACCCCCAGGACGCACACCAGTCGTCACAAAGACCGTGCGTCTTGAGCGTAAAGACAATGTGCTCTCTGTGGTATTAGGTTCTGTCGCCGAGGGTCATCAAGTCTATTGGGTTTGTCCTTTGATTGAAGAAAGCGACAAACTTGACCTGACGCCCGCAACTACCTGTCGCGATGAACTTCAAAGACGACTACCTAATCTCACCATTGGGCTTGTACACGGCGCGATGCCACCCGCTGAAAAAGAAGCCGTGATGAGCGACTTCGTCAAAGGCATTACGCAAGTGCTTGTTGCGACCACAGTGATTGAAGTGGGCGTAGACGTTCCGAATGCGTCTTTGATGGTGATTGAGCACGCCGAACGTTTTGGTTTAGCGCAACTCCATCAGTTACGAGGTCGCGTAGGGCGTGGTGCTACTCAGAGTGCTTGTATTTTGCTCTTTGGTGAAGACATCACACCAAACGGCTGGGAGCGCCTCAAAATCCTTCGTGACTTTACGGATGGTTTTGAAATTGCCCGACGCGATTTACAAATGCGAGGTCCTGGCGAATTCTTGGGTGAGCGTCAGTCAGGGATGCCGCTTCTCAAGTTTGCTGATCTAGATCGAGATGAAACCCTTTTAGCAAGTGCTCAGATAGTCGCCACAGAATGGTTGCGAACAGATCGTGCACGTGCACTTACGCATGCCCAGCGATGGTTTAACACCACGAGTGAATTCCTCGCGGCCTAATTTTTAAGTTTTTATACCCACCACCGATTCCAACAAGGAGCACTGCCATGACGCTAACTGAATTGAAATATGTCATCGCCGTTGCACGAGAAAAACACTTCGGACGCGCAGCTGAATCCTGCTTTGTCAGTCAACCTTCGCTTTCTGTTGCTATTAAAAAACTCGAAGAAGAGTTAGGCGTGGCTATTTTCGAGCGCCGTTCTCCTGATATTACCGTGACGCCTATTGGCGCTCAGGTCATTGAACAAGCGCAAAAAGTGTTGGAAGAAAGCCGCCTGATTACTGAAATTGCGTTGCGCGGTCAGGATCCATTGTCGGGTCCCTTACGTTTAGGCATGATTTATACGATCGCGCCCTACTTGATGCCAGAACTCATCGTGCAGATGTCAAGTAAAGCCCCGAAGATGCCACTTTATTTAGAAGAAACGTTCACGGCCGACCTCGTTGAACAGTTGCGCACGGGCTTCATTGACGCTGCTATTATGGCCGACACTGTTACCGATACGGGCTTTATGACACAAGCGCTCTATCAAGAAAGTTTTGTCGTAGCGGTGCCCTCTCACCATCCTTGGGTGAACCGTAACTACATTGGACCACAAGAATTGCGTGACCAGACGATGTTGCTTTTGGGTGCGGGTCACTGCTTCCGCGATCAGATCATTGGGATCTGTCCTGACCTTGTTCGTAGCAATATTGGCCTAGCTGACGTGCAACGTACGGTTGAAGGCTCGAGCATTCAGACCATCTGTCACATGGTGGCCCAGGGGCTTGGCATCACGGTCTTACCCGCTTCTTGCGTGCCCTTCCTTCGAAGCAACGTCAATAGCATCAAGACCATCCCGTTTAAGAGCCCGTCTCCCAGCCGTCGCGTGATTTTGGCTTGGCGTAAGAGCTTTACGCGCACTCCTGCTATTGAAATGCTAGTGAAGGCCGTTCGCAATACGAACCTCAATGGTTGCTTCTACTTACAGGACGAACCTGTGGCGGACTAGTCCCCCTTTCGTCTTCAAACACCTTTGACACCACAAAGACCGTCATATGACTACCGACGAAACCCCTCACCGTGAAACGTCGTCTGTTGAGCACTGCGACGACCACAAGGCGTCCAATCTGACGTCAGTGCTTTCATTTAGTGAACGCATTGACCTCCTCATTCGCGTCGTCCTGGCCTTCGCGGTCTCGATCGGTTGCTACTTCATTATTGAGCCCTTCTTAACGGCCATTGTGATTGCTGCCATTTTGGCTGTAGTCACCTGGCCTCTCTTTCAGCGCGCCCGCGTCTCCATGGGAGGCAATACGACCTTTCCAGCCATTTTGATGGTATTTTTGATCATCGTAGGCGTCCTGATTCCAACGAGCTTCTTGCTTGTGGCTATTGCTCAGCAAATCCCCAAAGCGGTCGCCATCGTTCGTGAATGGGTTTCGAGTGGCTTTACGATTCCGTCAGCCATTGCTGAGATCCCCAAGATTGGCCCATGGTTACATGATCAATTGCTCTTTGCGATTGACCCGGCTTCTCTGTCGAGCACCCTTCAAAAGTTGCTCGAACCCATGTCCGCTTGGATTCTCAACACGGCAGTCAATGTGAGTCAAGGTCTCTTGCAATTAGCCTTGGTGACTTTCATCGTCTTTTTCTTCTACCGAGATGGTGCTTGGTTTGCTGATCGCATCAAAATGCTCATGCGCCGCGTGAGTGGCGAACTCTCCAACGAACTCACCAACATTTTGGTAAACACCACACGTTCGGTCGTCTTTGGCTTATTAGGAACAGCCTTAGGTCAAGGCATTGTGGCTGGGATTGGCTTTTGGATTGCCGGGGTACCTGGCGTCCTCATGTTGAGCTTTATGGTCTTTGTACTTTCGATCGTCCCGGTGGGACCACCTTTGATTTGGGGACCGGCGGCCATCTGGCTCTATTCAAATAGCGAACCTGGCATGGCCGCCTTTCTCGTGGTTTGGGGTACATTAGCGATTTCAAGCGTCGATAACTTCTTAAAACCCATTCTCATTGCTCGAGGCTCTTCGTTACCGCTTGCGCTCATTTTCCTTGGCGTCTTTGGTGGCGTGATCGCCTTTGGATTCTTGGGGCTGATTTTGGGACCGATTCTGCTTGCGATCGGTCTCTCGATGTTGCAGGCTTGGTTACGTAATCCGAACCTTGTTCGAAAACTGCAAGCCCGCCAGAAACGAAGCAAAACCCCATATCGTCTCAAAACTAAGGGAAACTCCTCAGGAGAAAAGGATACTCACCCTCAACCAACGGACGAAGAAAAATAACGCTTATTTATCAAGAGGTTGAGAAGACTCAACCTCTTTTTTTATGGCATTTCTTAACAAGGTGTCACTCCATTGGCTTACGTAAAAACCTTCAGGCGTTCGCTAAATCAGTGAGGCATACTAAGTGTATTAAGACTTTAGAGTAGAGTGATGTGCCTACGTCACACGACTCTTAAAAATAAAAAGTATCCAACCGATGGATTAGGGAGTTTCCTATGACCATGCTCAGCTGGGTTGCCATTGCCGTGATTATTGCCACGGTTTGGGCCCTTATCAAACGTTATGAAACACGACTCGTGCTTATTGCTGCTGGCCTTTTCCTTTGCGTCATTAGCCTCACGCCGATGGCTGGTCTCAACGCCTTTGGCAAGTCCATGACCAACGGTTCTCTCATTATGGCCATTTGCGGCTCGATGGGTTTTGCTTTTACGGCCAAATACACACAATGTGATCGTTCCCTCGTTCACTATCTCGCTACCCCGATTCGGGGGCTCGGTATCTTCCTTATCCCAGTTTGCACGGCGTTGACCTTCTTCGTCAACATCGCCATTCCGTCCGCTGCTGGTTGTTCTGCTGCTGTCGGTTCGACGCTCATTCCGGTGATGCTCCGCGCTGGCATTAAGCCCGCTGCAGCTGCAGCTGCCATTCTCGGTGGTACGATCGGTTCCTACCTCAGTCCAGGTACGTCCCACAACCCGTATGTGGCTAAAATGGCCAACATGGATGTGATGGACTTCATTGGCTTCCATATGCCCTACTCCCTGATGTGCGGCGCCATCATTGTCGTCGGTATCCTTATCGTTGCGTTCCTCTTTGGTGACCACAAGGGTGACGCCAACGCTCAGGTTGACGAATCTAAGCTTCAGTCTCAAGACGACTTTCACCCGTCACCGCTTAAGGCTCTTATCCCGATCGTTCCGATCGTTATCCTCGTCGTGGGTAACCTCTGGATTCCCGAAATCAAGATGGGCGTTGCCCAGGCCATGTTGATCGGTGCGATCTGTGCCCTCGCTGTTGCTCGTGCCAACCCGCAGACTTTCACGAAGGAATTCTTCAACGGTATGGGTAGTGGCTATGCCAACGTGATGGGTATCATCATCGCCGCTGGTGTGTTCGCCGCCGGTCTTCGTTCTTCCGGTCTTATCGACTGCGCCATTGCTGCCCTTAAGGATTCCAACGAATTCGCTCGTTGGGGCGCTTCCATTGGCCCATGGCTGATGGGGGTGATCACTGGTTCTGGTGACGCTGCTACCCTCGCCTTTAACGAAACAGTTACCCCGCATGCTCAGGAATTCGGTATGTCTATCCATGGCTTGGGTGGTCTTGCCTTCCTTTGCGGTGCTCTCGGTCGTACGATGTCCCCGCTTGCTGGCGCCTGCATTTTGGTGTCTGGTATTGCGATGGTTAGCCCGATCGAAGTTATTAAGCGTACGGCACTTCCTTGCTTCGTCGCTGTGATTTGCTGCGCACTCTTGATGGTTTGATCCTTAGTTAACTCACAACGAAAAGCCGTTCTCCTCTCATCCTTGAATCAAGAATGGCTCTACTAAAAAAGGTCGACTTCTGACGTGAAGCCGACCTTTTTGTTTGTGCTTAAGTCGCGACCGCGTCTTAGATCTTCATGATTGTTTCGCGGTAGTACTGCAACTCTTCGATACTATCTTCAATATCGGAGAGCGCTTGGTGTTTCGTCGCCTTTTGAACATTGCGAATATGTTCAGGTGCCCAACGACGGGTCAACTCCTTTAAGGTCGACACGTCTAGATAGCGATAGTGGAAATACTTTTCTAAGTTCGGCAACCAACGAGCCATAAAGCGGCGGTCCTGGCCAATGGTATTGCCACACATCGGGCTTTTGCCTTCAGGCACGAAACGACGGAACGTTTCAATAAAGATTTGTTCGCAAGCTACTTCGTCAATCGTACTTTCTTTGACACGACGAACAAGGCCAGAGCGCGTATGCGTATCGGTATTCCACTCGTCCATGCCGTTAAGGATGTCGTCCGACTGATGAATGGCAACCACTGGGCCCTTATGCAAAATATTGAGATGCTTGTCGGTAATGATCGCTGCGACTTCAATCACACGATTGACTTCAGGCTGAAGCCCCGTCATTTCCATATCAATCCAAATCAGATTGTCGTCCGAGTAGGACGGATCTCGTTCAATAGTATTCGTCATGCGTTCTATTCACTAAAGTTCATTTAGGAGCCATATCTCCTTAAGGTTGGACTATCCGCACCTAAAGATGATCAGCCATAATATAAGGATTATCGTCTTTTTATGTTTGATTCGTACACTCACACATGATCTCCGTTTCTGCGAGTCTGATTGAACACACATTTTTGAGTATCCTCGTCCTCTATGTGACGCTCGAATGTGCGCTCACCATCATGCAAACACGCGCGGCCGAAAGAGCCTGCGTGTCTGTCCCCTGTGGGTTCGAATCAAAGCTCTCGTTAGCTGCCGTCCGTAAGGCCGCGGACTATACAGGTGAGCTTGCCCAAGCCAACTTACTCTTAACGGTGATGGGCGCCGCCTTTGCTCTTTTCATGACCTATGGCAATGGGCTTAACCTACTGACAATTTTCACTGAGACGCTTTTGGGACCAAGCATTCTTTCTCAATGGGTGCTTTTGAGCGCCATCGTGCTTTTAATGATGCTCATCGAGCTCCCTTTTGGTTGGTGGGCTAGGTTTCGTGTCAAAGAGCGTTATGGCTATATGAGAGAACCACGCATCCATTGGCTCAAGCGTACGCTCGCTGAAGCCCTATGGGGATGGGCTCTCTTTATGCCTTTTACGGCCTTTTTTTTGGTACTCTTTGAGTACGTCGGCCAACGTTGGTGGCTCGTTGCCTGGGGATTGTGGTGCATTTATTTGATTTGGCGTTGGCTTTTTGCGCGCGTTGAAGGCATCTTTTGGGCACGGCGGTCACACCCCTTTAGTCAACCCGAGACTGTCGAAAAAGTACGTGACCTTTTGCTAGCCCATAACCTCGTTATGACTGACATGATCGTGATGACACGACCTGCCTCTTGGGACCACAGCAATGTAGTGCTTGCAGGTTGGGGGCGTCAACGTCGCGTGGTCGTCTTTGCGCACGTTGCCAGACTCCTTGCTGAAGACGAACTCCTTGCTATCGTGGCTCACGAAATTGGGCACATTCGTCATCGGCATGCCTTTGTGCGCTTATTTATTCATGCAACACTCTCTTTTGCATGTTGTGCCTTGGCGGGTTGGGGTGCCACTCAAGACCTCTTTTTTGAAGGCTTCAACTATTCACCCATGTTGACGTCACACCATAGTGGGACGCATGCGGGCTACGTCTTGGCGTTAGCATTGGTGACTTTTCCGGTACTCCTTTACCCTGTGAGCCCCTTAGTGAATTTTTTCTCACGTCTTTTGCAGTATGACGCGGACCGTTATGCGGTGCACGCAGTTGGCCGTCATGCGATGATGCGCGCCTTGGTGCGTTTACATCGTGATTATTCAACCTCACTCACACCGTCACGGCTTTATTCGCTTTTTCACTATCGTCGACCTCATGCTGGGATGCGCGTCGCAAGCCTTCTCAACTACAAAGACCTGTCGCCCGATGACGTACAATCAACCCACACAGTAACCACTTCATCCTAACCACGGAATTTTCATGGCTTCTAAAAAACCTTCGCGTAAAGCGAACAAATCCGATCGTCAAGTTGTGACTGAACCTCTTTTGTTGGGGCGCGTCACAGCCAGCCACGGTCGACACTACTTTGTGACCTTAGAGGACGGTACGCTTCTTGAGGCCCATCGCCGTGGTAAAAAAGGGGATGTTGTCGTAGGCGATATTGTGCATTGCACGGAGCCCGTCTCTGGGGTATCGGCCATTGAAAGCATTGAAGATCGCTGCAATTTGCTTTATCGCTCCGACGAATGGCGCATCAAGTCGCTCGCTTCAAATATCGACCTTGTCTGTATTGTTTTTGCATCTCGCCCAACCTTTAACCCGTGGTTTATTTGGAAGGCATTACTGGCCGCCCATCAGGCAGGCATTCCTGCGCTCGTCATTCGTAATAAGGATGAACTTGAAGAAGGCGCAGAAGACGCAGAAATCGCGTGCCAACTCCTTGAACACATCAGACACGATGTCATCAGCGTGTCGGCGCAAGCGCGCCCTGAAGAAACCCGTCAACGTTTGATCGAACGCCTCTCAGGACGCGCGAGTTTGCTCGTTGGTCAATCTGGCATGGGTAAATCGACCATCTTGAATCTTTTGGTGCCACACGCTCAAGCAGCCACCCGAGAATTCTCAGAAGCCCTCAACTTAGGTAAACAAACGACCACAGCCGCCCGTTGGTATAGTGCAGCTGATGACGATTGGCAGGGTGCCCTCATTGACACCCCGGGCTTTCAGGAATTTGGGCTAGCTCACTTGTCACTCAACGACATTTTGCGCGCCATGCCAGATATTGCTGAACACGTGGACGGGTGCCGCTTCTTTAATTGTCGTCATCTTGAAGAACCCGGTTGCTCGGTCAAAGCAGCGGTCGAAGAAGGTTACATCTCTGAAGCACGTTACGATTTTTATCGTTCGCTTGCCGTGCACGCAGACACGCTACCTCTTTAGGCGTAATGATCGACGCTCGCAATTCCTATAGAATGATTTTTCGGTCTTTCCTTTTCAAGTCCTGAGATCTCATGAGTAATAACGAACGCGTCATCCCTATTACGACCACTCCGATTCGGAGTCTTCCGATTCCGCAAACAGGGGCTATCCGTCGTCAACACGATCATTGGGCTGACCAACGTCAACGCCCACTCAGAGACTTGCGCATTTCAGTGACGGACCACTGTAATTTTCGGTGCCGTTACTGTATGCCCAAGGAAAAATTCAAGGACGCTCGATCCTTCTTGGCGCACACAGAGCTACTCACCTTTGACGAAATCACGCGTTTAGCCAGACTGTTTGTTACCAATGGCGTTGAAAAACTACGTCTCACAGGAGGCGAACCACTTTTGCGTAAAGGGATTGAACACCTCATCGCCGAATTACGTCAGCTTCAAACCCCTGATTGTCGCCCGATCGACATTGCGCTTACCACCAACGGCACACTCTTAAAGAAGAAAGCCCAGGCACTCATGGATGCCGGTCTCGACCGTATCACGGTGTCGCTTGACGCCATGGACGAAGCAATCTTTCAAGGCTTTAATGACGTTGGCTTCCCAGCGGCCAAAGTTCTTGAAAGCATTGACTATGCAGCTAACCTTGGCTTCAGGATCAAAGTCAACACGGTTGTGAAGCGTGGCATCAACGAAACCGAAGTTCTCAAGATTTGCGAACGCTTTCGCCACACAGGTATCATTCCACGCTTTATCGAATATATGGACGTCGGCACCTCGAACGGTTGGCGTATGACTGACGTTGTGCCATCGGCTGAACTCGTTGACCTTATTCGAACCCGTTGGGATGTCGAACCCATTGGCGCCAACTACCCCGGCGAAACAGCGAGCCGTTGGCGTTATGTCGATGGCGGCGGCGAATTTGGTTGCATCTCGTCTGTGACCCAGGCCTTCTGTGGAAACTGTTCACGTGCCCGTCTCAGTATGGATGGTCGTCTTTATCTTTGTCTATTTGCCACCGAAGGCTATGACATTCGTACGATGCTCCGTGGTGGTGCGACCGACTGGGAAATCGAAGAAGCCTTAGGTCGCATTTGGACCGCACGTAATGACCATTACTCTGAACTCCGTAGTCTTGGATTAGCTCCAGAACGCGCCAAGATTGAAATGAGTTACATCGGCGGTTAGTAGGCAAGATGCCTTAGGCGTGACGCTTTTTGCACGCCTAAGAGGACAGATTCCGACGACACTCCGTATACTTAAGGGTCACGCCTCTAAAAACACCCCTCGACACGTTTGGTTTACCCCTTATTTGTGCCACGTTCGAGGGCAGCATCTTTGACGCGAGTTGTGGCAACAGATGCCTCACAAGAAAAAAGAAGAGTCATTTTATGTTCAGTAATCCAACTGCCATTACCTTTATTGGTTACCTGCTCGTCATGGTAGGTGTGGGCTTTTTTGCCTACTACCATACGCGTAGCTATGGCGACTATATTCTTGGCGGCCGTAGTCTCGGCGGTCTGGTAACCGCGCTCTCGGTCGGTGCGTCCGACATGAGTGGCTGGTTGCTCATGGGCTTACCAGGTGCCGTCTATTTAAGTGGGATCTCTCAATCCTGGATTGGGATTGGGTTAACGATCGGCGCCTATACCAACTGGTGTATTGTCGCCACACGTTTGCGTGTCTACACCGAAAAAACCCATAACGCCCTCACCTTGCCTGACTATTTCTCGCATCGCTTTGAAGATAAGCAGAACCTCCTTCGCATTATTGCGGCCTTTGTGATTCTGCTCTTCTTCACAATTTATTGTGCTTCAGGTGTCGTTGCTGGCGCTCGCCTCTTTGAAAACACCTTTGGCATGCCCTACGAACAGGCACTCATCTTAGGGGCCGCAGCCACGATTCTCTACGTTTTCATTGGCGGCTTCTTGGCCGTGAGTTGGACCGATACGATCCAAGCTACGCTGATGTGTATTGCCCTCATCGTGACGCCTTTTGCCGTGATGATGGACTTAGGAGGCTTTACAGCTGCCACTGAACGCGTCGCTAGCATTGACACCAAGATGCTCAACATTCTGGAAGGCCATACCGCCTTGGGGATTGTGAGTCTTTTGGCTTGGGGCTTAGGTTACTTTGGTCAGCCACACATCTTGGTGCGCTTTATGGCCACGCGTTCCATCAGCGTCATTCCAAATGCCCGTCGCGTGGGTACGCTTTGGATGATGTTCTGCTTGGCGGGTGCCGTGGGCGTTGGCTTCTTTGGCGCGGCTTTCTTTGCTGAACACAAAGATGTGGCTGGTCTCGTTCAAGAAAACCACGAACGCGTCTTTATCGTGCTCTCAGGGCTACTCTTTAATCCGTGGATTGCCGGGATTTTGATGTCCGCCATTTTGGCTGCTGTGATGTCAACCCTCTCTTGCCAGTTGCTCGTTTGCTCTTCCACGTTGACTGAAGACTTCTATCGCACCTTCATTCGTCGTAACGCTTCGCAGCGTGAGCTCGTTTGGGTTGGTCGCAGCATGGTGTTAGCGGTCTCGGCGTTGGCTGTTTGGCTTGCCCGCGACCCCAACAGTCTCGTGCTCTCTCTCGTCTCTTACGCCTGGGCTGGCTTTGGTGCTGCCTTTGGCCCCGTCATCATCATGTCGCTTTGGTGGCGTCGCATGACCCGTAACGGTGCGCTGGCTGGCATGGTCACGGGGGCGATCACAGTGCTCGTTTGGAACCACTATGCCTGGTTCGGTCTTTACGAAATTCTGCCGGGCTTTATCTTTGCGATCATCGCGATTGTTGTGGTCAGCCTTTTAGACAAGGCACCTAACGAACGTATCTCAAAGACCTTTGATGAGGTTCGCTCGATCGTTAAGGCTCCCTCTTCGGCTACCTAATCGAACGCTCGACCCAAACATCCTACGGCCATGTCAACCTCAACCGACATGGCCGTTTTGCTTTATGGCGCCAAAGGCGATCCAACCCAACATCGCTCAGCATTTCTATTACAATGCTCAGCATTCATTTTGATTATCTGCTCTGACATTACTCTTTATCCATGGCACGTTCTGCATCTCTCGCGACTCAGCGCCGCGAACTCTCATACATCATGCACCGCTTGACGGGCTACACTTCGCTCGCTGATCGTGAAGTGCTTGACCGACGTCTGCGTAAGTTGCTCGAACATGAGCTCTCTGACGAGTTTTATGCCATGGCTGATGAGATCTTTGAAAAGCTCCGTGAGACACATCCTCCTTTAGCCGACGAAGCTCGTGGCTTTTTCTATGGCATGCTCTCCGAAGTCAAGTACGAATATCGTACCCCTACGCACACGACGACCATGATGACAGTCGGTGTCTTTTTGGACACCATCTTTAAGTCTGATACGCCTAACGCTGTCATTTCGGAGGCGACAGCTCAGCAGTTAGCGGACCTTTTACAAAAGCACTACATCAATCCGAAAGCCAAGATCACGATCTTTCATGAGATGTTGCGAAGCAATCAGGGGCCAGCCAACAATACCGAACTTGCCGCACAGCTCTTACGTCGTATGGCCAAGCACGACGGTGTCCTTTATCAGGCTGAACACTTGGATATCCCAGAATCGATCGATGACCCGATCATGGCGCTTGAAGAAGAGCGTGCTTATGGACTCTACCTACGCCACATCGTGATTGCCGTGACGGTACCCAATGATGAACTAGTCGTGGTACATCCATATCACTGGTGTGAAGTCTCGTCAGACCCCAAGTTGCGCGAAGAAGGGACGTTTGACCCCAATCGCATTACCCAAAATGCTTGGGCTCGCGAAGCCGTTGAAGTCTTGGTACCTAATATTCAGGGCTACCATGCGATCATGACAGAACCCTTCCCTATCATTCGTGGGCTGGACTTCTTAGAGCAAGTGATGGCGCCCTTCCGTATTTCGCCGCTCATCATGAATGCGTTACACACCGCCAACTGTCAACCGAGTGACCTCTGCGCATCGATCGCCTTTTTCTGCTCACGCCCGGACGCAGCCAAGATGTATGCAAGCGAAATTCGTATTGCGATTGGCCTACGTACAGAACGTGCGACACCGTTTAGTGGAGATTGCATCGCCGTACAGGATGCGAGCGGCGACACGCAGGCTATGGCAACCAACCTGGAGCGCTTTCTCAATATGCTCGGTGTCACGGACATCATCTTTCATGAGAATGCCCGTTACTTTGAAACCGAAGACGAAGGCGGTCGTATCTACGTCAATATGGATGGTATTTCGACACCACTATCGCGCCCCGGTCTCAATGGTGCCCCAGTCGTGCCACCGCACTTACTGAACTAACCTATTTATTCTCACATACAAAATGGCCCTGGAGTTTGTCACCACAGGGCCATTCTTTATCGCTTCTTCTGCGAAGTGTTAACTCGTCGCCTTTTCTACGTCGAACGTGAATCGACCGTCAGACACATTCACGTGGATCGTATCGCCAGGACCCGCACGACCTTCGAGCATTACCATCGCTAACGGATTTTCAACGTACTCTTGGATTGCACGCTTCAAGGGACGTGCACCATAGTGCGAATCGAATCCTACGTCAGAGAGCTTATCAAGCGCCGCATCGCTCACATCCAACTTGATATCCTGCGATGCAACACGCGCCTCTAAGAGCTTCAACTGGATCTTCGCAATACGACAAATGGCTTCGCCACCCAACGAGTTGAAGATCACGATTTCGTCGATACGGTTGATGAATTCAGGGCGGAAATGATCCTTCACTTCACTCATGACCGCAGCCTTCACGCTTTCGCGCGATTCGCCAATCATTTCCTGAATTTCGCTCGATCCTAAGTTCGACGTCATCACAATGACGGTGTTCTTAAAGTCAACTGTACGCCCCTGACCGTCAGTCATACGACCGTCGTCCAAGACCTGCAGTAACACGTTGAAAACGTCCGGATGGGCTTTTTCAACTTCGTCGAGCAAAATCACGGCGTACGGATGACGACGCACAGCTTCAGTGAGGTAACCCCCTTCTTCATAGCCCACATAGCCCGGAGGCGCCCCAATGAGACGAGCGACGCTGTGCTTTTCCATGAATTCACTCATATCAATACGCACCATGGCGTCCTCTGTATCAAAGAGGAACTGCGCCAAAGCCTTCGTGAGTTCGGTCTTACCGACGCCTGTAGGCCCTAAGAACAAGAAGCTACCGTACGGACGGTTCGGATCCGAAAGCCCAGCGCGGCTACGCAGAATTGTTTCAGCAACACGACGCACCGCTTCGTCTTGGCCAATCACACGGTCACTGAGCGCTTCCTTCATATGAAGGAGCTTTTGACGTTCGCCTTCCATCATCTTGGAGACCGGAATCCCCGTGGCACGGCTCACGACTTCAGCGATTTCTTCAGCCCCCACACTGGTACGCAAGAGTTTTGGCTTTTCAGCAGACTCATTCGACTCAGCGCTTTCGGCCTTCTTCAGACGTTCTTCGAGCTTAGGCAACACGGCATACTGAAGCTCAGCGAGCTTTTCGTACTGCGCTGTTCGACGATACTCTTCCATCTGATGGCGCGTTCGGTCGATTTCATCGCGCACACTCTTGGCACCCAAGGCTTCGCTCTTTTCTTTTTTCCAGACTTCTTCAAGATCAGCGTATTCGCGAGACAACTTCGTGATTTCGTCTTCGATCGCTTGAAGGCGCTTCTTCGACGCATCGTCCGTTTCTTTTTTCATCGCTTCGCGTTCGATCTTTAACTGAATCAGTCGACGATCAAGTTTGTCGAGCGCTTCAGGCTTACTGTCGATTTCCATCTTGACGCGCGCAGCCGCTTCGTCGATCAAGTCAATGGCCTTATCGGGTAAGAAGCGATCCGTGATATAGCGGTTCGAGAGTTCAGCCGCAGCCACAATCGCAGGGTCCGTAATTTCAACCCCGTGATGCGCTTCATAGCGTTCCTGAAGACCACGCAAAATCGCGATCGTATCTTCTACGCTCGGCTCATCAATCAAAACCTTCTGGAAACGACGCTCAAGCGCAGCATCCTTTTCGACATACTTGCGGTATTCGTCCAAAGTGGTTGCACCAATCACATGCAGTTCACCACGCGACAGCGCGGGTTTAAGCATGTTGCCAGCATCCATCGATCCCTCGGTCTTGCCAGCCCCCACCACCGTATGGAGTTCGTCAATAAAGAGGATGATATTGCCCGACTCTGCCGTCACTTCCTTCAAGAGCTTCTTAAGACGCTCTTCGAATTCACCACGATACTTGGCACCTGCGATGAGTCCTGCCATATCGAGCGAGAGCACACGTTTCCCACGTAAGCTATCAGGCACCTCGTTATTGACAATACGCTGAGCCAAACCTTCGACCACAGCCGTCTTACCAACGCCAGGCTCACCGATCAATACGGGGTTATTTTTGCTACGACGCTGCAAAATCTGCATCGTGCGGCGAATTTCGTCGTCACGACCGATCACTGGGTCCAACTTCCCTTGGCGAGCGCGTTCGGTCAAATCCACCGTGTACTTTTTGAGGGCTTCACGCTGGTTTTCAGCATCGGGATTATCCGCCTTGTCGCCCCCACGCACAGTCGTGATCGCAGCCTCAATGGCGCTACGGGTGAGCCCCGCTTGCTTTGCTAAGCGACCTGCTTCACTACGATCCTCAGTCAAAGCCAAGAGAAGTATTTCGGTCGAAATATATTCGTCGCCACGCTTCATGGCTTCTTTTTCGGTGAGGTTCAAAAGGCTAATGAGTTCGCGCGAAATTTGCACGTCGCCGCCCGTCCCGGAGACCTTGGGGAGACGTTCGACGGCGGCATTGATTTCGCGCGTTAGTGTTTGCACATTGACGCCTGCACGTTCGAGAAGACTACGACTTGCTCCCTCACCATCCGCAAGGACGGCGGCGAGCAAATGCACTGGCTCAATGTACTGATTGTCATGAGCAAGCGCTTGAGACTGAGCTTCACCCAGTGCTTCTTGGAATTTTGTTGTTAACTTGTCTTGACGCATGTGTTGTTCCTTCTTACGGATGACACGCATCCGTTCATTGATGTCTCTTCGTATATGGGGATCAACACGTGCTTTTCAACCTTGCAAAAGATTGAAGTTGCTACAGAGTTTTACAGACTTGATGTGTGCTGTGAGAGCGTGGCGTTTTTGTGTCTATTTATGTTAAAAGCGCCCTCATCCACCGCCAACCTAGCCACGTACCCATCAATGAACACGTCACATGGGTGACGATATGGCACCCTGCTTGCAAGAAGCGTCCCGCTTCGATGAACGTAAAAGCCTCAGCAGAGAAGGTTGAAAAAGTGGTAAGGCCACCCAAAAACCCTGTCACTATAAAGAGACGTACAGCGGGTGGGATATCTGGCGTCGCTGCTGTCCAGGCAAGTACCAGACCGATCAAAAAGCCGCCTAAGGCATTCGCCACAAGAGTCCCCATAGGCATCCAAGTCGTCATGGGATTGAGCGCGTAGGAGAGCATCCAACGACAAACGGCACCGAGCGCCGCGCCGGTGCCGACTGCCAAGAGAACGAGCCAAATTGGGCCGTCCTTCGTCATACTTCACCCCAACGGGCTTTGGCTTCTTCGTCGCTTTCGCGCGCATCCACCCAATGGTCGCCCTCAGGGGTGCGTTCTTTTTTCCAGAAAGGCGCTTCAGTTTTGAGCCAGTCCATGATGAATTCGCAGGCCTCAAAAGCTTCTTTTCGATGCGCCGACGTAACCACGACGAGCACGATATGTTCGCCTACAGCCATCGACCCCACACGATGAATCACAGTCACATCACACACATTCCAACGCGCTCTCGCTCGATCCACAATACCTGCCAAGGCTTTTTCGGTCATCGCGGGGTAGTGTTCGAGGGTTAAATGAGTCACATTGGCACCATCATTATGATTTCGCACCACACCCACGAAACTCGCCACACCACCCGCTTCGGGACTCTGTGCGATCAAGGCATCAATTTCTTGACCCGGGTCGAAGTCTTCTTCGCTCACGCGAATTTTGGTGATACCCATCCTAGCCCCCTGTGACCGGTGGGAAGAACGCGACTTCGTCACCATCCTTGATCGAATCCTCAGGATCAGCCATTTCTTGGTTCACCGCCGCACGAATGCGACGCTGATTACCGAGTGCCGTCGCCCACGGTTCACCACGAGATCGCAACCAGTCACGCAACGCGCCCGTTGTCGTCACATCATCAGGGACTTCCGGCGTTTCTTCAGCCATACCCATAGCATCGCGCAAGAGCGCAAAATATAAAATTCGAATCTTCATAATAATTTAGGCAAAGAACTGGCAGAAGGGATAGTAGTTGACCATATCGCCTCGAGCGATCGTACCGCCCACCGGGATATCAACCAAACCGTCGCCCCAAGCGCAAGATGAGAGCACCTGAGAGTTTTGCGTGGGATAGATATCTAAACCACCGTCATTATTGCGGCGCACGCGGACAAACTCTTGACGTTCGCCTGGCTTTGTCCATTCAAAGTCTGCACGCACAGCCATGGGCTTCACATCGATATCGGTCAAACCCATCGTGCGAAGGAGATAGGGGCGCGCCATCATCAAGAAGACCACAAAGCCTGCAACGGGATTGCCTGGACAACCAATAAAGGGCACACCGCGCACTTCACCAAAGGCCAACGGCTTACCGGGCTTCAAGCGTACACGCCACACATTGAGTGAGCCCAAAGCTTCAACAGCGGGCTTGATATGGTCTTCTTCACCCACACTCATGCCACCCGTCGTTAAAATCACATCGGCCGAACCCGCCGCACGTTCAAAGGCTTCAATCGTAGCCTCTAAAGTATCTGGGACATTACCCAAATCCAGTGCTTCGCAGCCGAGCTCTTGTAACAAGCTACGAATCATGAAGCGGTTGGAGTTATAGATACCCCCCGGAGGCAACGGTTCGCCAGGCTGCACCAATTCGTCACCCGCAAAGAAAATGCCTACGCGCAAACGACGATAGACCTTGACGTAAGCGCGACCAATCGAAGCCACCATACCGATGGCAGCGGGCGTCAAACGATCGCCCTTTTTCATGACCACGCTACCTTGCTTCACGTCAGAACCACGACGACGCACCCACGCCCCTTCACGAACCGCTTTCGTAAAGCGAATCCCTTCTGGCGTCACTTCAACATCCTCTTGCGGGACGATCGTATCAGCACCATCAGGCATCGGCGCACCCGTAAAGATACGCGCCACCGACCCTTCTTCTAAAGCGCCGCCCACTTCACCAGCGGCAATACGCGCTGAAACGGGTAACGTCACTGGCTTCTCTTCTGAGGCGCCAGCGAGTTCAGCCGCACGGACGGCATAGCCGTCCATCTGAGAATTGTCCCAACCAGGCACCGCGATCGGGCTCACAATATCTTCAGCGAGCACACGATGCGTGGAATAAAGAAGAGGAACCGTTTCCAGTCCCTCCACTGGTGTCGCCTTTTCAAGAAGACGACTTAGCGCTTCAGCGTAAGTGATCATAAAGACTCAATAAAATCTGCTACAGCTTCAATATCGTTAATGTCGAGTCGAGGGACGCTCACACCAGGCTCATCCCAGTCCGTCGCGACCGCCACCACATCGTCATGCGTGGCGGCAAGGAGCGGTTGAGACTTCGAACACGACGCTCGTCGAACTTCAATTTTAGGGAATGCGCCTTCGTTTTTAAAGCCTTCCACCAAAATGATATCGACCGCCTCTAACTTCTGAAGCAACGCGTCCACCGAGGCTTGTTGCGGTGTCTCGACCAACATCGCCCAACGCGCATCGGTACGCACAATAACTTGGCTGACGCCAGCCTCACGGTAGCGCCAGCTGTCTTTACCCGGCTTATCCATATCAAAGCCGTGATGCGCATCTTTGAGCGCGGCAACACGAAAGCCGCGACGTGTTAATGACGCCGCGACTTGTGTCGCCAGGGTGGTTTTTCCGCTACCAGAAAAACCAATAAACCCCACGGTTTTAGGCATTCCCTACCCCAGTCATGCGATCAATTTCTTCGCGCACCGCAGCGCTACAAGCAGGCAACTGCACTTTGCGCTGAGGACGATCAAAAACGTCAGCAAAATCTTCGGGCGGCGGCACCACATGACCCGTCGCCTGTTTGACCATGCGCGGGAACTTCACAGGCTGTACCGTTTCCACACAAAGAGTCTTGACACCAACCGGGTGGAGATAGATACCCGAGAAGAGCGCGTCAGCCGTGTGCGGGTCCACATACGTATCGTATTCAAGATGCATCTGCTCGATGACTTCAAGACGATTCGGATGGTTGGACGAGCCAGACACCACACCGCTCATACGAACCTTGCGGAATTCTTCTGCCGTCAACGTAAATTCACCCTTCGTTACCAAGTCATGCGCAAGCGCTTTCACGCGTTCGCCATCACGCCCCAGCACGTCAAAAAGGAAGCGCTCGAAGCTCGCAGCACGAGAAATGTCGGTCGAAGGCGATGACGTCGCAATCGTTTCGTTCGAGGGCTTCGGCGCATAGCGACCCGTACGCAAGAATTCGTCCATCGCATCGTTTTCATTCGTGCACACAATGAGACGCATCACAGGGAGTCCCATCTGCTTAGCTACCCAGCAGGCATACGCATTACCGAAGTTGCCACCAGGCACCGCAAAGACCACTTCTTCACCCACATACTGCACAGCCTTCAAGTAGCCATAGAAGTAGTAGACAATCTGCGCCACAATACGCGCCCAAAGCACTGAGTTAATCGCACCCAGGCCTCGCGACTGAGCGTATTCTCGATCTTCCAAAATCGAACGCACAATATCCTGGCATTCGTCGAACGTGCCATTGATTTCGATATTCTCAACGTTCTCGTCTTGGTTTGAATAGAGTTGTGCAGCCTGGAACTGGCTCATGCGATCCTTCGGCGACAACATGATGACGCGGATATTCTTGTGACCACCAAAAGCAGCTTCAGCCGAGGCGCCCATGTCCCCCGTCGTGGCGCCCAAAAGGGTGCGAGGACGACCAGAAGCGAACTTCGCATCAAAGAGACTGGCCAAGAACTGCATCGCGATGTCGTCAAAGGCTAAAGACGGACCGTTAGACAATTCCAAAAGCCCCACATGGTCGTGGAGCCACTTGAGCGTTACAACTTCATCATTGTCAAACAAGTGACGCGTGTGAACGAAATTATTTGGCTGATAGGTTTCACAACAAATACGCCACAACTCGGTCTTATCGATTTCTTCCGCAAAAAGTCGAATCACCTCAAAAGCCAATGAGGCATACGAAAGTCCACGCCAGGTCTGAAGCGTATGCGCATCGACCTTAGGGAATTGCGCAGGGACATACAGTCCACCGTCAGCAGCATAACCTTCGAACAGAATGTCACTGAACGAAAGGCTCGTTCCCTGACCGCGGGTAGAAATATATTTCATGCAACCTCCTTCAATCAAAGGGGGAAATTAGTGATGTCGCTTCCATTGAGCGACGATAAAGTCATACTACCCGAAAATAATTCTCAATAAGCTTCATATCGCGAAAAATAAGGGGTTACTAGACTTTAGACCTATAACGAAATGATGACACTTTTTTGAAAAGATGGGCTAATCAAGGACTTTCTTTTGATGGATTGATCATTTGAGTCATACACGTTCAACAATCAACCTCTACAATGAACTCAACACACATGACATAGAGGTGAGCCATGCCGCTACCCAAACAACCAACAAAGCGTGGTGACTTATTGTCGGACTATGGTCCCGAAGTCACTGACATCCCCGTAACGCCCAAGAAGGCCATTGCCACGAAGAAAAAGGCATTAACGAAGACGACTGACGTATCAACCACCGACGTTGACGTGGTTACATTGCCTTCTAGCAAAACAGAAGCATCAAAGCCCACGGCCGAAACGAAACTCAAAACTGCGACAAAGAAAACGACGAAAGCAACCCAACCTTCGACGCGTAAAACAAAAGCCGCTGAGGACGTGGTCGTTGCAGCAACCAAGGTTGCAAAGCCTAAACGTACACGCAAGGCGACTCAGCCTGAAGCGCCTATTGAAGCACTGTCTGACGCTCTCGTCACGTCGACCGAAGCGCCAACTCCGAAAGAAGATATTAAGTCGTCACCTCGTCGTGGTCGTGCTGCGACGCCAAGCAACAAGCGTAAACTCTTTGTCCTTGATACCAACGTACTGATTCACGATCCGTTAAGTATCTTCCGCTTTGCCGAGCACGATGTCTTCTTACCGATGACGGTCCTTGAAGAACTCGACAATCATAAAAAAGGCACGAGCGACGTTGCCCGTAATGCGCGTACCGTCAGTCGTAATCTCGACCAACTCATGGAGTTGCACGGTACGGATCTCACAGAAGGCGTCCCTCTCAATTTATTAGGCAATAAAGAAGCCACAGGGCGTCTCTTCTTTGAAACGCGTACGATCACCGCCCCGATTCCCGATGCGCTACCCACCTTCAAGGGTGACAATCGCATTCTGGCTGTCGTCAAGGGGGTCGAGGTCGCCTTCCCTCACCTTGCGGTCGTGTTAGTCAGTAAAGACATTAACATGCGTATCAAGGCAACGACCTTGAGCATCCCAGCTGAAGATTATCTTTCGGACAAGGTGCTCGACGACACCGATATGCTCTACACCGGTCGGATGGTATTGCCTAAAGACTTTTGGGCGCAGTGCGACCAAAATCTCAAGTCGTGGCAGGACGATGGCACGACCTACTATCGCTTTGAAGCGCTCGACGCACATCGCTATATCGTGAATATGTGTCTCACGATTGAAGGTGATCCTGACTTTATGGCGATTGTCACGAGTGTAGAAGATCGACTCGTCACCATTCGTTTGTTGCGCGACTATCGCTCGCGTCTCAAGGTTTGGGGCATTCATGCACGTAACGCCGAACAAAACATGGCGCTCAACCTCTTGACAGACCCTGAGATTGACTTCGTCACACTTTTAGGTCAAGCCGGCACTGGTAAAACCTTGATGACACTTGCAGCGGCACTCACGCAAACGATTGACGAACGCCGTTTCTCTGAAATCATCGTCACTCGTGCTACAGTCAGCGTAGGTGAAGACATTGGTTTCTTACCTGGCACCGAAGAAGAAAAGATGGCACCTTGGATGGGCGCGCTTGAAGACAATCTTGAAGTGCTTCATCGCTCTGAAGGTAACACTGGTGGCGAGTGGGGGCGTCAAGCCACTTTAGATCTGATCAAAGCACGCATCCGTGTCAAATCAATGAGCTTTATGCGTGGCCGTACCTTCTTAAAGAAGTTCGTGATTATCGATGAAGCCCAAAACTTGAGCCCGAAGCAAATGAAGACCCTCATCACGCGTGCGGGTCCAGGCACCAAGATTGTTTGCTTAGGCAATATTGCGCAGATCGACACGCCTTATCTGACAGAAGGCAGTTCTGGACTTACCTATGTCGTTGAACGCTTCCAAGGATGGCCACATGCAGCAACGATTACACTGACCCGAGGGGAACGCTCTCGCCTAGCGGATTTTGCTACGGAAGTGTTGTAAAACTACAATTCCCTTGCCACAAAAAATGAAACTTGATTTTTATCGCTCTATAGACTAATATGCTAGTTAAGCATACTACTTAACGAAGGAAATCGTTTCCGAACGACCTGAAATCCCTTAAAGTTAAGTTTGACTCTGGCCACTGTGATCCATATCATATCCAGAGAAAAAAAGCACCTTCGGGTGCTTTTTTTATATCAATATTTCGAATATTGATCATACACTCCACGAAAACTATCGCTATACTCTTTTTACAAACCTTGCTAAATGCGATAGCAATTTAGTTTCAATCGGAGTCGCGTATGCCTCATTCTACCATCACCACCCCTCAACCACTCTTGAGTAGCTGTCTTGCTATAGACCTCGGTGCGAAGTTTACTGGATCATTTTTGGTAGTTCGTGATGCTTTTCAACCTGCATCCTCTGCAGATTGTCATGCAATGACTTTAGTATTGCCAGATGATGGCGACAAGATGACTTACAGCAGTCAAGCTCGCCGCGCGGTTCGTCATCGTTTGCGTAATAAAAAACGCTACAACTTAGCACGTCGTCTTGCCTTAATTCTGATTCTCCAAAAGATTAAGGATGCTGGCCTTACGCTTGGTAATGAGGAAGAGAAAAAAATCATCGAAGCCATCTGCAGCCTCCTCAAGCGTCGTGGCTATAGTCGTTTAGAATCTGACAGTGCAACCGATTTAACATCATTAGAGAATTTAGATCCTTGCGTTTTTGCTAATCATCCTGAATTAGGCCAGTTCTTCTGCGAACTTTCGGATATTCCAAGCCAATGGGAGAATCTGACGCAAGATCTTCAACAAATTTCCGCTTTTATCGAAAAGAAGCCAACCGACAAAGCATTTCAAGCCTACTTCTCTAAAAACTTTGCCGATCTGAAATCTCAGAAAAAGGCTTACTCTAATGCGCTCAAAATCCTGAGTGACGACGCAAACCTATTGTTGCAACAAGTCCGTTTTGGTCATCGTCATCGCAAACAGTATCTTGACGAAATTCATCAAGATATGCGTAACGACAGTCGCTTAGCAAAGGCTGTAGAGGCCTTTGGGGATCTTGATCGACTGTGGCGTCTCATTGGTAATCTTTCTAATCTGCAATTGCGTGCGATGCGTTGGTATTTCAATGCGCCAGAACTGTTTGAAGATCGTTTTTGGATTCCTGAACGTCTACAAAAAACTTTGGTGCGTGCTTTTAAATATTTCCACTGCAGTCCGGGCAAGGAATCTCAAAATCAGCAGGCGTTAATCAAAACCTTAGAAAGTACCGAAGATATTCTTGAGGTTCTTTGTAGCATCGATCCTGAACGCACAATTCCTGCTTATGAAGACCAAAACAACCGTCGTCCACCTGTCGATGCAACATTACTTTTGTCGCCTCATAAACTAACTGAAAAGTTTGGTCCGATTTGGAAGAGCTGGGCAGATTCACTTTCGAAGGAAGACCCCGCATTAGATGAAAATCTCGACCTCATTCTGACACATACAGATAGAAGAAGCCGCATTGCTATTTCAACCAATACACAAAAATATCCTGTCTTAGATTATCGTTTCAGCTACATTCTGCAACGTGCCCTTGACCGCAACAAAAAGCTTGATCAGTACGCTTTACGTTTACTCGCAAACGATAGCCAGAGTCAATTAGCTAACAAAGCACATGCTGAACTCAGTCGTGTGATCGGTTCGCAGCACGTCGATGGATTTATCACGCTAGCTAAGCTTTACTATGCAGAAGTCGCTGATGCGCGAGTTGGTCTTTGGATCGAGTCTCAAGCAAACCTACTTGAAAAAAGTAACATTCATCCACCGATGAAGAAAAAAATTCTTGATCAACTTGTTGGTGATGTCTTTGGTTTAGACGCAGACTTCGGCCGTACGTTCATTGAGAATTATTGGAATTGCAAACTGGGCGAAAAGTCTCGTTCTTCGATGCGCTCTACTTGCCAATTTATTGAGACTATTCGCAAGCAATATGGCGGTGAATTTAAGCTCTTATTTAATGACAAGACTTCGACATCAAAGGACTTTACCTCTATCAAAGATCGTATTGAAGACGTGAAATCCTTTTTGGCGGATCAGCTTCATTTGAGTGAAAAAACGATTAAGCGAGTTGCCAATCCTTTCAGTCTTGCTCAGCTTTACACGCTGATTGAACTTGATAGGAGTGGTTTTGCGTCGAACACTGTCGCCGTGCAACTTGAAAACAGTTGGCGTATGTCGTCTCCAGACGGCATCAATGCACAATGCAGTCGCCTGGCTGCTGACTGCGTTCGTCCTTTTGATGGTGTTTTAAGAAAACTTCTAGATCGTCAAGCTTATGAATTGGCCAAGCATACATTTTACACATGGAAAAAGAATGCTTTAGTTGACGGTACAACGATTCATCACGCCACAGTCGTTGAAGAAAACAAGTTTGCATTCACAGCCTCTTTGGCTACATTGAAGAAAAATACAACTGCGAAGAAAAAAGCGACGGATGCGCTTCAACGACAAGAAACTCGCTGGCTCTCTAAAGATGAACGTATTAAGGAAGCCTCGAAAAATATTTGCGCATACACAGGGGTAGCACTTGATACGTGTACATGTGAATACGATCACATCATTCCTCGCACGCTTACTAAATCTGTTTTAAGTACAGCATTCAATTCTGAAGCGAACTTGATTTGCGTTTCCCAAGCGGGTAATCAACAAAAGAAAGATGAACGTTATCGTCTAACTTACTTACATTCCAGGTACCTATCTGCAGTCTTTGGTACGACTGACTGCAAAGCTATCGCGGACAAGATCGAAACACGCATTGATGAACTCAAGCGTAAACGTCGTTTGAGTCATTTTGAATTGCTCAATAGCGAGGATCAGGCGTACGTGCGACATGCGCTCTTTTTAGATGATGACTCTGAAGCTAGAAAATCTGTCTTATCTGAGCTCGCTGCAAGTAACCGCTCAAAAGTCAACGGTACGCAAGCTTGGTTTATTCGTCGTTATCTCGAAAAATTAACTCAAATGTCTGGTGCTTGGCTCACTAAGCACCATCACACTTTGATCTGTCAAGCGATCCGCACATCGGCTCAAGCCGGTCACGATTTACGTCAAGCTTTGACCAAACAGTCTTCTACCAAATCCACCAAAGAATGTAAAGACTCTTCTGAAAATTCGATCTTTTATAAACCTGAGGTACAACCCGTTGCGTCGCATTCTATCGACGCGATGTGCGCTTATGCAGCAGCGTGTGTGTCTGATCAATTCTGCGAATTCACGCACAGCGATCCTGAGCTATCAAATCTGGAAAACACGGCGACTTTAGCAGCATTACATCCTCTAAACTGCTACGTGAATTGGATTACTGCGCAAGCTCAGGAAGAAAAGACTGATCACGACTCTCGAGCTATTTTTAAAGAAGGCATTTTGTCGGAAAATTTCTTGCACGTTCTAACCTGCAAGCAAAATGTGTTTGTGGGCTTTACGCTAGGCAAGAAAGACGTAGACTCGACTAGTCAAATAAATGCTATTACAGTCACAGGTAAGAGCCCCACACGCATTCTGACTATTTTGTCGAATTACTTTGACAAGCCTGTTGACCTGAACCAAGATCGTCTGACTTGCTATCAGATCCACAAAAAGAAAGCGTTTGAACTTTTCACAAAAGCAATCCTTCAGCCTGAAGCACTCACAGCTGAAGAAAAAGAAGCTGTCGTTATTCTTGACAAACTACGATATATCACCGAAAGAGTACCTGTACGAAGCGCGCTTGTTGACAAAGCCAACAAAGCGCTCGTTAAAGATGCTTTAAATCTTGATAAAAAAGCATTTACGATCAACTGTGATATTAGTTCTAAAGCATTCAAAGTAAAAGGCGCTTTAACGTTACCAGCCCATGCTGAATGGCTTAAAGTTTGGAAGTCACCAGAAATACAAAACCGTCTAGGCAAAGATCTTAAAGATCTCGGTGCTTTCGATTTGGATGCCTGGTTGCAAAGAATGCATCGAATGAATTCGTCGAAGTGTGCACACACTGCTGTAAAACGCGTCGCAAGTCTGCCTATCGTTAGTAAAGCTTCAGGCGGCTTCAGAATTCGTCGCAAAACGCTAGATAACAATGACGTGTACCAACTTCACAACATTGCCAATGCAAAATACAGTAGCTTTGCCTGCGATGAAAAAGGCATTGTCGACTGGAAAAAGCCGGTGCTTTTCAAGCACCTAGCTACTCGTTCAGTGACCTCGCTAGAGATCAATGATTCCGCAAAAGCATCTACCAGCGTCAAAATGCGAGAATTTAGACGTGTCTCCACTGAAAACGACATGGTTATCGAAATGGCACCTGGAACACTAGGGCGACGCTACATTCGTATCGAAATGAACTTTGACACATTAGCGTCTTGGCTCGAGCATGCTGAAGCAGAATACAAGCTTACACATCAGCTGTCACCAAGAGCTGATATTAAACTCAACAAACCAAAAGCCTTTATTCCCGTCGATTTAAGTACCGCACCTCTTTTAGGCACTCCTCGATCGCACTTATTTATTGAACACGTTGGTAAACGAGTGAAGCTTTGGTACATTGTTGAATCGAGTAACGCAAGTATGCTCAAAGCCTATAATGACGCCGCCAAATGAGACATATTAGCGTTGTAAATTTCGGCGACTGTCTGGGTGTTTCAGGCAGTCGCCTCACGATCCGTTCGCGGGATGGCGAGCTCTTTGAAACAAGCTTGAATCGCCTGAGGAGTATTCGTGTCGCTAAAAACGGCATCTCTATTTCCTCAAACCTCATCCAAGCTTGCGCATCAAGAGGAATTCGGCTTTACTTTGTTGACTGGCAAGGTAAAGCCGTCGCCGCTGTGTCAGGACAACATCAGCATGCCGTTGTAGCTATTCGAAAAGCGCAACTACAGACGATCGACTCTCCTAAAGCACAAGAAATTGTCCGCGACATTCTTGTGTCCAAAATCTCAAACCAACGTGCCGTTCTTCTTTACTTTCGTAAATACCTAGCTCAAAAAGATCCCGCTTCTGCGGAAATATTAACAAAAGCATCGGATCAAATACGTAGTCAAGTCGAGCTTCTTAAGGCACGAAAAATTATTGAAAGTCGAGCCTGGAGGGTAATTTTCGAAGGGCATGAAGGTCAATGCGCCGCGCTTTACTGGAATGCACTCAAAGACAGCCATCTTTTACCTGACACCTTCCAAAATCGAGAAGGTCGAGGGTCAGTGGAAATTACGAATGCCGCACTAAACTATGGCTACAGCATTTTGCAAAGCTACATTTGGTCTGTTTTAGATAACGCGGGCTTTGAACTGTATGCAGGTTTACTGCATGCGGATCGCCCAGGAAAACCTGCCCTCGTTCTAGATGTTATGGAAGAGTACAGAGCATGGGTAGTCGATCGTAACATCATCAAATTGCGGCAGCGGCTCGGTGACAAAGCAGAACTAGACAAAGAGCTGAAATCTAAAATCATTGAAGCGATCGATGGAACAGTTGCAACAGCCTTTCCTTACCGACAAAAGAAAGTACGTTTAGAAAATATCATGCAACGACAAGCTTATCGATTAGCAGCAAGCATGATTGATCGAAAAAAAGCGTATCGTGGCATAAAGTTTCGATGGTGATTCAGAATGGGGCAGTACGTCAAATATCTTGTTTGTTACGACATTTCAGATAACAAACAGCGAACCAAATTCTTTGATTTTTTAAAAGATCTAGGGTTAACGCAAGTTCAGGAATCTGTATTTTTCGGAGACTTAAAAAGACCCGAGGTTTCGGCTTTGGTCTCTATGAGCCGCAAGCTACTCGACTCCTCAACAGATTCATGTCTATATTTCCCGACTCAATTGACAGTCGAAGAAATTCGAAAATGTATTGGTCTCAAACACTTTAGTTATTGTGAACCTGATGACTCAAGAGTTCTCTAGCATTGCCGTCTCTCTCATACGACAACACCATTTTTGTCCACGCATACCGTTCTTCATGTTCGTCATTCAACTCAATCCTCCCCGACGTGAATGGGTTGAAGCTGGAATCACACTGCATCAAAGAATAGAAAATTTATTAAAACGTCGAAATTTGCTACCACTTACCGAAAATGAACCGTACAAACTTCAAACAGAAGTTAAATTGTTCGATAGGAGTCTCGGCCTTCACGGCGTTTGTGATGCAGTCCTCCAAACTAATAGGGGTAACATTATTCCACTGGAAATCAAAAGCAAATGTTCACCTCCTAAAATTGGCGAAAAGCTTCAGCTCTGCGCTTATGCTCAATTGCTCGAAGCCATGCACAACGTCAGCATTCGGAAGGGATACATTCTTTTTGAGGAGAAAACACGATACAAAGAAATCCAAGTTGATGAAGCACTGAGATTGAAACTCGCAACGACGATAAAAGAGATGCACAATAATTTTTCAAGCGGCCTTCTACCTCGAAGTAACGCAACCGACGCTCAATGTTCACAGTGTGAATTTTTAAATTTTTGCGCTGATCGTCTTTAGTGCTACGAATTAACGTAAGATATGCGCTTAACATACAACCGATGAACAGATAGCAATGACAGACATCACTGACGATCCAGCAGCACAAGCTGTACGACGTCCTCCACAAAGCATCAATAGCGAACAGTCCATTTTGGGCGGCTTGATGATCGACAACAATGCACTCGACAGCATTGTCGACATCATTCTCCCAGAAGACTTTTATCGACGTGACCATCGCCTGATTTACGAACACATCACGGCGATGATTCAACGCGGCCGTCCCGCTGACTCGCTCACTGTTGCAGAGTCATTACGAGACGCCGGTCTCGATAATGACACGGGCGGCTTTGCTTATCTTGCTGAACTCGTCAACAATACGCCATCTGCCGCTAACATTCGTCGTTACGCAGAAATTGTTCACGATAAGTCTGTGTTACGTCAGCTCATCTCCGCTGGCGACCATATGGTCACCTGCGCGTTGCAGCCTGATGGTCGTGAAACAGCTCAGATTCTTGATGAAGCAGAACGCACTGTTTTAGCTATTAATGAACGTAACTCACGTGGCCAACGCGGTTTTCAACCGATGGCAACGTTAGTGCGTGAAGTTTCTGAAAAGATCATCGATATCTATCAGAATCAACAAGGCTCTGAAGTGACTGGCGTGCCAACCGGCTACCCCAATCTCGATAGAGAATTAGCCGGCTTACAACGTGGTGACTTGATCATCATTGCTGGACGCCCGTCAATGGGTAAAACGTCTTTTGCTATCAACATTGCTGAAAATGTAGGTGTTCGACAAGAACTGCCCGTTGCTGTTTTCTCGCTTGAAATGGGCGGTGATCAGCTCGCACAGCGTTTGATTAGTTCTGTCGCTGACATTGACGCTCAAAAGTTGAGAAAAGCGCAACTTGAAGACGAAGAATGGAATCGCTTCTCTAAAGCAATTCACCGTCTTGAAAATAAGCCAATCTACATCGACGACACACCAGCTTTGATGATTTCAGAACTCTCTAGTCGAGCTCGTCGATTGACAAACCAGACTGGTCCGTTAGGCCTGATCGTTGTTGACTACATTCAGTTAATGACGGGTCGCGCAGGTGTAGATAATCGTTCGACTGAACTCTCTGAAATTTCTCGTGGCTTAAAGGCGCTTGCTAAAGAACTTCACTGTCCAGTCATCGTATTGTCGCAGCTGAATCGTTCGCTTGAACAACGTGCAGACAAACGCCCAATCATGTCCGATTTGCGCGAATCTGGCGCTATCGAACAGGACGCTGACGTGATCATGTTCATCTATCGTGAAGTTGTCTATAACAAAGACACACCTGAAAAAAATCTCGCTGAAATCATCATTGCAAAACAGCGTAACGGCCCGATTGGAACATTACGTATGGTTTTCCGCGGCGGCAATACACGCTTCGAGCCTTGGGCAGGCGATGCGGGATACTGGGAAGGTGCTCAATAACACAATAATAAGACGAGGAAAAAACAATGTTCGATTGGTTTACTCAAATCGATTGGTTTGCTATTACCTGTTGGCTTGGCGCGATTTCACTCATTATCGCTGGGCTTGCAGGCACAGTGATTCCTGCAATTCCTGGCTTGCCCCTCATCGCAATCGGTGGGGCGCTGATTGGTTGGGCTGGCGATTTTGAACTCATCGGTTGGGGCACGATTATCACGCTCGCTGTTCTAGCTATTATTGGCGTGATCGTTGATACAGTTGCACAAACCGCAGGCGCTCAAAAAGCCGGGGCCAGCGCTTACGGGATTTGGGGATCAGTAATCGGCACATTTGTCGGCGTCTTTATGGGTGGCCTTGTTGGCATTTTCATTATGCCGCTCGTTGGTGCTTTTATTGGCGAATTTTGGGCTAAACGCGACTATTTGCACGCTGGACGCGTCGGCATGGCGACCTGGATCGGCATGATCGTCGGTACCGCGGTCAAAGTAGCTTTAGCATTTACGATGCTTGGCTTGATGATCATCATGTATTTTGTTTAGCAAGAATTCTCCTCAAAAGTTCGCAAAAAATGGCGTTTTTTGTGCAATCGGACTATTTTCGAAAATCTGGTGTTCAGCAGAACACCAGATTCACTGTCCCTGTTGACATCACAACCGGGACTTCAAAAGCATACTACTTAGCGAAGCACTGAAACCGGCATACCACTTTGTTGTGCGGGCCGCAAAGGCTACTTCAAAAGCATACTACTTAGCGAAGCACTGAAACAATATGATAGACAGAATGAAAACTTCTCGAATCGAAACTTCAAAAGCATACTACTTAGCGAAGCACTGAAACGATCGCAGACCTGCCAACCTTTTGAGCGACTTGCGTACTTCAAAAGCATACTACTTAGCGAAGCACTGAAACGGTTAACTAACTTTTTTAAGGATGAAAAAATGACACTTCAAAAGCATACTACTTAGCGAAGCACTGAAACCTTAAGACAGCGGGATCCAACCTTTCCTAAGCCAAACTTCAAAAGCATACTACTTAGCGAAGCACTGAAACGCTTCTGCTGTCTGTCTATCTCAGCTAGTACAGCACTTCAAAAGCATACTACTTAGCGAAGCACTGAAACGTGAGTTATTTTCTTTTCGACGGCGAACTCCCAAAACTTCAAAAGCATACTACTTAGCGAAGCACTGAAACACCGAATCCGTGACCGTCCTTAAAGTCATTTACTACTTCAAAAGCATACTACTTAGCGAAGCACTGAAACCCAGTAGAAAGATTGACTGTCAGACGTAAATCAACTTCAAAAGCATACTACTTAGCGAAGCACTGAAACTGACGATCGACAGGCTTTCAGGGTGCTCCAGCAGACTTCAAAAGCATACTACTTAGCGAAGCACTGAAACTTGCCAGTAATCAGCTGATCAACTGTCAAAGTGCCAGTACTTCAAAAGCATACTACTTAGCGAAGCACTGAAACTAACCTATAGTTAAAATCCCAGCGGGACATCTATACGACTTCAAAAGCATACTACTTAGCGAAGCACTGAAACATGCGGATGGTCGTTCGACGTGTTCGCGGACGACACTTCAAAAGCATACTACTTAGCGAAGCACTGAAACTTCTCGCCAGATGAGCAGATACCTGATGAATACCACTTCAAAAGCATACTACTCTTTAATAAGAGAACTGGTTATTAAAGTTTTCTCGAGAAATCTTTAATAACGAAAGTCCTTATTAAAAATTCCGCGCTCCATAAACAAAAAGGCCTGTCTTTCGACAAGCCTTTTTGAATTTTGTTCGACGTCAGTCGTGCTTTAGCAATTAGGCTTCACCAACAACGTGAACGGTAACGTCAGCCGTGATGTCCGTGAGGAGACCGATCGTGATGACGTAGTCGCCGACAGCCTTGATGGCGCCGAGCGGGGTGCGAACCTGAGACTTCTTGATCTGGAGGTCGAACTTGGCGTCGACAGCAGCAGCGATGTCAGCATTCGTGACGGAACCGAAGAGACGGCCGTCAACACCGCACTTGGACGTGATTTCGATTTCACCGCCATTGAGCTTATCAGCGATAGCCTGAGCAGTAGCGATACGTTCAGCCTGGGCCTTTTCGAGTTCGGCACGGCGAGCTTCGAATTCAGCGATGGCAGCCTTCGTAGCGCGCTTGGCACGGCCAGTCGGGATCAAGAAGTTACGGCCGTAGCCATCCTTAACCTTGACGATGTCACCGAGGTCGCCGAGGTGGGTAATCTTTTCGAGCAGAATAACTTGCATTTGATTATCTCCTAGCGATTACTGGTTGTCCGTGTACGGCAACAAAGCGAGGAAGCGAGCACGCTTGATAGCCGTATCGAGCTGACGCTGATAGTGAGCCTTCGTGCCCGTCAAACGAGCCGGCATGATCTTGCCGTTTTCCTGGATGAAGTCGCGAAGCGTTTCAACATCCTTGTAGTCGATCTGTTCGACGTTTTCCACCGTGAAACGGCAGAACTTCTTACGCTTGAAAAGCGAATTTTGCTGGTTACCGCGGCGGGGCTTGCCCTTACCCTTACCAAAAGCCATGATAGCTCCTTAAATATATTCCGTTATATGTACGATCAGGCGTGTACTCTTCATCGATCGAGGTGCCAGAAAACCTTTGATATTCAATGCTGTTCCTAAAGGCAACTGATTAAGTGCCTCAGCGACGGTGCCAAACGCGATCGCAGGAAAGTCATATTCAAGTTTTCTAACTCTGCCGGCTTCTGTCAGTTCAGTTCGATGGTGAAATGCACCTTCAAAAACTTGTATCCCCGCAGGGGTATACCTGACTTCCTCACGCGAAGTGAGCGTACCGTTAATCTGTATGAGATTCACTCAGAGCCTGGTCGTACAGAAAATTCTGTTTCAGTCGAGACTGTTGAAAATTATTCAGCAGCAGCGGCGTTAGCGGCTTCGGCAGCCACCTTCTTGGCTTCTTCCTTCTCGACGACCTTCATCATCGGGGAGGCAGCCGTTTCGGCGTGCTTCGTCTTGACCGTGAGGTGACGCAAAACAGCGTCGTTGAAACGGAAACCGTTCTCGATTTCGGCGATCGTTTCGTGACCGCATTCGATGTTCAAGAGAACGTAGTGAGCCTTGACAAGCTTCTGAATGGGGTAAGCGAGCTGACGACGGCCCCAGTCTTCGATACGATGGATCTGGCCACCCTGTTCGGCGACAAGGGTCTTGTAGCGTTCGATCATAGCGGGAACCTGTTCGCTCTGATCGGGGTGCACAATAATGCAAAGTTCGTAGTGACGCATTTAGCCTCCTTGCGGAAAAAGCTGCCCAGAGCGTCTATTCTGGATGCAGCAAGGACAGAAAGAATGAGATTTTACTCGCTATTTTTGCGGTCTGCCACTCAAAAAGCGAAAAAAATCGCGTTCCACGAAAAAAGATTTTTTAGAGCTTACCGCCCGTACGCTGACGCACGGTTTCAAATAAGCAAATACCTGAAGCAACAGAGACATTCAAGCTTTCAACGGCACCCGCCATCGGAATCGCAGCGAGGTCGTCGCAACGACGACGCGTCAACTGACGAAGGCCATCACCTTCGGCGCCGAGCACCCATGCAAAGGCCTTCTTCTGGTCAAATTCATAGATCGACTTGGTGGCTTCACCGGCTGTACCAACCACAGTCACACCCGCATCGCGCAATTCAACAATGGAAGCAGCCAAATTGGTCACAGTCACCACGGGGACCGTTTCAGCCGCACCAGCGGCAGCCTTCAAGGCTGCGGGCGACATATGAGCAGAACGGTCACGCGGCACCAAGACACACTGGGCGCCGGCTGCATCGGCCACACGTAAGCATGCACCGAAGTTACGCGGATCAGTCACGCCGTCCAAAATGAGGATCAGCGTATCATCAGTGATCAAGTCCAAGAGTTCGTCGAACTCTAACTGCGCCTGTTTTTCTTCAGCCATCGCCACAATACCTTGGTGCGGCACATCGGACGCCATGCCATCGAGGCGGCGCGTATCAGCCGTCATGACACGAATGCCGGCAGCAATCAACTTTTCGCGCATCTCGCGCATACGCTTGTCGCGGCGTTCAGGATCAAGGTAAACAGCGGTAATCGACTTAGGATCCATGCGCAAGCGCGCACCCACGGCATGAAAGCCAGCTAAAACAATATTCTTCACTTCGTATGACACACGTCAGAAAACGCGACCTAACTAGAAAGATCGCGTTGTTAGATTAATTGGTGGCGCTCATTGTACCCTAGTGGCTCATGAGCGTCAGCCTAACTCAACGACTAAAACCAATCTTCATTAAGATCATCATCGTCGTCATCGTCTTCCCAGGTCGACGTCAAAAAATCCGCATCAAAGGAGTCGTCACGATAAGGACGCCAACCTTGACGAGAACCTCGACGGCCACCAGACCGACCTTTCTTTGCGCCCTTTATCACATGACGCTCCAGATTGGTATCGAGCACAAAAGACATACGACGGTTTTCAAGATCAACGTCTTCAAGACGAACAATGACACGGTCACCCACACGAACCTGAGCCATTTCTTCGTGAGAAGTCATTGTGAGAGCCTTTTCGTCAAATTCGTAATAGCCCCAACCCAAGTTCGAAATGTGAATGAAGCCTTCAATCGCCGTGTCTTTGAGTGAGACAAAAACACCTGCCGCGATCATGCCTGTCACAATCGCTTCATGACGACCTTTGCCATGACGAAGCATATAGTCACACTTAAGGTAATTCATCACATCGCGCGTAGCATCATCGGCGCGACGTTCAGCCGCTGAGCAAAGAATACCTAAGCGCTCCCAAACGCGACGACGAGATTCATTGCGAGATTCGTCAGCCGGCTTACGATCGGCTTCATGGCGACTACCTAAACCGCGCGCCTGACGACTCACCATGACAGACGAATCATCAAAGACAACCTGTGGCACATACACGCGACGAGACAAAATACCCTTAATCGTGCGATGTAAGAGCAAGTCTGGGTAACGACGAATTGGCGACGTAAAGTGCGCATAAGCCTGATACTGAAGACCGTAGTGACCAATATTGACCGGGTCATAACACGCACGAGACATGGATCGTAAAATCGCTGTCTGTAAAAACTCGTTCTCTTTCGTGCGTTCAATGAGCTCCGCGAAACCTTCTGGTGTTGCTTCAGGCAGCTTTTCATTAAAGCTCTTCAAAACAGCACGCAAGGTTTCGAGACGATCTGGACTAGGCTCATCGTGCACTCTGAATAACGAATCACGCTTTTTCTGAATCACAAAGTCAGCAGCACAGGTGTTCGCGACTAACATGCATTCTTCGATCAATCGATGCGCATCGTTATGGTCACGGACCTTAAAGTCACAAATCTTGCCCTTTTTATCAAAGACAGCCATCGTTTCTTGTGTTTCAAGATCTAACGTATGACGCGCATTACGAGCAGCACGCAGGACTTTGAAGAGCGCATAAAGATGCTGAAGATCTTCAAGACGATCACCAACGGCGGCAAGCCCCCCTTCTACGCCTTGTAAAGCACTCCATACCTGCGTATAAGTGAGACGGGCATGCGAATGAATGACAGCTGGATAGAACTGATAGGCTTCGGTTTGTCCTTTGGCGTTCACAACCGCATCACACACCATCGTGAGACGATCGACACCAGGATTTAAAGAGCAAAGTCCGTTCGATAATTTTTCAGGGAGCATGGGCACTACGCTCGACGGGAAGTACACACTCGTCGCACGCTTTTGGGCATCCACGTCCAAAGCGCTACCAGGCTTCACATAGTGACTGACGTCTGCAATCGCCACAAGTAAACGCGTCTTACCGTCGTCGAGCGGCATACACCACACAGCGTCGTCAAAGTCGCGCGCATCTTCACCGTCAATGGTGACAAATGGAATATCTCGTAAGTCAACTCGACGACCCATCGAGCGATGATCAACTTCATCGGGGAGCGCTACGGCTTCCTCTAAGGTCGCATCACTAAATTCGACAGGGAGATCATATTCGGCAGAAGCAATCGCAATTTCGCCCAATGGGTCAAAGCGATTACCAATCTCTTTGACAAAACGCGCAAAAACGTCGACGTAGGGCTCTGGCTTTTGAGACTCAGGCAATAGTTCAACTTCAAAGGCCGCCTTCGTGAGATCAACTGATTCAGGCACATCAACCATATCCATCATCATGACGACAGGCGCAAACGTATTGACAGGAATAACCTCAACCACTCCGGTACGGCGACGCTTGCGAGTCGGATTCAAGACGCGACAAACCCAACGCGTTTGATGACGTGCAACAAAGTTCGACAAATGCCAGTCGCCAGAGGCTTGACGGCGCATCATAAAGACGTCGCCAGGCAAACACTTCAAGGTAAAGGGCACGGGCATCGAGACATCAGGGTCGCTTTGCAACATCACAGTAAAGTTCGCCAACTCTCGAGCACCGCGAACGACACCAGGCTCTGTTGCCGCTTCAGGATGACAGAACCAGTTCTTGTCCCCCGCCATAAAGCCTTCTTGATGCAAGGCAACCACAGCAGCGTTGCCTTTGGAGCGATCCCAACCACAAGCCTGCGCAATCTGGCGCTTTGCCTGAGAGTAAGAGATGTCCCCCTTGAGACTTTCTAAGTATGTACGCGCCTGGGCGAGCTCTTCGTTCGTCAAGACAATCGGTTCGACCTTCGCGGTCACAGTTTTTCTTTTCTTAGCCATAATGATTCGAAATGCGATACTGTCGACAGTCTACACGTATGTCAAAACTTTTATACGGTTTACTTGACAAAGACTTAGGGTCTCTGCATAATACGTACTCTCAGCAGTGCCCGGATGGCGAAATTGGTAGACGCACCAGCTTCAGGTGCTGGCGCCTTCACGGGCGTGGAGGTTCGAGTCCTCTTCCGGGCACCACTGACCTAATTCTAGAAGGTCTGCGAAAAATCGCAGGCCTTTTTTGTTATTCGCTATCCGTGCTATCCTGACGGCAATACGACATTAAGAGAGTTGTCATGCCGACTTCTGCCCCTTCGCTCACTGCCTTTCCGTACTGGATCGAACGACGTCCTGACGGCTATCGCGCACATTTTCCCAATTATCCTGAGTTTGAACCGCTAGCGCCCACCATTCAAGCGCTCGTCGGAAACCTGCAGGCAGACTTCTTACCGATTCTTGAAACCAGGCTCAAAAATGACAACTTACCTGAGCCTCTTGCGCCCTGTGCAGGTGAAAACGTCTTGCAACTCACCCCGACCTACGCAACGAAGCTTCATCTCATATTAGCCATCAAAGCACAACGCTTTTCAACGGGCGAACTCTGTAAACGCATTGGTTGCCTCCCCCAAGAAGCGACACGTATTATGAAGCTCACACACCCCACAAAAATCGATACGCTCGCGTCAGCGATCTCGGTTCTTGGCGGCAAAATCGAATGTCAAATTGACTTCAAGTAGCTAAAAAGGCACGTCCCAAAGAAGAACGTGCCTTTCATTTTTTATTGTGATTCGCTTTATGCGCCCGTCTTTACACGAACGGGCAATTCGCCCATGTCGCACTTACGAAGATTGATTTCAAGCTGATTAAAGGGCACTTCAATGCCTTCTTCTTTGAATCGCTTGAGAATCGCGATCGCGATTTCGGTCTTAATACCTGCCGTACCGTTGACTGGGTCTTTGACCCAGAAGCCTAGGCGCAAGTTGATCCCTGAATCCGCAAAAGTATCCAAATAGGCCCAGCCACGACGTTCGGTATCAATACGCGGACGAGGACGCATCCCTTCTTCAAGCATGATGGCGAGTGCTCGTTCAACGTCAGCGTCATATGCGACAGAAATGTCTACATACTGTACCGACGCGTGCTCACTATAAGAGTGATTAAGCACAGAACTCGTCACAAAGCTTTCATTTGGCACAATGCTCTCAACGCCATCAGCATTACGAACCACCGTAAAGCGCGTATTAATTTCAGTCACGCGACCACGGAAGCCTGCAACGGTCACCAAGTCACCAATTTTGATCGACTTATCGAGCAAAATAATAAAGCCCGAGATGTAGTTTGAAGCAATCTTTTGTAAGCCAAAGCCGAGCCCCATACCTAAGGCACCACCGAAGACCGAAAGGATCGTGAGGTCAATCCCCACCGTACCCAAGGCGATGATGACTGCCAACACCATGAAGGTCACCGTGATTACACGCTTTAAGACCACCTTGATGTTATCGGAGAGCGTATCCAAGCCATCAATCAACTGATTGATCATCGAAGCGAGCCAGTTCGCAATACCTAGCGTAAGGAGTACCGAAACGATAGCCACAAAGAGCATCCAAACCGTCATACTTCCCCCCCCGATGGGGATCACGGTCGAATCGAGATACGAAATGACATCAGTGAGAATGCCAAAGAATTGAAGGACTGCCAACACCCAGAACGTGATCGTCACCATACGACGCACACCAGGCGTAAGGACGCGCAACCCCATCCCACCATGCAAGAAAGCCATCAAAAGTGAGAGCAACGCATAGGCATAAAAGATGTTGTAGGCCACACGTGCAATCACCATCGACTGCGCCGAATAATCGGTCGTCTTAACGATGACATAAACAACTAACGCAAGGATGGAACCAGCCAACAAACTAAACGACACATTATGTGTAAAGCCCACCACAAAGCGACGCCCATAAGCAGCCATCCCTTTTGCACCAAGCTCAGGTGTCCACTTATCGACCAGGCGATTGACGTGGCGTGAAAGCCAAAAACCAAGTCCGGCACTCACCAACACAGCGACCAACTGCAAAATAACATTCTCCCAAGAGAGATGATTCAGCAGTTGTTGAATGACGTCAGTGAAACGGTCGGCCGTCGCCAAAATCACCTCAGCTGCGTTGTCAGTGAGTTTCGAGACATCTAGTCCTCCGGGGACCAATTCAGGATTCTCTGGCGTTGCCATGATTACCTCAAAACAAAAGTGATTAAAAAAGCCGCCCCCGTGATCGGATGGCGGCTTGATGCAATCAGTATAGCCTGACTTTGCCTGCGATGATGGTTATTCGGTCTTCATCTTCGCTTCGACTCTCTCGATGAGCTTCTCAGGGCCCATATCGTCATAGCACTCAAACGGCTGATGAATCCAAGGATTGTCTTCAAGATATTCTACGTGCCAGTCAGGCACGAGCACCGAGTGCGCCTTGTACCAAAGCACGGCCACGCGGATTTCGGTGATGCCAGGATAACGCTGCTTCAAGTGAGCGATGACTTCACGAATCGTCTTACCTGAATCAACCATGTCGTCAACCAACAGCACGCGGCCCTTCAACTCAGAGACACCGGTAATACAATCGGCAATATCTAAATCGCTCTGAACCGTCCCCTTGGCTTCACGATAGGAGCTCGTCGCTAACACAGCGAGCGGCATATCGTACACGCGGCTAAAGAAGTCGCCCGGGCGCATACCGCCACGCGAAAGACACAAAATGCTGTCAAACTTCCAGCCGCTCTTGGCGACGGTGTAAACCAGCTTTTCATTAAGGTCGATGTACTCTTCCCAGGTGTAAGAAATGTCCGACATGAGTGTTTCTCTGAACTGTGACAAATAAAAGGGAAATCGTGCAAGAATGCACGGATTTAAAGTAAAGACAGGATTTTAGACGAAAACCCTGTGAATCACAATGATTGAGCGCAAGAGAAGGATAAAAAATAAGCGGCCGATTGCAAAACGTGCACCGACCGCTTTTTTGTTTGCCGTTGAGGCTAGGCTAACACTAGATTAGTCAGCAAACGGATTCGTGTGAAGAATCGTCTGAGCGCGATCCGGTCCCGTCGAAACAAGAGCGATCGGAGCACCAGCCACTTCAGCCAAGCGCGTCAGATACTGACGAGCGGATTCTGGGAGTTCATCCCAGTTGGTCACGCCGAAGGTGCTTTCCGTCCAACCCGGGAATTCTTCGTAAACGACTTCGCATTCAGCCACAGCATCAGCACCAGCCGGCATGATGTCAACGAGCTGACCACGATACTTGTAGCCCACGCCAAGCTTCACAGTTTCCATACCATCAAGCACGTCGAGCTTCATGATGGCAAGCCCCGTCAAGCCGTTGATCTGAACGGCACGACGAAGCGCAGCACCGTCGAACCAACCGCAACGACGCGGACGGCCCGTCACAGCACCAAATTCGTTGCCTTTTTCACGAAGCATCTGACCGACGTCGTCAAAGAGTTCCGTCGGGAAGGGACCTTCACCCACGCGAGTGCAGTAGGCCTTCGTGATACCGAGCACATAATTCAACTTATCCGGACCCACGCCAACACCCGCACAAGCAGCACCCGCCACCGTGTTGGAGCTCGTCACAAACGGATAGGTACCGTGGTCGATATCGAGCATGGAACCCTGAGCGCCTTCAAAGAGGAACTGCTTACCAGCGGCCATTTCCTGATGGAGTTCAGCAGAGACGTCGCAGACCATCGGACGGAGACGTTCGGCATAACCGAGCACCTGAGCGATCACTTCTTCAGGATCCAAAGGCTTGGCACCGAGATAGTTTTCGAGAATGAAGTTGTGATACTTCAAAACGGAACGAACCTGTTCAGCAAAGCGTTCCGGTTCAAAGAGGTCAGCCACACGCACCGTACGACGAGCGATCTTGTCTTCGTAAGCGGGACCAATACCACGGCCAGTCGTACCAATCTTCTTGTCGCCAGCGGCGGCTTCGCGAGCATGGTCGAGCGCGACGTGGTACGGCATGATCAAAGCGGCATTCGCAGAGATGCGCAGGCGCTTTTCGACGTTGGGAACGCCGATGGCATTGAGTTCGTCGACTTCACGGAAGAAGGCTTCAGGAGAAAGCACAACGCCGTTACCGAGGTAGCAGACGGAGGTGGCATGCATGATGCCAGACGGGATCAGACGAAGAATCGTCTTCTTGCCGTTGATCACCAGCGTGTGACCGGCATTGTGACCACCATTAAAGCGGACAACGCCAGCGACCTGTTCGGTCAGCCAGTCAACGATCTTTCCCTTGCCTTCGTCGCCCCACTGAGCGCCGACAACAACTACATTCTTGGCCATGAGTTTACCCTTAACTTTAGGAATAACAGTAGCTTAAGCCACCGATCAAGCGACCCGTCCGCAACCTGCGCACGAGTGAGTTAAACGATTGGAGAGACCAGCATCGGTGACAAAGAAAGAACGTCTTCGTCAAGGTTCTTTTGAAGCATGATCGACATGCCGAAAGCCGACTATATCTACCTGACACAATCGGCACCACCGGGGGGCTTCATCCATACGATTCCTAAGTTTAGCAAACTGCGACCCACTATCCTTTAATTCATCCCCTAAAAATCACGATTTTTCTTTGGCAAAGAATAAAAAGATCGCGCAGAATCTCTTCCACGCGATCTTTGTTGAGCTTTAAGTGCTTAACTTACCACCATCCAAACAATCACCATACCAAGAACCACCATGATGGTGCCTGTAATGCGTAATTGCTGATCAGGTGATTGAGAAAGTCGGCTCACGGCCTTTTTCCAAGCCCCCGGTGCAATCATCGGCAAAAAACCTTCGATCGTTAACACCCACCCGAGCGCTAGTATCAAAACATCTAATTTGCTCATTGACGATCTTCCGACTTGAAGTAACGGAAAAAGTCTGCCGATGGATCCACAACCATCACGTCGCTCTTATCGGAAAAGCTCTGACGATAGGCTTCAAGACTACGATAAAAACGAGCAAATTCTGGATCTCGACCAAAAGCCTTAGCATAGATGTCAGCGGCTTGAGCGTCGCCTTCACCCTTGATGCGTTGGGCATCACGATAGGCCTGAGCCAAGATCACTTCGCTTTCGCGATCGGCGGCAGCGCGAATACGTTCAGCTTGAGCGGCCCCTTTAGAACGTTCTTCACTCGCCACACGCTTACGTTCAGCTTCCATACGGCGATAGACGGATTCCGAAATTTCGGGAGTAAAGTCAACGCGCTTCATACGCACGTCCACAATACCGATACCCACGTCGCGCACACGCTCCTGCAAAAGCTGGGCAATTTCGACCATAGCCTTTTCACGTTCAGAACTCGTGATCTGGTTGACGGTACGCTTATTAACCACCACGTTCAAGACGTCACGCAACAAAGCACTCACGCGGTTGGCAGCAGCAGGCTCACTACCCTGGAAAGACACCCAGTAAAGACGCGGATCTTCAATACGCCACTTCACAAAAGTATCAATCAAGAGGTTCTTCTTTTCACTCGTCTGAACGAGGTCAGCACCAGCGCCGTCCAAATTCAAAATACGTTTATCAAGATAAACGACATTCTGTAATGGGGGCGGAAGCTTCACGTGAATCCCAGGTTCAGAAATCACCGTCTTCAATTCACCCAGCGCGAAGACCAACGCATATTCACGTTCATTCACCGTGTAGACGCACATACGCATCAAACCGGCAACGACGAGAGCGGCAATCAAAAGATTAGAAAGTTTCTTCATGTCAACTCCTCATCGACGATCACGCATTAAGCGCATATAGTCGATCGTGCTCGGTGCAGGCGTCGTCTTCGAAGCTGCATCGACAGCTGCAGGAGCCGTCGTCACAGGCTCATTAACTATAGCGGCGTCCTTCTGAGCCTGCGTGAGCGCATCACTCTTCGTGTGGTTCACAATCTTGTCAAGCGGCAGATACAAGAGATTATTGCCGTCCTTGGCGTCGACATAAACCTTGGTCACGTTTTGCATCACGTCACGCACCGTATCGACATAAAGACGATCACGCGTTACTTCAGGAGCCTTGCTGTACTGAGCCTGCATGGCCGAGAAGCGATCGGCATCACCTCGCGCCGTTTCAACAATACGCGCCTGATAACCCAAGGCTTCTTCCTTCAAGCGAGCGGCCGTACCTTCAGCCTTCGGAATGACGGCATTGCGATACGCTTCACCAAGGTTAATCGAACGTTCACGGTCCTGCCCCGCCTTCACGGCATCGTTAAAGGCAGCCTGCACCTGCTGAGGCGGCTGAGCATTCTGAATTGCCACGCTCATCACTTCAATACCGGACTGATAGCGATCCAACATGGACTGCATGGACTTCTTCACAGCATCAGCAATTTCGGCCTTACTTTCAAAGAGCACGCTGTCCATGGTCTTACGACCGACCACTTCACGCATGGCCGATTCAGCGGCCTGCGTCACCGTCAAGTTCGGTTGACGAATACGGAAGACATAGTCACGTGCCCCTTCGCCCGACTTAATTCGATACTGCACCGTAAACTGAACGTCTACGATGTTTTCGTCGTCGGTAAGCATCAAAGCTTCACGTAAACGATCAGAGCGACCCGCAAAACCGATTTCGGCCGTACGAACACTACTCACATCCACAATCTGCACATCTTGAATCGGCATCGGCAAGTGCCAACGAAAACCCGGCGCCGTCGTTTCGGTATAGCGACCAAATGTTGTCACAATCCCGCTCTGACCTTCAGGCACGATATAAAAGCCCGTCGTCCCCCAACCAATAGCGGCCAAGGCCAATATGACCGAAAAACCAATGCCAGTACCCTTATTACCTTTAGGCGGACGAGGAATACCGCTCATGCCACCCAGGCCACCAAAAAGACCGCGCCCCCCCGTTGCTCGACGCTCACGACGCGGTGCTTCTTCACGCCAATCGTCATTGTCATAGTGACGTGCCTGCGGACGAGCTGGTTCGTCATCTTCACGTGTAAAGTCGTCACGGCTCTTTAAATCATCAAAAGAATGCGACTTCTTATTTTTGTCTTGACGCCTCTTGTCTGCCTTATCGACAGCGCCCTGAAACATATCCGTGAATTCTTTCCAGAGGCGATCAATATCGTCAGCGCCGTCATCACGACGACGGTTCTTGTCCTCGCGGCGATCGTCGCGATCATCGCGGTCATCTCGGTGGTCACGACGATCTTCATCATCGGAACGACGAGGTGGCTCTTCTTCGGCAGGACGTTCGTCCTTGCGCGGTTCCTCATCAGAGGAACGGCCCCAGCGGGGGTCATTGAGCGACATAAGCGAAGCTCCCATTAGCGTTAGTGTTGAATATCGTCGTCACCGATGACGAGAGAGGCTCTCACAGCCCTTCACGGCGAGGACGATTCTTCTCAAATTGAATCTATTATTTTAATAAATTTTCTTAGATTATCCTGTCTCAAATGCGAGTCATTTATACGATTCTTCTCGTTTTTCCACCTACTACGAGATCAACGTCAGGAAAAACGATAGGGAAAAGAAAAGACTAGACTGACCTCATCTAAAATGTTTCAAGGTATTGCACATTGGCACAACCCATGAGAGCCCATAGGCGAGGATCACCTTATCCCAAGGTTTAACAACAACCCAATGTGCCTTAAATCATGCTTTTTAAAAGGAATCGACATGACCTCAGCTCAGACCTCCGGCGAAGAAAAGGTTGGCATTAGTGCCTATATTTCTTTAGCTTTCGCCATCGTCTTCTTCTCAGGTGTATTAGCTAGCTCACAGTGGTGGGGCATTTTCGACTTTACGACCGTCAACGGCGGCTTCGGTAAGGTCGTTGTCAGCGTCACAGATGCTGGCGACACGATCAAAACAGCCATGAGCAACTTCCGTGGCAAGGGTGGCTCAGGTGCCATCGACGGCTTCATGTTTGCTTTAAGCCTCGTACCAACCATTATGTTCGCCCTCGCCATGATTACGGTCTTTGAATACTACGGCGCTTTGAAGGCTGCCCGTAAGTTGTTGACCCCGATTCTTCGTCCGGTCATCGGCATCCCGGGTACCGCTGCGCTCGCTTTGATCGCTTCTCTTCAGTCGACCGACGGTGGTGCTGCCCTGACTCGCCAGTTGAAGGATGCTGGTGAATTGAGTGAAACCGAAGTCAATACCTTTGCCGCCTTCCAGATGACGGCTGACGCTGGCATTACGAACTTCTTTAGTTCAGGCGCCGTGCTCTTTACGTTGCTTGCCGCTGATGGCCAGCCTGCTGTGCCCGTGACCTTGGGACTTTGCCTTGGCGTGATCCTTCTCGGCAAGGTTTTCGCTGCCAACTTGATGCGCCTCTTCCAGATTCGTCGCGCGCTTAAGGCCAACTAATCCACATGCATTCGAATCGTTAAAGAACACAAAAGCAAAGGAATTCAAAATGTCCGGACACAATAATCCTAATCCGATGGTTACCGACGTCTTCGTCAAGGGTGCCGTTCAGGGCTGGAACATCGCTGTTACATCCACCATTCCTAACGTGTTGATGGCCTTCGTGATCATCAAGGTGCTTCAGCACTCTGGTTTGCTCGAATTGATCGGCCAGGTCTTTGGCCCCGTTATGGCTATCTTCGGTCTTCCTGGCGAAGCAGCCACCGTGTTGCTTGGTGGTTGGATGTCCATGGGTGGTGGCGTTGGTGTTGCCGTCGCCCTCTTTGGTCAGGGCGTCCTTAATGGTGAACACGTCGCCATTCTCGCGCCGTCCATCTTCTTGATGGGCTCTCAGGTTCAGTACATGGGTCGCTGTCTTGGTGTGATCGGCATCAAGGGTAAGGACCTTCTCACCATCATGGCTGTGCCAATCATCACGGCTTTAGTTTCGCTCTTTGTGATGAAGCTCATTGTGCTTGCTAGCTAACGCTTAAAGTCACATTTATCACTTCTGAGGCGCTTGACTCGATATCGAGTTAAGCGCCTTTTCTTTGGTTTGCCATTCGCCCAGTCTATGCGTTCTACCTTATTTTGAGAACGAACGCCCTATGCTATGCTGATTGGATACGCATCCCTTTCTAAGGAGTCCCGTCCGTGAAGAACATTCTTGTGATTGGCGCTGCTGGCCAAATTGGTAGCGAACTTGTCCCAGAACTACGTGCCCGTGGCTATATGACCGTTGCCGCGGGTAGTGGTCGCACACCGTTACCCGAGCACCTCACAGACGGGCCGACGGCGACCGTCAACCTACTTGACAGTGATGCTTTGGATGCTGTGATCAAGCACTTCAACATCGATACTGTCTTCAATCTAGCGGCCATCTTGTCTGCAGTCGGTGAAACTAGACCCATGGCCGCTTGGAATTTAGGGGTTTATGGCGTCATTGGCTTACTAGAACTCGCGCGAGACCGTAAGCTCTCGGTCTTTACGCCGAGCTCAATCGGTGTCTTTGGCCCAGAAACGCCGCACAACCTCACGCCGCAAGACACGGTCTGCCGACCTCGTACGATGTATGGGATCACCAAGGTGGCTGGCGAATTGCTCTCAGACTACTACCGTGCCAAATATGGGGTCGATGCCCGTAGTGTTCGTTATCCAGGTCTCATCTCTTACGTCACGCCTCCGGGCGGTGGTACCACCGACTATGCGATCGACATCTATTGGAAAGCAATTGAGACGGGCGTCTATCGCTGCCCTCTCAAGGCTGGCACGTACTTACCCATGATGTTTATGCCCGATGCCTTGCGCGCTGCGATTGAACTTATGGAAGCGGATGCATCGCGCCTCAAACACTTCAATAGCTTCAATGTGGGTGCACTATCTTTTGACCCAGAAGAAGTGGCCGCCAGCATCCAAAAGCGACTACCAGGCTTCAAACTTGAGTATGATGTAAATCCCCTTCTTCAAAGCATTGCTGATAGTTGGCCTGATGACCTCGATGACAGCGCCGCTCGCGAAGAATGGGACTGGGTACCGCAATATAACCTCGATCAGATGACCAATGTGATGCTAAATGCCATCACCAAGCGACTGACCGAAAGCGCTTAACCCCCTGCCAGCAAACAGCAAAAAGGCTCGAAACCCATCAAAGATTCGAGCCTTTTGTCTCTGTGTCGTTGGCTTACTTTTTGCGACGAACAAGAAAGTCTTCGATATTGTCGTTCGTGAGATCGAGCTCGTCACGACGCAAATCTTCTTCCCAAGGTTCTAATGGACGCGGTTCATTGGGATTTTCTTCATGCCAGTTAGCGGCAAATTCACCGATCGCTTGACGTAATAAATCTAACCCCTCACCCGTCAGTGCCGAGACCAAAACGGCCTTAGGCTTACCGTCGGTATGACGAACGATTTCGGGCTTCAGATCCGTGTTGTCGATCTTGTTATAAACAAGGATCGCAGGCACGTCATCGGCCTTAATTTCTTCAAGAACAGCATTCACTTCTTGAATCTGATCTTCACGCACCGTGGACGAAGCATCCACGACATGAAGCAACAAATCCGCGTGCACGGTTTCATCGAGCGTGGACTTAAAAGCTTCGACGAGTTGATGTGGCAACCCACGAATAAAGCCCACCGTATCACTCGCGACAACGGTCTCTTGGTCGCTAATCCAACAACGGCGGGCCGTTGTATCGAGCGTAGCAAACAACTGGTCAGCGGCATAACTCTTAGCGCGCGTTAAACGGTTAAAGAGCGTGGACTTACCAGCGTTGGTATACCCCACCAAGGAGACACTCAAGGTATCCGATCGTGAACGAGAGCGGCGCTGCGTATCGCGTTGACGCGCCAAGCGCTTTAATTGGTCCCGCAACTGTTTCATGCGTACGCCAATCATGCGTCGGTCTAATTCGATCTGCTTTTCGCCAGGACCACCCGTCTTACCTAACCCCCCGCGTTGACGTTCCAAGTGGGTCCAACCACGGACAAGGCGCGTAGACAAATGTTCAAGCTGAGCAAGCTCAACCTGCAAACGACCTTCACGACTTTTCGCACGGGCACGGAAGATATCGAGAATAAGCTGGGTACGATCGAGAACGGGTAAATGAATCGCTCGTTCGATATTACGTTGCTGTGCCGCAGAAAGCGGCACATCAAAGACGACAACGTCGGCACTCAGTTCATGCGCTAAGTCAGCAAGCTCGTCCACCTTACCTGAACCAATGAAGAAGGCAGGATCAGGCTTATCTCGCTTTGCTTCAAGAAGACCAATAGGCTCGAGCCCATCAGACTTGACAAGCAAAGAGAGCTCTTCAGCCGAGTCTTGATAAACGACTCGGCCGACGACGACAGAAACGAGAAAAGCGCGCGTAGCCTTCACTGCGCACGTCTCATCAATTTGAAAATTGCTGATCTCAGTTCTCCGAGGAGGAGGAGGAGGACGGCATGTTCACCGCACGGGTCGGAACGACCGTGCTAATGGCATGCTTGTAAACCATCTGCGTCACCGTATTGCGCAGAAGCACCACATACTGGTCAAAAGATTCGATCTGGCCTTGAAGCTTAATACCGTTAACGAGGTAAATAGAAACAGGGATATGTTCCTTACGAAGAATATTGAGGAACGGATCCTGAAGCAACTGACCTTTCTGAGTCATATTTTTATTCTCCGACTATTAAGACACAGGTTGCGTCCTTTAGTCTTGTTAGTTGTTATGAAAGCGAGCATTGATTTAATTCGAAACCAATGTCATCGTGATCGTGTTATCGCAAAAATAGTGATTCACTACGTAATCTTAACACTGGTTAAAGACAAAAACCGCACCCAATGATGAAAAAAAGACGTCTAGCAATGCAAAGACGTCTTTTTTTACACCGAAATAAGGATAATTCCTCAAGAATTATCGCTTTTCTTCCTTCACAAACGGGTTTTCCTTCGTGCGGAATTCGATGCGAAGCGGCGTCCCGGCTAAATCGAATTTTTCGCGGAAGAAGCCTTCGAGATAACGGCGATAGGATTCGCCAATGTCTTCAAGGGCATTACCGTGAATCACGATAACCGGCGGATTCGACCCACCCTGGTGGGCAAAGCGAGGCTTCGGACGACCACCACGAGCACGCGGCGGTTGCTGACGTTCGACAGCTTCAAAGAGCGCACGCGTTAACTTCGGCGTCGGAATCTTACGGTAAGCAGCAGCATGGGCTTCATCAACTGCCTTCATCAGATGATTAAGGCCATTACGCTTCAAAGCAGAAATGCGAATCATGCGAGCCCAACGTAAGAAGTGCAACTTACGTTCGAGTTCGAGATTAAACATTTCACGATCGTAGCTCGAGAGCAAGTCCCACTTATTGACCGCCACCACCAACGCACGACCCGAATCTAACACATACCCCGCAATATGGGCGTCATGGTCAGCGATACCATTCTTCGCGTCGATCACCAGGATCACCACGTTGGCGCTTTCGATGGCCTGAAGGGTCTTCACGACAGAAAACTTTTCGATCGCTTCAAAGACCTTGCCCTTCTTACGAAGACCCGCCGTATCAACGAGTTCGTAAGGACGATCGTTATATTCAAAGTCCACACGAATCGCATCACGCGTTGTGCCTGGCATGTCGTAAGCAATCAAACGTTCTTCACCAATGAGGGCATTGATGAGCGTCGACTTACCGGCATTGGGTCGCCCCGCGAGCGTCACCTTGAGACGCTTAGGCGCATCTGGATCTTCATCTTCATCTTCATCAGGTTCTTCTTCGAATCCTTCGAGCGCAAGTTCCATGAGGGCGTTCACACCCTGACCATGCGCAGCAGAAATCAACCACGGCTCACCTAAACCCAGTTCATAGAACTCGGCAGCGGCTACAGCAGAGAGGCCTTCAGCCTTATTGACGACGAGAATGATCTTTCGGCCAGATTCACGCAAACGCACAGCGATACGTTGATCGTGCGGCGTCAAACCAGAGCGAGCATCACAGACAAAAATCACAACGTCGGCTTCATCAATGGCTAATTCAGCCTGGCTGGCCATGGCCTTGACGATGCCTTCGGACTTCACGGGTTCAAAACCACCCGTATCAACCACAATGTAGGGCATGCGACCGACGCGACCCTGACCGTACTGACGGTCACGAGTCAACCCAGGAAAGTCAGCAACGATCGCGTCGCGGCTACGGGTCAGTCGGTTGAAAAGCGTGGACTTACCGACATTCGGACGACCCACTAAAGCAATGACAGGAAGCATGTTGTTTATTCAAATGAAGTCGGTCGGAAGTTCTCCGCCCGACGGGTTCTTATTTGTTAGAAGGCGATTAGTCTTCCAAGGGTTCCTGAAGGACATAAGCGACTTCGCCATCGACCGTCTGGAAGACAGCACCATAGCCAAACTGAGCGGCCGGCGCACGAACGGCACCATCGACACGCGTACGCGCAATCACCTGACCGTTGGACGGATTCATCATCGTGATGTAGCCTTCATAGTCGGCCACAGCGATGGTGGCACCGATACGGATCGGGGCAGAGACCGTACGGTACTGAAGGTCACGGTTCACCCAGGCTTCACGACCGTTGGCACGATTAAAGGCATGGACATAGCTCTGGTCGTCGACGACATAAACAAGCTGGCTATCTGCCACGGGTCCCGTCACCGCATCAACCTCGGCTGTCCAAGCGAGCTGGCCATTCATTGAATTCATGCAAACGAGCTGGCCTTGGAAAGCCGCCGCGCACATCAACTGCTGGTCGACCCAAGGACGACCCACGACGTCAATCAAGCGTTCGACCTCAGTGATGCCCTTAGCCTGACCAATCACCGCATCAAAGACGGGCTTACCATCAAGATTCAAAGCCAACAAGCGGCCGTTAGCCTGACCAGACAAAACACCCGCCGGCGACCAGGACAACTGGTTATAAGCCTGAAGCGTTAAGGCAGGAGCCTGACCCTGATAGTGCCAACGACGTTCACCCGTGATCAAATCAAAGGCCGTAATACGCGTATCAGCCGTCTTGACGACTACTAAATTCTGTCCGACCAAAGGCGCCACCTGGGTTTTAGCCGAGAGTGGCGCATGCCACTGGAAGCGGCCTTCAGCATCGTACACTTCGACTTCGCCCTTATCCGTGACGAGGGCTAAGTGCATGCCGTCCGTACCGACACCAGCCGTAATACGGCCACCAGCTTCGACTTCCCAAACCTTCTGACCATTGGTCGGATCAAGACGATAAAGACGATCTTCGCCAGCGGCGTAGACAGCATTTTCCGTCACTACGGGAACCAAATAGCCGCTATTTTCACCCACATCAGCCGTCCAAGACACCTTGGCAGCAACCAGTTCCTTGAAGTCCTGCAACTCAGCAGGTTCATGGGTATCTGGTGTGGAGAAAAGACTGCAACCAGCCATCGGGAGCACCAAAAGCGCGGCTACAGCACCAGTCAAGATTTTCTTAGCAAACATCGTGTTCATCTCGGTCGAAAAAGAATCACGCAATCGTGAGCCTATGATTTTATTAGCATTAAGCAAGAGAGGCCAATTCTGGCGAGGTTTTTCAACCCTTTGCTCTCTTGCCATTTAGATCGATAACACCGTCAACTTACTCGGTTGACAAGGCTACCTTACTCTTTCGGAGGGAGGGAGCCCAACTTATATTGAAGGACGCCACGAATGGGATTATCTTGCACCGCGGCAGCTACGGCCTTTTCCCAAGCCGCACGCGCCTGAGCAAAGTCACCCATCGCGTAGTACACATCTCCGAAGCGATCCTGAAGTAAGGCTTCCTGATCCTTCACAGGCTTAGCACCCTGAAGTAAAGTGAGCGCACCCGCCGTATTCTTGTCAGAGAGTTCAATCCCAGCTAAACGAATACGCGCCAATGTGTCATATTCAGGATGACCAGACTTTTCGATCACCCACTGAAGACGCGTACGCGCAGACTCCAAGTCACCCGACTCGACTTCAGCAGCGGCAGCCTGTAAAGCCCCCAAGGGGGCATAGACCGTCGTACCGTACTCGTCCATCAAACCTGTCGAGATCGAACTGACGTTCTTCATGTCCTTGGTATAAACGGCATTCTGGAGTTGGACATACGCAGCCGAAGCATGCGCAGCCTGGTTACGTTGGTACCACTGCCAGCCATTCCAACCAGCAAAACCCAAACAGCAGACACAGATGGCGACAGTCACGGGGGTTCCCCATTTCTCCCACCAGGCCTTCATTTGGTCAATACTCTCTTGTTCTTCTAAGTCGTAAGCCATCGCTTGCGCTCCTTTATTTATGGGATTCTAAGCATACCGTACTTCATTCAGCACGGAAACTCAAAGCCTTTGCAATCGCGTCTGCAGCCTGATCAAGGGCCACCGTCGTCTGTTCGGCATAAACTGTGGCACCTTCGCGAAGCGCCTTCACAGAGACCGTGCCAGAAGCCAATTCATCTTCCGTGGCAAAGACGGCAAAGCAAGCACCGCTCGCGTCAGCCTTCTTCATCTGGCTCTTGATACTACCCTTATTCGGGTGCACCATCACGCGCACACCCAGGTCGCGCATGGCTTCAGCCAAAAGCATAGCCTTGACCTGTGTCTCGCCACCGTGATGAAGCACATAGACATCGGTCTGAGCCTTCTGCGGCACATTGCCACATTCACGCATGAGTTCGATGACGCGTTCCATCCCCATGGCGAAACCAACGCCAGGCGCGGGACGGCCACCCAACATTTCGATCAACGGGTCATAGCGACCACCACCACAGATCGTGCCCTGAGCACCCAACTTATCCGTGATCCATTCAAAGACCGTGTGATTGTAGTAGTCAAGACCACGCACCAAACGCGGATTGATCACATAGTTAATGCCCGCAGCACTCACGATAGATTCCATACGATCGAGGAACTGGCGGCTGTCGTCACCGAGGAAGTCCAGTAAACGCGGTGCCGCGTTGACGAGATCCTGCATCTCAGGATTCTTCGTATCCAAAATACGCAATGGGTTCGTATAGAGTCGGCGCTTAGCGTCTTCGTCAAGAATGTCTTGATTGCCTTCAAAATAGCGAATCAAAGCTTCGCGGTGAGCCTGACGTTCAGTCAACGCACCCAAGGTATTGAGTTCAAGATGCACATCACCCACGCCCAGTTCTTTCCAGATACGAGCAAGCATGATGATCATTTCAGCGTCAATTTCCGGGCCTTCCATACCGAGCGCTTCAGCGCCCAACTGATGGAACTGACGATAGCGGCCACGCTGAGGCCGTTCATGACGGAACATCGGGCCCATGTACCACAAGCGCTGCGTGGCACCGTAAAGCAAGTTGTGTTCGTTGACCGAACGAACTACGGCTGACGTGCATTCCGGACGCAAGGTCAACTGGTCACCGTTCATGCTATCGGTAAAGGAATACATTTCCTTTTCGACGATATCGGTCACTTCACCCACACCACGGGTAAAAACCTTGGTGTTTTCAAGAATCGGGGTACGGATTTCTTGATAGCCATAGCGTTCAAGCACGCCCACGGCCGTCTGTTGTACCGTCTGCCAAATCGTAGCATCGGCAGGGAGCATGTCGTTCATGCCCTTGACACCGGCAAATTTTTCTTTACTCATTCTCTTTATCTATTCTGAGTTCATTCCCCACGGCGAGCTTGGCCGTAGGTGGTTTGGACGAATTCTTCAATCATAGCGTGAAAGCGTGTCTGTATGTCATCACCCTTGAGACTACAGACCTTTTCACCGCGCACATAAACGGGCGCAACGGGACTTTCACCTGCCCCAGGCAAACTAATGCCAATATCAGCCTGACGACTTTCGCCTGGACCATTTACCACGCAGCCCATGACAGCAACCGTCATATTTTCTACGCCAGGCGCCTTCACGCGCCACTCAGGCATTCTGTCGCGTAAAAAGGCTTGCGTCCCCGCTGCCAGACGTTGGAATAAGTCTGACGTCGTGCGGCCACACCCTGGGCAACTCGTAACGAGTGGCGTAAAGCTACGCAAACCCATACACTGAAGGATTTCTTGTGCCACGACCACTTCCTCGGTGCGAGGTGCCCCGGGACTTGGCGTCAACGACACGCGAATTGTGTCACCAATCCCCTCTTGCAAAAGGACTGATAACGCAGCGGTTGAAGCCACAATGCCCTTAGATCCAATACCGGCTTCCGTCAAACCTAAATGCAAGGCATAGTTGCAACGGCGTGCCAACATACGATAGACCGCAATAAGCCCTTGAACCTCAGAAACCTTCGCACTCAACACGATGCGATCGGCCGGTAAACCTAAGCGCACGGCTTCATCAGCACTTTGCACAGCGCTTTCGACGAGCGCATGACGTAAGACCGCATCAGGCGCCAACGGAAGCCCGGCTGCTTGATTTTCATCCATCATGCGAGCCAACAACACTTGATCGAGCGACCCCCAGTTAACACCAATACGAACAGCCGCGCCATACTTCTTAGCGACCTCGATCATCATGGCGAAATTTTCTTCACCCTTAGCACCCTTACCAACGTTACCTGGATTGATGCGGTACTTCGACAAAGCGGCCGCGCATTCGGGGTAGTCCGTCAAGAGCTTATGGCCGTTGTAGTGAAAGTCACCCACGAGCGGCACATCACAACCCGCTTTGTCGAGCGCCTTACGAATCGCAGCCACTCCTCGGGCGGCTTCAGGCGTGTTCACCGTCAGACGAACGAGCTCGCTCCCAACGCGCCAAAGCGCCAAAATCTGGGCGACACTTCCTTCGACATCAGCCGTTGACGTATTGGTCATCGACTGCACAACAATCGGGTTCATGCCGCCAATCACAACTTTTCGCTGTCCCCAAGAGACAGTCACGGCATGCGTTTTACGGCGAAATACGACATTATTTTCCGACACGGCGGATCTCCAGTTGTACTCGGTTGATCTCTACCCACTAGGCAGAGAAAAGCGGCCTCAAAGGCCGCCTTTTGCAGAGAGACGACCCTTTGAAAGGATCGTTTATTTCACGTCAAAGCGACAAATGCCATTTCGCGTTACTTTTGTAAGCTCAAACGGTTTTCCATCAACAGTGAGGGTCAATACATTCGCATTGCCCACAGTCACCTTTGACCCCACCGGAACCTCTAAGTTTTTGACATCGTTGGCGCGCATCTCTTTGGCAAAGAGATTTTTGCCGTTAGGCATCTTGATCTGAACCCAACAAGCTTGCGTAGTTCGTAACACGAAACGACGGTGATTAGCTTTAGCGACCGGTTGGTCAGCGAACTTTTGAACGTCCTTAGGTGTGACCACTTTCGCAGACGGCGTCACAGGTTGAGCCACCGGGTCTTCAGTCGTCATTGCGGGAACGGTTGTTGTCGTCGCAGGCGCTTCAGCGGAATTCGCTTCAGAGGTTACCACCTTATCGACTAAGGCAGCATCCGACTTTTGGGCGTCAGATTCCGCACCTTCAGTGGCAGGTTTCGATTCTGCCAACGCTGTCGTTGTCGCATTTTCAACGGGTTGCACCGGCGTATTAGGCTCATCGTTCAAGTAAGCCCAAACACCGGCGCCAAGCGCCGCCACCACCAAAACCACAAGCCCAAAATTCAAACCCAAACGACGTTGCTTTGAATGCACAACGATTTCAGTCGACGGATCGTGGTCAGGCAACACACCCACTTCAACAGACCCAAAGCGAGCGGCATAGTCAGCCAACAAAGGCTTCGGATCGATCTCTAAAGACTGCGCAATACCACGAAGGAAGGCACGAACATAGACAGGTTCTGGCAACTCGTCCATGCGCTCACCTTCGATAGCACGCAACTGCTGGACAGACAAGCGAGAACGAGCAGCCATATCCCCGAGAGAAATCCCCTGCACTTCGCGCGTACGCTTTAAAACGGCACCAAAACCTTCGGTTGGCGCACTCTGAAGAGTTGGTTCATTCATCTCGGTTTGCTGATCAGCCATAGCTACTCCTCGTTTGCGTCTCGGCAGATGATTATTTTTGACGAGCTGCAAAAAGCAGCGGTGCCGCTTCAGCCTTCTGCTGGGCTAAGCGTTCGGCGCGACGAGTACGGTCACGGACTTCGCCCGCGAGCTGTCCACAAGCAGCGTCAATATCATCCCCTCGCGTCTTACGCACGGTCGTCACGATACCAGCCTCATTGAGACGGCGGCAGAATGCGAGCACCTGGTCGCGCTCTGGTTTGACGAGGTCAGACTGCGTGAAGGGGTTGAAAGGAATTAAGTTAAATTTGCAAGGCACTTGTTCACGGCGAACCAATTCAACGAGTTCATCTGCCTGTTCAAGACGGTCGTTAATACCGCCCAACATGACATACTCGAACGTAATGAAGTCGCGTGGTGCTACTTTTAGATAACGACGGCAAGCGGCCATCAAATCAGCCAACGGATGCTTGCGATTAACAGGCATCAGCTTATCGCGCAACACATCGTTACCCGCGTGCAAGCTCACAGCCAAGGCGACAGGCGAATCTTCAGCGAGCTTATCCATTTGACGCACGAGCCCCGAGGTCGACACCGTCACGCGACGACGAGAGAGCCCGTAGCCATTGTCGTCCAAGAAAATGTGCAGTGCACGAAGCACATTGTCCAAATTCTGAAGCGGCTCACCCATTCCCATCAACACAACGTTGGAGATGATGCGATCGTTGGGATCCGTCACGCCGGCATCCTGACGCAATTCGCGTTCGGCATACCAGAGCTGACCCACGATTTCAGCCGTTGTCAGATTACGGTTAAAGCCTTGCTTACCCGTCGAGCAGAAGAGACACCCCATGGCGCAACCTGCCTGCGTGGAAATGCAAAGCGTGCCGCGGTCATCCTCGGGAATAAACACCGATTCGACCGCGTTACCGTTACCGACGTCAAAGAGCCACTTGCGCGTACCGTCAGCCGACTTCTTTTCGGTGATAGGTACAGGAGGACGCACTTCGGCCATATCCTTCAACTTGGCACGGAAAGCCTTCGCAAGGTTGGTCATATTGTCGAAGTCACCTTCCACATGGCGATGAAGCCAACGCGAAAGCTGTGTGGCACGGAAAGCCTTTTCGCCGATACTGGCACACCAAGCCGTCAAACCTTCGTGATCGAAGTCAAGCAGGTTGACCTTCGGGATGCTAGCAGACTCTTTGACGATGTGGGTCACAGATCTATCCTCACTTTTTCCCGATTAGCGGCTGTGAATGTTGAGAGCCGGGAAGAAGTAGGCGATTTCAACGGCAGCCGTTTCCGGAGCGTCGGAACCGTGAACAGCGTTAGCGTCAATGCTTTCAGCGAAGTCAGCACGGATCGTGCCCGGTTCAGCCTTCTTCGGGTCGGTAGCACCCATGAGTTCGCGATTCTTGAGGATGGCACCTTCGCCTTCGAGAACCTGGATCATGACAGGACCAGAGATCATGAAAGCAACGAGATCCTTAAAGAAGGGACGTTCCTTGTGAACGGCGTAGAAGCCTTCGGCTTCAGCCTGAGAAAGGTGACGCATCTGAGCGGCAACAATCTTAAGGCCATTCGTTTCGAAACGGGAATAGATTTTGCCGATCACGTTCTTGGCAACGGCGTCAGGCTTGATGATGGAGAGGGTGCGTTCAATAGCCATTTTGTTCTCTCTAGAGTAAATGGATGTATAGACAATACGCCGCTTGCAATTTGGTAAACAGCTTGCAAGCCGCAGGAAATTCAAGAAAAGTCAGCAAAAGCTTCCTTTTCTATTCGAACACATGATTTTAGCACGAGGCCGATAGACTACCCTTTTCTGATATATCTTTTTTCTTTTCGCAACATCACTTTCGGGTTTTCTTGCTCCCTTTATAGCGGCAAATCGTGTCAGAATTACATCTGACTTAAACTTCATTTGCATATTTAGCGCTATCAACCGAGGCGCTCATGGGTGAAAATGACTATTCATCTATGGATACTCGCGCTGCACATAGGACCGATCAACTCATGTCAGATTCCACTACACATCGCCCCATTGATAAAATCTTTGCTGAAAATCTAGGTCTGTCTTATGGTGGGTGCGTACGAGATCTCACCAACACACTCTTTAACCGTGAGATCGCACAGGCGGCAGGCGTCAAGCTCTGCCCGATTCCTTTGTTAGGTGGCTACGAAAAACGACGTATGCGCGCTTTTTGGGCGGCCAACCTCCAAGCCATCGCGCTTTGGATTACAGTTGAACGAATGCCTGAGTTTGGAGACGAAAAACTCCTTCGTAAGACGCTCTTCAACATGCAGGGTTTTGTCGACAAAGCTTTAGGGCGCCCCATCTTCTCAAAGCTCAACCCTGAAGACCTGGAGCGCTATAGCCAACTCCGTAGCCACATGACACGTGTTGCTCTGCAGCATGGCGCCGACAAAGAGGCGATTGCCCGCGCCTTCTCGGCTGAACTTCATCAGCAGTCGCCTGAAAGCGTGCCCGACTCTCGCGTCGCAGCCACCGTGACGCATGTCGGCATGGCCGCTGGGCTCTTTATCAAGTTACTCAATATTTCGCTTGCTTCGCCCAATTCATGGGAACGTGCTAGACAATAATTTTTAACGCTTAACACCAAAAGGGCGCCCAGAATAAGGACGCCCATTTGTCTTGAAGTTTAGTTTCTGCCCGTCTTAAGTTTCGTCACCTGCTCCTTGAGAGCGATCGTCTAAAGGTATCGTTGCTAAGAGCGTATTGAGTGCCGCAACCACACGTTTGCGACGCCCCTTTCTAAGTTCCTTCAAAAATTCGTAAGAAGCTTCAACCATCGCCTTACAAGCCTCGTTCGAAAGGCTAACCCCTCGCTCATAGCGCGCACGCACCACAGAAAAGTAAATCTGCAAGATCGGATTTTCAACGCGATCTACCATGTGTCCTAAAAAGTCCATGGCCATCACACGAGCGTGTGTGAGTGAAACTTCATCCGCCATTTCGTTTAAGCGAACTTCAAGCTTATTGAGGTCATCTGCCTTAAACGTATCGAGCCACAACGGCACAATGCCACTCAAAAGACAGTCAATCGCCTGCCTATAGGTCGCTACCGAAAAATGCGCCACCCGGAACTGCATATCGAGATAGTGCCCGAGGTCTGCCGGCGTCACTTGCGTCACCGTCGTTCCACCGTGCTTAACACGCTGCAACACACCCGCTTGATTGAGGCGCTCCATCGCCTTACGCACCTTGTAGCGCGTCACGCCAAACTTTTCGGCCAAAGCGTGTTCGGTCGGAAGCTTTTGTCCTTTTTTCTGAAGGCATTCAAACATATACGAATCAAAAGCCTCACGAAACTTTTCGTCTGCCTCGCGACGCAAGCGTGCCTGAGTCTTACTTGATGTGGCGGACATAAATGCCTCCTCGATGGTATTGTCGCCATTGTAACCAAGCCACCCCTTTAAGTCGACTTGAAAAACTTATAAAACCCGCACTCACCAAGGTAAATACGGGTTTATTGAACATTGAACGCTGTTTGTTGACTTATTGCGACATTTCAGAACTTCAGCGTTCACGTTGCGTGACGACTTGATTACTGCGGAAGATTCATCTTCACATCGTCGTCACCCTGAGCGGCGATACGACGTTCAATCGCATCGGCTTCTTCGCTCTTCTTTTCGGGACGAGGACCGGGCTCAAGCACCGCGATCGACTCAACGTGACCAGTGTGCGGGAACATATTCATAATGCCAGCCGCTCGGATGTACCACCCCCCTTCGTGGTGAAGAATGGCGCAGTCGCGAGCAAGGGTCGCCGGGTTACAAGACACATAGACCACACGTTCAGGACGGCGATCCGTGGCGGCGAGCACACGAGAGAGCGCCAGGGCGCCTTCACGCGGCGGGTCGATCAAGACGCGGTCGATACCACCCATACGCTTCCAGAGGGCATCCCAGTCTTCTTCGCACCACGTAAAGAGGTTACGCGCCACGAAGTCGGTCTTATCAGCCACGCCATTATCAATGGCACCCTGCCGAGCACGAGCCACCAAACCTTCGGAACCTTCAATCCCGATCACACGGCTCGATCGCGTCGCTAGTGGCAACGTAAAGTTACCTAAACCGCAGAAGAAGTCAGCCACCTTATGCTGAGGCTCAACGCCCAAGAGACGCACCGCACGCCCCACCATCGTTTCATTCAACTCGTGGTTCACCTGTGTAAAGTCCGTCGGCTTAAAGTTGATGCGAACACCAAACTCAGACAATTCAAGACCCAAAGCTTTTTCGTTTTCAGGCTCGACTGGGTGCGCCGTTTCAGGCCCCTTAGGCTGAAGCCAAATGTCGGCATGATGTTCACGACCAAAGGCATTCAAGAGCGCCATATCTTCTTCGGTCGGCGTTTCGAGTACGCGGAAGACCAAGGCCGTACGACCATTTCCACCCACGGCCACTTCAATCTGCGGCATACGCTGACGAATGGAGAGCTTAGACACCAATTCACGCATCGGCACCATCATGTCGGAGACATTCTTCGTGAGAATGCGACACTCCTTCATGTCGGCCACATAAGACGAACTCTTTTCGTGGAAGCCTACCAACACACCACCCTTCTTAGGAACATCACGCACCGTCAAACGTGCGCGATGACGGTAGTGCCAGAAAGGCCCATAAATCGGCGTAATAATCTGTTCAGGACGCACACGGCCGATATGCCACAACGTATCGATCAAGGTACGTTCCTTGAAGGCAACCTGAGCGCGCGGTTCAAGGTGCTGCATCGCGCAGCCACCGCAACTACCAGGGCCATGACCAAAGTTCGGGCAAGCAGGCTTCGTACGCAATACGCTTTCACGATGAATCGTGGTCACACGCCCCATTTCAAAGCTCGTCTTATTACGAAGACGTTCGTACGTCACTAATTCGCCCGGAAGCGCACCCTGAATGAAGACCACCTTGCCGTCATGATGACCGACACCGCGGCCTTCCTGATCAAGACGTTCGACCTCCACGGTAAAGTACTCGGGGGTCTTCTCTTTACGTCGTGCCATGTTTTACTCTCACAAAAAAGATTAATTCCCTGGACCACCGACTTAACCCAGTGGCCCGTTTAACGTCGCACAGTCTGCGTGCGCATCATCGGACGCAGACTTTACCAAAAATTACGGGCGTCGGCTATCAAAACCAACGCCCGTTTGTCTTTTAAGACTAATCGTTCACTTAGCACGTAGGTGCTTTACTTCGTCTCGAGTTATCGCTTCGTGAGGTATCCCATCGGGTCGACAGGCTTACCCTTATCGCGCAATTCAAAGCGAAGCTTACTGACGCCATCGGCACTCGCCCCTACTTCAGCAATCTTCTGGCCGGATTTCACCTTGGCGCCCTGCTTGACCACCACGCGATCCAAATGCGCATAGGCCGTCACCATCGTGGGGCTGTGCTTCACGATCATGAGGTTGCCGTAGTCTTTGAGTTGCCCCACCCAAATGACTTCACCTTGCATCGCAGCGACCACGACGTCACCCTTCACAGAAGCAATATCGATCCCTTTACGATTCTGAGCAAAGGTCGAGAGCACCTTGCCGCGTACTGGCCAAAGCATACGCTGCCCCGGCGTCACGGCGGGCACCGTGGCCTTTGGTTCGGGCATTGTTTCAACAGGCGAGGCTGTCTGGGTTTCAGTTTGCGTACCCGTAGTCTTTACGGGTTCAACTTGGCGAATCGGTGCGGCAGGCGGCATACCACCCAAATCAGCATCGTCACTCAAACGGCTTACACGAACAGCTGGATTGGGCACATATTCACGAGGTGCTGTCACGCTTTCAGGCAAACGTAACACCTGACCGATACGCAATTGGGTCGGATCCGTAATCAAATTGAGCTGAGCCAAGTGTTCAGGTTTTAAACCATGGCGCACGGAGATGTTATAGAGCGTATCGCCCGGAGCAACCGTATGGGTACGACCTGAATCCTTGACGCCCCCTGGAAAAATCGTGGCACTAGGTGCTTCAGCCGACGCCTGCGTCGGATCCTGATAGGTGGATCGATCCACAATCTGCGCAGGTCCCAAATCCACAGTCGAACAACCTGCCATAAAAAGCGTCACGGAGGCGCCAGCCACCAACGACAAAACACGTGTGGTTTTCTTCATTTGTCCCTTCTCAATCTCAATGCTCATTACCCACAACCGGACCATCCATCCAGCCTCTCACCGTCGGCACCTGCTTGTAGTTCGTCAAATCAATCTGGAGCGGCGTCACCGACACATAGCCGTGCGACGCTGCCCAAAAGTCTGTTCCCTCTTCGGCATCAGCAGGCTTACCCGCCGCACCGAGCCAATAAATCGGGAAGCCTCTAGGACTCATTTCGCGAATCACCGATTCAGCACTATTACGTTTACCTAAACGCGTTCCGCGAATCCCCTGTAAAGCACTCAGAGGCATATTCGGAATGTTCACATTGAGAAGCATCGCACGATCATCTTCACGACTATCTAGGTAACGCTGAACAACCCTTTGAGCCACTTCGGCTGCGGCATCAAGTTCAGCCCAGCCTTTGTCAATCTGTGAAAAAGCAATAGATGGAACGCCAAACAAGTAGCCTTCAATAGCCGCGGCAACTGTACCCGAATACATGGTGTCGTCACCCATATTGGCCCCGCAGTTAATCCCTGAAACAACCAAATCAGGTTTTTCAAGCAACCCCGTTAAGGCAACATGGACACAATCCGACGGTGTGCCCGAAAGCACATAAAGACGATCGCCGTCCGTGTGTTCCACAGTCAGCGGTCGATTCAGCGTCAGCGAATTCGATGCACCGGAATGATTATGGTCCGGTGCGACAACTGTTACACGACCAAACTTTTCCATGGCTTTAGCCAAAGCCTGGATCCCTGGCGCGCGATAACCGTCGTCATTGGAGACAAGAATATGCATAGTGGTGTGCTTGTGATGTGATTTACGCAGGTTGCGTAAATTTCGCTCATGATCGTTTGATTGTAGCCTATCAGCGCACAATTAGACGCGCTTCATAAGGTACGATCAGTAATATCGACCGCCAAAAAGGCGCTCTTCAGGAAAACGCAACATAAAGGTCGACCCTTTTCCTAAGGTCGATTCGATGAGTAATTCACCACCACTTCGACGCATCACATGTTTGACAATCGCCAAGCCTAGCCCCGTGCCACCTGTCGCACGCGAGCGGCCGCGGTCAACACGATAAAAGCGCTCAGTAATGCGAGGAAGATGCTCTGCCGCAATCCCAATCCCAGTATCAGAGACCGAAAGCACCGCGCCCGTGCCCTGGCGCTTCCACACCACTTTGATGCGTCCACCTTCAGGGGTATAGCGCACCGCATTGGTGATAAGATTAATCACTGCACTACGAATTTCTTCAGGGTAACCTAAAAGTGACAAATCCTCATGCGACACTTCAAAGGTGTGTCTTGATTGAGAAAGTGCCATACCTTCACTCACGGCATCTTCAACGAGCTTACTCATCGCGATAAGTTCCGGCGACTCGGACTGACGTTCATCACGATTTTCTAATTGCGAGAGCATCAATAGGTCGTCCGTCAGACGCTTCATGCGTAAGGTCTGATCACGCATCAAAGCCAAGTGTTTGGCACGTACTTCAGCTGGCATGTCGGCATCAGCCAAATCCAAGAAGCCTGCAATCACTGTGAGTGGTGTACGCAATTCATGAGAGACATTCGCCACAAAATCACGACGCATGTCATCTAAACGACGGCGTTCAGTCACATCATGCGTCACAATCAACGTATGGCGTTCATCAGGCGCAATCACGACCGTATCGAGCATAAGCCGACCGCTAGCCACCTCGATCGTATAGTGACGACTAAAGTCACGGGCCTTGAGCCAAGCTTTAAAGTCATCCGTAATTTTGGTTTCAAAGGCTTGACCCACGTCGTCTTGCGTGAGTCCTAAATGCTCTTTGGCGGCCGTATTCACCCATTCGATAATCCCATCCCCCTTGAGGATAATGACCCCTTCAGGGAGCACTTCTAGGGTTTGACGATAGCGAGCATCGCGGGCATCAAGTCTCGCTTGCATATGCCGTTCCTCATCGACCACTAGCTTACCCGCATAGACGGCCAACATTGAAAAAATAGCAACCCCCACACAAAAGAAGAGCGCAGCGCGTCCTCCATCCATTGTGAGCCAAAGGACGACCGAAACGAGCGACACACAAATGAGTCCCGCCACAATCAAAATGCCCAGGATTTGTGTGTGTTGTGTCGTGTGTTGAACACGATCCGTGCTTTTATCACTCATGGCCTGTTCTTTTAGTTCTCTATCTGTCATCAATCCACAGGACGACAGCGGTACCCTACCCCTCGTACGGTTTCAATAAGTTGCTCTGCCACGGTACCTGCAAGCGCCTTACGTAGTCGAAGCATATGCACGTCAACTGTACGTTCGTCGACGTAGGCATTCCCCCAAACGGCGTCAAGCAATTGCGCGCGTGAAAACACGCGTCCTGGTCGAGAGGCAAAAAGTAAGAGCAATCGAAACTCTTTGACGCTGAGCTTTAAAGGGAACCCATCGACCTCAGCTTCGAAACGTGTTTCGTTCATCGTCAAGGGACCACAATTCACCACCTTTTCGCGCTCAGGCACTAGTGCAGGACTTTCTGTACGCACTGTGTCGGCAGGTGAACGACGTAAAACCGCACGAATACGTGCCGTCAGTTCTCGAGGCATAAAAGGCTTGACGATATAGTCATCGGCCCCTGCGTCAAGGCCATTGACACGATCAGTTTCGTCACCACGCGCCGTGATCATCATCACAGGCACGTGCTGCGTGCCTTCGTTTGCGCGTACTTCACGTAAAAAGTCAAAACCAGAACCATCAGGCAACATGACGTCAAGCAGAATCACGTCCGGCGTCTCCTCAGCAAGAATAGCTCTTGCATCAGCTAGAGACGTCGCCTTACGCACTTCATGACCATCAGTTTCGCAAATAAAAGCGAGCAACTCTCGAATTGCGGTCTCATCTTCTACCGTTAATAGTTTTGCCATGGATAGTGCTGCTCCCGTCCTTTATTTACCGAGTTCTGATCCGACAAATGTGTCACGTTCCGTGAGAGCAGTATAGAACTCATGACGCACATCCGCACCTTCAACAATGTAAATAACGGCTTCAGCCAAATTCTTCACATGGTCGCCCACCCGTTCCAAAGAGCGCCCCGTCCACATCAGAGCTTGGGCTTCTTCGATCGTCTTGGGTTCCTTCATCATATGAACGATCAAACCGTGGCAAGTGCTCTTATAGACTTCATCCACCGTACAGTCACATTCAATGATCTTTCTAGCGCGTGCACAGTCTCCACGCATCAAGCTAATGATCGCTTCGTTCATCATGTCGACGATCACAGGGACGACCTTGAGTAACGATTCGCGATGCACGACCAACTCTGGACTCAAAGCATGCAAACGTTCAATACTCGCAGCGATATTACGAATTTCGTCACCCATGCGTTCGTAATCGACAGACATACGTCCCATACCGATCAACATGCGCAAGTCACACGCCGCAGGCTGGCGTCGCGCAAACACACTTTCAATCAGCGCATCGACCACCACTTCATAGCCATTGACTTCTGCATCGCGCTTCATGATACACGTGGCTGTTTCAATATCAAGAGTCTGAAGCGCGCCTGCCACATCGATCAATTGCGTGCGAACGACCTTAGCCATGTCCGTAAGTTCAGCGAGTACCGTCTCCAAGTCGCGATCAAAACTTTTCACAATGTGTTCCATGATCTTTATCCTTCTTCTTGCTTTTAGCCAAAACGCCCAGTGATATAGTCTTCGGTCGCGTTTTCTTTCGGTCGGGTAAAGATGTCTTCGGTTCGTCCCGACTCGATCAATTCACCGAGATAAAGAAAGGCCGTATAGTCCGACACACGCGCAGCCTGTTGCATACTGTGGGTCACGATCACCACGGTGTAGTCCTTCTTCAATTCTTCAATCAAAGACTCAATACGCGCCGTCGAAATCGGGTCCAAAGCGGAACACGGTTCGTCAAGCAACAAGATCTCAGGACGCACGGCAATACCACGAGCAATACAAAGACGCTGCTGCTGACCACCCGACAAACTCATGCCTGGCTGCTGCAATTTGTCTTTGACGTCATCCCACAAAGCGGCCTTTTTAATCGCCCAAACCACTCTATCTTCAAGCTCCGAAGCCGAGAGCTTTTCACGCAAACGAATGCCATAAGCCACGTTGTCGAAAATACTCATCGGGAATGGGGTCGGACGCTGAAAAACCATCCCAACACGACTACGCAATGTGCAATCGTCGACCGCGCTCGAAAGAATATTTTCGCCATCGAGCATTACTTCGCCCTCAGCGCGCTGCCCCGGATAAAGGGCATACATGCGATTGAGCACACGCAAAAGCGTCGACTTACCGCAACCAGACGGACCAATAAAAGCCGTCACACGTCCAGTCGGAATCGTCAAGGAGATGTCTTTGAGGGCATGAAAGTCCCCATACCAAACATTAAGATTTTTGATATTGATTTTGATATCTTCGTTCATCTTGGATAAACCTAATTTGTTACTGACGGCGGCGTTCTCTTAACCAAATAGCCCCGAAACTCATTACAAAAACAAGGACTACTAACACTAGTGACGTGCCATATTGCAAAGGACGCGTGGCTTCAATATTGGTGCCAGACGTGGCCATCACATACACGTGATAGGGCAAAGCCATCACGGGTTCCCAAAGCGACACACCATCCTTTTGCATAAAGAACACCGTACCGGTATACATCACCGCGGCCGTTTCGCCTGCTGCACGAGCCAGGGACAAAATGGCCCCCGTCAAAATGCCAGGCAAAGCATTAGGCAAAATCACCTTAAAGATCGTTTCAAAGCGCGTAGCGCCTAAGGCAAGACTCGCTTCACGCCAATCCTGCGGCACCTGCTTCAAGGCTGTTTCGGTCGTATTGATGATGATCGGAAGGCTCAACACCGCTAGCGTCAAGACGCCAGACAATAAGCTCACACCTAAATCGCAGAACACCACAAAAAAGGTCAGACCAAACAAGCCGAAGATGATGGACGGCACGCCTGCTAGATTGGCCACGGACAAACGAATGACCGTCATCAAAGGGCTTTCAAGGTTATATTCATTGAGATAGACTGCACTCACAACCCCCAAGGGCAACGCAATGATCAAAGCCCCTGCGGCCAACAAAAAGGTCCCCACCAAGCAAGGCCAAATACCACCTTCACTCATCATATTGCGCGGGACTTCAGTCAAAAAATCCCACGTAAGGGCTGGCATGGCGTAATACATGATCATGCCGAGCATCCCCACCAAGGACAAGATGGAGATACCCATCGCCGCGCGCATTACGCTAAAACCAACCTGTCCCCACGACTCACGCCAACGAAGTGTTTTCATCATGCGCTCCTCAACGAGAGACGACGAGTTAAATACCAAGCCGCCCAGTTAAATAAAAAGGTAATAAGAAACAGCAGTAACCCTGCGGCATAAAGCGCGTGGTAATGTTCACCACCCACCGCCGCTTCGGCCATTTCTGCGGCAATACCTGCCGTCATCGGACGGATCGGATCGAAGAGGGTTTCCGGAATAATGCCGGCGCCACCAGCGACCATGAGCACAACCATGGTTTCACCGATCGCACGTGAAAGCCCGAGCATGACCGAGGTACCAATACCCCCCATAGCCCAACGGAGTTCCACACGACAAAGGGTTTCCCAACGCGTCGCACCCAATGCCAACGAAGCTTCTCTCAAAGCCACTGGCACGTTACGCAAAGCGTCTTCAGAAATAGACGCAATCGTCGGAATACACATAAAGGCAAGCATCAAGCCTGCATTCAAGAGATTCAACCCCGTCGGCAAATTAAACGTTTCCTGAAGCCACGGTGCCACAACGACCATCCCCACAAAGCCGATCACAACCGAAGGAAGTGCCGCCATGAGTTCAATCACGGGCTTGAGATATCGAGCGAGCCACTGAGGCACAGCACAATGGAGAGCCGCAGCCGTCAGTACGCCAATAGGAACGGCAAAGACTGCCGTCAAGAGGGCTACCGAAAAGGACCCCACGACCATAGCACCGAGACCAAAGACGGCCGGATCATCGGTGGGATACCACTCTGTTGAAAATAAAAAATCAGTCAAAGAAACTGACTGAAAGATCGGTAGTGCTTGTGTAACAAGAAAAAGAACAATCGCGCCGAGCGCTAAGACGCTCACCACAGCGATCAAGCCTGCTGATCGCTGAAAGAACCTATCTGTCGTTTGGTAATGAAGCATAAGTTTATCCAAAACGATGTCTGGGCTAGGTACGTGTATCTAGGGTTCACTCCCCGCATCACTCACATCGTCATTGGGCCTTAAGCGATTCATCCCCCGATGTCGCTTAAAGCCCTTGCACGCACTAGCCCAAGATCATTACTTCGTCAAAGCGACAAACCCAGACTTCGTCACCCAAGTTTGGCCTTCAGGACTCAACGTGAAGTCGATCAACTGACGAACGTCAGCTTTGACTTCACCCTTGTCATTACCAGCAGCAAAGAGGAAGAGTTCACGGCTAATCGGCCAAATACGATTCTTAGCGGTCTCAGCACCTGGCTTCACACCGTTCACAGACACACCCTTGACCTGGCCGTCGAGATAGCCAACACCGATGTAACCGATGGCGTTGGGGTTGCTAGAGACGGCCTGAACGACACCACCGCTCGAGCTCTGCAACAAGGCGCGAGGAGAAACACGAACCTTACCCATCACCAAATCCTGCCAGCATTCAAACGTACCAGAGGAAGAATCGCGACCAACCACAACCACAGGGGCATCAACACCGCCCACTTCCTTCCAATTCTTGATCTTGCCAGCGAAGAGATCACGCAACTGATCCATAGTCAAAGACGTCACACCATTCTTCGGGCTCACCACCGGAATAATGGCGTCAAGGGCAACGGCAACCTTCACCAGGTTCATACCGTGCTTTTCAAAATCCTTAACTTCCTTAGCCTTCAGGTCACGGCTAGACATGGCCACATCGGTCATGTTGTCACGCAAAGCCTTAATGCCATTGCCAGAGCCCGTACCGCTAATCATGATCGTCACGTCCTTATGCTTAGCCATATAAGCTTCAGAGACTTGCTGCATCACAGGCAAAACGGTGGTCGAACCGTTGATATTGATAGCGCTAGCAGCCATGGCACTCATACTCGTACCAAACACACAAGCCGTCACAGCTAAACCAACAAGATGACGACGAGAAAAACGTCCATTAAGCATCATGGAATTCATCCTATTTACAGTATTAAAAGTATCTATAAGTGCTCTTCTCCTATAGATAGGGCCAAGTATGTGCCCCTAGGTTAACATCCACATGACGCTCTTATGACAATTCTGTGACACCCACTAAGCATGCCTTATGCTTCTCTTAAAATTTCGTCACTTATAAACTACTTCCAGCTTAAAATTCCCTTAGGTGCAAGGGAATTATTTGCGTTTAATCAACTTCTGATCATATTGCTAGCTATCTTAGCCGCACCTTAAACACTCTCACACAAAGCCGCAGTAATATTGATCTCAAGGAAAGGGAAGCCCCGCGGTAACCCGCTTAGATCAAGCCTGAGGCCGGCGTGATTGAATAGTGACCCTCTTCCAAATGTTTAGTGGGAACTGGTAGTCCCACGTCTTTACACAACGCTCGATTCGATTTTGGATCGAGCGCTTTTTTTTGGTGCGCCCAGCGGCGCACGTGTGTTTATGTGGTGAAAGTCCACTGA
>JAHHRH010000050.1 GCA_020025915.1 Sutterella sp.
GCGCTCGGGACTTTCACCCATTAGAACGCGCCCATGCTAGGCGCACTGAAAAAAGAGCCGCCTATCCAATGGACAAGCGGCTCATCAATGCGATATGCGTTTAGAGGTTTTCAGGTAACTTCCAACCCTTGACGAAGTCTGGCGGTGGGAGCGTACCCTTACTGACTGTCAGTACGTCATAACCCGTTTCTGTGACAAGCACCATGTGTTCCCACTGAGCAGAGAGTGAACGGTCTCGCGTGACAACGGTCCAACCGTCACCCAACATCGTAACACCGTAGCGACCAGCATTGACCATCGGTTCAATTGTAAAGACCATGCCTGGCTTAAAGACCGGGGTGGGATGATTGATCGGGAAGTGATGAACGTGGGGTTCTTCATGGAAAACACGACCAATGCCGTGACCGCCATAATCACGCACCACAGAGACGCCATTTTGGTCAGCAAAAGCCTGACAGGCCTTGCCAATGTCGTTAAAGGTGCCACCTGGACGGACCGCATCAATGCCAGCCCACATCGTTTTAAAGGCGAGGTCGCAAAGGCGCTTGCCAGCGATCGTAGGTTTACCAACGACGAACATACGAGATGTGTCACCGTGGTAGCCGTCTTTAATGCTAGTCACGTCAATATTGACAATGTCACCCGCCTTAAGTTTTTTGGGACCAGGAATGCCGTGGCAAACGACATGGTTGACAGAAATACACGTCGTTGCAGGATAGGGTGTCATACCTTCGGGCTGGTAGCCGAGGCAGGCAGGAATACACTTTTGAACGTGAACAGTGTAGTCGTAAGCTAATTTGTCTAGTTCGGCCGTCGTGATACCCGGTTTAACAAAAGGCGTCAAATAGTCGAGCAGTTCAGCGGCAAGACGACCGGCGATACGTAAGCCAGCGATGTCTTCAGCAGTTTTAATTGCAATGGCCATGTTGAAGTCAGAAATCCATCGTGATTCAAAAAGAATGGCGAAGTTAATCCAAATCCGGACTAACCATCGCTTGTCTCTGCGATAGTACACCAACAAAGCGATGTGTGCTGAACGTTTGATGGCTTGTTCGTCAAGATGCTTCGCAATAAAAATGAATGATTACTGAAATATTCTGTCTTTTAGGCTTGCGTCACTAGAGTGCTCTGCGTATAATCGAGCGCTTTCAGATCTAATGGGTTAAGTCTCATTGGAATTTTCATATGCCCGGTGTACCTTGGTCGGTCCCGGGTTCAATTAGCGCACGTTTTGCACCGAGGTGCTGTGTCGATTGGTCGATACTCAACGAGCAGAACGTGTCAGACTCTAAACCTTGGAGAATTAAATCATGGTCAGCATGCGTGAAATGCTTGAAGCTGGTTGCCATTTCGGTCACCAGACTCGTTTCTGGAACCCGAAGATGGGTCAGTACATCTTTGGTGCCCGCAACAAGATTCACATCATCAACCTCGAAAAGACTGTTGCCAAGTTCGAAGAAGCTTGCAAGTTTGCCCGTCAGCTTTCCGCTCAGGGCGGCAAGATCCTCTTCGTTGACGCCAAGCGCGGCGGCCGCGAAATCATCGCTGCTGAAGCTCAGCGCTGCGGTAGCTGCTGGGTTGACCAGCGCTGGCTCGGTGGTACGCTCACCAACTTCAAGACGGTGCGCGGCACGATCAAGCGTCTCAAGGACATGGAACAGCAGCTCGAAGACGGTACGGCTGCTAACCTCACGAAGAAGGAAGCGCTTGACTTCCAGCGCAATGTTGAAAAGCTCAACAGATCCATCGGTGGTATCAAGGACATGACGGCTTTGCCGGACGCCTTGTTCATCGTTGACGTTGGCTATCACAAGATTGCCATCCAGGAAGCCAACAAGCTCGGCATCCCTGTCATCGCTATCGTTGACACGAACCACTCTCCGGCTGGTGTTGATTACGTTGTTCCGGGTAACGACGACTCCTCTAAGGCTGTCGCTATCTACGCCCGTGGCATCGCTGACGCCATCCTCGCTGGTCGTGCTGACAGCCAGACGGAAATCGTCGAAGCTGCCGACGAATTCGTCGAAGTGGCTGAAACCGAAGAACAGCCCGCTGCCTAACTTCGGTTGATGCGGAATTTCTCTCGCCTTGATGGTCAACATCCTTTACAATGTCGACCGTTCAGTAGAGAGGAAACCGCTACTCTGTCCAAAAAAGGTCAGTCCTGACGAGGTCGAACCCTTTCACCCCGTTAGGTATTGACGGAAGAAGGGGGCGACAGTACTGTCACCCCCTTTCTTTAATTTGAATTCGCAACTTTTATAGAAACTCTAGGAGATTGAACATGGCTGCTATTACCGCCGCGATGGTCAAGGAACTGCGCGTCAAGACGGACGCCCCGATGATGGAATGCAAGAAGGCCCTCACGGAAGCTGATGGCGACATGGCCAAGGCCGAAGAAATCCTTCGCGTGAAGCTCGGCAACAAGGCCTCTAAGGCTGCTGCTCGTATCGCTGCTGAAGGCGTCGTCGCCATTTACCTCTCTGACGATCGTAAGCTTGGCGCCATCCTCGAAGTCAACTCCGAAACCGACTTCGTTGCCAAGAATCCGGAATTCCTTCAGATGGCTGCTGACGCTGTTCGCCTTGTTGCTGAACAGAATCCGGCTGACATCGAAGCGCTTGCTGCTTGCAAGCTCGGTGACACGACGCTCGAAGCCGTTCGTACGGCTCTCGTTGGTAAGATCGGCGAAAACATGACGTTCCGTCGTTTCTCCCGTATCGAAGCCAAGGGTGAACTCAACTCCTACGTTCACGGTTCCAAGATCGGTGTGATCGTTGACATGATTGGCGGCACCAAGGAACTCTCCCACGACGTCGCTATGCACATCGCTGCTTCCAAGCCGAAGGCTCTCGACGAATCTGGTATCGATGCCGCTCAGATCGAATCTGAACGTCGTATCGCTATCGAAAAGGCTCGCGAAGCTGGCAAGCCGGAAGCTATGCTCGAACGCATCGCTGAAGGTACGGTTAAGAAGTTCCTCAAGGAAGTGACGCTTGTTAACCAGCCGTTCGTTAAGGACGACAAGAAGTCCGTTGGTGAACTCGTTAAGGCCGCTGGCGCTCAGATTGCTGGCTACACGCTCTTCGTTGTCGGTGAAGGCATTGAAAAGCGTGTTGACGACTTCGCCGCTGAAGTTGCCGCTCAGATGGCTGCTGCTCAGCAGTAATCGAAGCTTTTGTGGGTAAACGCTTTCGTTGACCACAAAGAAAAGATCAAGGGATACTCTGTTGAAGGGTGTCCCTTTTTCTTTAGTGTCACTCGAGAAAATGCGCTCTGTGACAGAAAGTATCTAACCGTGTGGAAGTTTTCTTATAGTTGGCGATTCTAGGGTGATCGTGCTAGCCTTATGAACAGTCATTTAATATTCGGCATTTGATGTTTAATCACCAGTGCCTATCTTTCTTTTGATTTATGTGTGGTAGTGACATGAAGCCCGTTCGTAAAGCTGTTTTTCCTGTGAGTGGTTTGGGAACTCGATTCCTTCCGGCGACCAAGGCCATGCCTAAGGAAATGTTGCCAGTCGTTGATATGCCTTTAATTCAATATGCAGTAGCTGAAGCTGTCGCGGCGGGCATTAAAGAAATGGTGTTTGTGACTGGGCGTACTAAACGCGCGATTGAAGACCATTTTGATTATTACCCTGAACTTGAGCGTGAACTTGAAGAAAAGGGTAAGGACGATTTGTTAGAGCTAGTTCGTAATATTGTCCCTGCCGGCGTTAAATGCGTGTATGTTCGTCAGCCTCAACCGCTCGGTTTGGGGCATGCCGTATTGTGTGCTAAGCCAGTGGTCGGTAGCGAGCCTTTTGCTGTGATTCTGCCCGACGATTTGATTGATGCCGAAAATTCTGGGATTGGACAGTTGACGGCTGTTCGTGAAGCGCAAGGTGGCGGGGCTGTTATTGCAGTTCAAGATGTTGCGCCAGAAGACACGAATAAGTACGGTATTGTGAGCGTGGACGATCAGGGGTGCCAGACGAGCCAGATGCGCGGGATTATTGAAAAGCCTGATCCCAAGGTTGCACCATCTCGTATGGCCGTGATCGGTCGTTATGTCTTTGAGCCCAAAATCTTTGACTATCTTGAAAAGGTCAAACCTGGCGTTGGTGGTGAGATTCAACTGACGGATGCGATCGCAGCTTCATTGGATCAAATACCGACGTTTGCGCATCGCTTTGAAGGTACACGCTTTGACTGCGGTAGCAAGCAGGGCTTTATTGACGCGACGGTTCATTTCGCTCGTAAGCGTGGATTCAAGATCAACTAAGCTTTAAATGAGTGTACGTTGATGTGAAAATATGAAGAGGCAACCAATGAGTTTTCAATGGTTGCCTTTCTCGTCTTTAGGGGAGGAGACTACGATGAGAAATATTTTTCAGAATAAATTGGATTAGCTTATAATTAAGCAATTTTGCCCAGGTCGTATGCAGACATAGACATCATATGGCTTGAGGATAGATGACAACGATAATTTCATTTCGGAGTGACGATATGGATCAGACGGCAGATACGGCACTTAAGCCTGCTTACAAGCGCATTCTTCTCAAGCTTTCTGGCGAAGCCTTGATGGGTGAAGATAGCTTCGGCATCAATCGTACTGTGCTTGCTCGCATGGTTGAAGAAGTTAAGAGTGTTGTTGAACTTGGTGTTCAAGTCGGTATCGTTGTTGGTGGTGGCAATATCTTCCGTGGCGTTGCTTTGGGGGCTACGGGTATGGACCGTGCGACGGGCGACTATATGGGTATGCTCGCTACGGTGATGAATGCCATGGCTCTTCAGGATGCGTGCCGTAATAGCGGTGTTGAAGCGCGTGTGCAGTCTGCTCTGAATATTGAACAGGTGGCAGAACCCTATATCCGTGGTAAGGCTTTGCGTCATCTTCGTTTGGGGCGTGTGGTGATCTTTGCTGCAGGTACGGGTAATCCCTTTATGACGACCGATACGACGGCTGCGCTTCGCGGTGCCGAAATCGGTGCTGAAATCGTGATCAAGGCAACGAAGGTTGATGGAATCTATACGGCTGACCCGAAGAAGGATCCGACGGCAACGATGTTCGACGAAATCACCTTTGATGAAGCCCTGAAGTCTGACCTTAAGGTAATGGACGCCACCGCTTTTGCCCTTTGCCGTGAACAGGGGCTGCCGATCAAGGTCTTCAATATCAATAAGAAGGGTGCTCTACGTCGCGTTGTGCTCGGTGAACAAGAAGGTACGCTCGTTCATTCCTAATTGTTTCGCTACAATATAAGGTAGCCGTGAGCCTGCAAGACCTTGATGGCCGGCAGGCTCTTTTCATTTTTTATTTCAACGTCGGCAAGTGTGCCGATGCGTTTTCTGCCCGTCCACAAGGGACCGTGCGGAAATCCTTTCAGGAGCTAAACATGACTGTTGCTGAAATCATCAGCCAGACCCAACATAAGATGGGCCGCACCATCGAAACGCTTCGTGAAGATTTCACGAAGATTCGTACGGGCCGTGCTTCGACGGGTCTTCTTGACCACGTGATGGTAGACTATTATGGTTGTCCGACTCCGATCAATCAGGTTGCTCAGGTTGGTGTGGGTGATGCCCGTACGTTGACGGTTCAGCCGTGGGAAAAGGGTATGATCGCCGTTGTTGAAAAGGCGATTCGTAATTCTGATCTCGGTTTGAATCCTGCGACGAGCGGTGACACGATTCGTGTGCCGTTGCCTCCGCTGACGGAAGAACGTCGTCGCGAATTGACGAAGGTCGTGAAGGGCTTGGGCGAAGACGCCAAGGTGGCTGTTCGTAATCTCCGTCGTGACGCAAATACGCATATCGAACGTCTTTGCAAGGATAAGGAAATCAGTGAAGACGATCAGCGTCGTGGCGAAACCGAAGTTCAGAAGATTACTGACCGTTATATCGGTGAAGTCGACAAGGTCGTCGCTGAAAAAGAAAAGGAAATCATGACGGTCTAATTGACGTCAAGAATTCATTGCAAAAACCTGCAGACCCCTTGTTGTGTGATCTGCAGGTTTTTATTGTTTTTGTAATGCTCGTGAGGCAAGTAGAATACTGAATTGGCTTGCTGATTTGCTTCATTGAATGGAAAAGGTTGTATGTCTCACCCAAAAACACCTGCTCATGTAGCCATCATTATGGATGGCAATGGAAGATGGGCCAAAAAACGCCTACTGCCACGAGCTGAGGGGCATCGTCAAGGGGTCGAGGCGCTAAATCGGATCGTGGGGGCTGCGGCGCGATTAGGTATTGAACGTCTGACAGTCTTTGCTTTTTCAAGTGAAAACTGGGCACGTCCTGCGCCAGAAGTGGCCATGTTGATGAAGCTCTTTGCTCAGGCGCTTCATCGTTGGTCTGAGCCGTTAGCTAACGCTGGTGTTCGGTTGCGTGTGATTGGCGATCGAACGGCTTTTTCTGATAGTGTCAAAGCGGCTATTGAAGCCAATGAACGGGCTACAGCTAATGGCACCAATATGGAGTTGGTGATTGCGGCCAATTATGGCGGTCGATGGGATGTGTGTCAGGCGACGCAGCAAGTGATCGATGCTGGCTTAGATGTGACACCTGAGAACCTCTCCAAGTATTTGACTGTGTCTGATGTGGATCTCTTGATTCGTACAGGGGGCGAGTGTCGTATTTCGAATTTTTTACTTTGGCAAAGTGCCTACGCAGAAATCTATTTCACGGAGCGTCTTTGGCCTGACTTTGATGCGAAAGACTTAGAAGATGCTTTGGCATGGTATGTGCGTCGTGAACGCCGTTTCGGTCGCACGAGTGAGCAGGTGCAAAATGGTGCTGACTTGTCCCTGTAATAGGTAAGATTAAGACACAGAAAAGCTTCCTTTCGTTAAAATGGCGCAATAAGTGTCGCTTTTGTGACTTGTTGATTAAATTTCAAGAAAAGACGTGTTGGCCAGAGGCTAACCGGAGGTTATTTAATAATGTTACTCACGCGTGTTATCACCGCAGTTGTGCTGTTGATCGTTCTCACGCTATCGATTTATATCGGTCCTCTGGCATTTGCGGGAGTTATGGCTGTGGCCTTTGGCGCAACTCTCTTTGAGTGGTTACGTATTGGTGGCTTAGGTCCACGTCCTGCGTTATTGGTCGCCGCTGTTGAAATGATTGTGCAGTTCTCACTTTATTGGGCTGGGGCGCTCGACAGGATGGCTCTGTTCCTTTTCTTGGTGAACGGCGTCATCATGGTAGCTTGGTTCGTTATTTTCTTTGCCGAACTATTTCATCGTCAGACTGGCTTCAAGGTGAGTCAGCGCCAGTGCTTATGGTCGGCAGTCACTTTTGTACCAGCTGCTTATCTATCTCTTTTGTGGCTCTACGAAACGGGGGACTGGATTTTAGTCTTATCAGTCCTTCTGATTGTGTGGGGGGCTGATATCTCTGCTTATTTTTGTGGTCGTGCTTGGGGTAAGCATCCGATGGCTCCTGCGATTTCTCCCAAAAAGACGATTGAAGGGGCGTTTGGTGCTTATGTGATTGTGATCATCTTCTTCGCACTCACCTATGTATTCTGTACACAGCAGAATGTCTTTACCAATTATCTCTTTGATAATGCAGGTTTCTTATGGGGTATTGCAACGCTAGCCCTATTAGTTGCCTTATCTATTGCAGGGGATCTGTGGGAATCCATGTTGAAGCGTTTAGTCGGCATTAAAGACTCATCTAATCTCTTGCCTGGTCATGGTGGTTTCTTTGACCGTATGGATGCCTCTTTGCCAGTGCTTCCTGCCGCCACATTCATCATGTTGTGGATTCAATTGTTGGTGAAGTAATAGTAGCAATGCTTTAAATTAAGGCGCGGTTGCCGGATAGATCCCTTCGGCCCGCGCCTTTGTTTTATGACTTAGAGAGATGACAGATTATTTAGTTCCAAATTTGGCGCCTGACGAAATTCATCGTGAAGAAGATGTAGTGCGTCGTTCTCGTTTTATTGTGTCGATAGCTCGTGTGTCGAGTGTTGAGGAAGCCAAAGCGTTTATTGAGCGGATTCGCGCTGAACACCCAACGGCAACGCATAACTGCTGGGCTTTTAATGCGGGTGCGCCAGAAGATACGGCGCAAGTGGGCGCGAGTGACGATGGCGAGCCTCAAGGGACAGCCGGTCGCCCTATGCTAACCGTGTTACTTCACAGTGGGGTGGGTGAAATCGCAACAGTCGTGACGCGTTATTTTGGCGGGACGCTCTTAGGAACAGGTGGTTTAGTACGAGCCTATCAGGGTTCGGTCAAACAGGGATTAGACAGTTTACCTGTCGTATTGCGTGAAGATATGCAACGTTTTGTGGTGTCGATCGAGCCGCATCAAGTCTCAGACTTTCAGCATTTTTTGGCTGAAGCCAAAGGGCGAGTATTGACCTCAGACTTTCGTTTTGACGCGACCTTTGAAGTCGAAATTCCTAAACCTCGGGCACAAAGTTTTTCCGATCGAATGATGGAAGCGACTGCTGGTGAGGCACTTATCGATTGGATTGAAGATTGATTTGTTTGGAATTGTACCGCCTTGTGTGAAGCAGAAGTCGTAACAAGATCATTCGATAGAATGACAGTGTGACGATTTATAGGAGGATATACGTCGTGCGATTTACCATTTTTTATACCCTTTGTGCACTATGGGTGATTTGGCGATTCTGGTTTCCACTTCGCGTCTCACAATTATTTAAATTGAGCGGATTGATCGTAACGATATTGGTTGCGCTTTTTCCTGCAGCGACAACCATATTTTTGGGTGGTTTAACTAGTCCTGAGGTTCCTGCTTGGGTTTTGATTTTAGGGAATGGCGCGACGTTTACGTTATTTTTGCTCGCACTTTTGACGCTTTGTCGAGAGGTGATCATTTTTGCTTCAGTGTTGGCAGGACGAACTGGCGAGCGTGTGCATCAACTTGTGCAAAAAGATAAGCGCGTCGCATTAGGCATGACGCTAACCTCAGCAACTTTAGCAATACTTGGTGTCAGAGAAGGGATCAAGGTTCCTGACGTCCACGAGATGACATTGCCGATTAAAGATTGCCCCAAATCTTTTGAAGGCTTTCGTATTGTGCAGCTCTCTGACTTACACGCTTCAGCACTTCTACGCGAGCCTCATATGGCCGCTTTGGTCGAAAAGGTTAATGCTTTACATCCCGATCTCATAGTGATTACAGGCGATATTGTCGATGGTAAGGTTACGGCACGTGATAAGGACGTTGCGCCGCTCGCAAAATTGAAGGCACCTTATGGTGTGATTGCTGTAGAAGGTAATCATGAGCATTACGTTGATTATGAAGGATGGATGAAAAAGCTGCCGACCTTAGGAATGACGGTTCTTCGTAATGATTGCATTACGCTACATCGTGATGGTGCGACGCTAACGATTGGTGGCGTTACTGATCCTTGGGGACGTCGTTATGGACGGACGTTGCCAGATCCTGTGAAAGCTTTTGAGAAGGCGCCAGAGAATGGTCTTCGAATTTTGCTATCTCATCAACCTAAATATGCCAATGACTATGACAATGCGGTGCGCTTTGATGTGCAACTCTCAGGACATACTCACGGTGGTCAGCTCTATGGCTTAGACAAAGGTGTTGCGATTCTGAACCATATGTTTGTTCGAGGTTGGTATCAGCTTAACCGGGCTGTGATGTATGTGCATCCTGGTTCAGGATTGTGGAATGGATTTCCTATTCGCCTTGGTGTACCTGCAGAAATTGCGCTTTTCGCGTTAAAGAAAAAATAGAATAAATTTTGAAAATTAAGGAAGGTCTGGATAGATCGGATTTGACGCGGCACCTTATCAAAAAGGT
>JAHHRH010000051.1 GCA_020025915.1 Sutterella sp.
GAATTCGGGTCGGTCTAAAAAGCCGACCCGAATCAGCAGCAGGAATCCACCGAAGTGATTAGTAGCGCAAGCTACTGACACAGTAGAGAATTACCGCTGTTCACGACGGAGAGAACGGCAATTTCAGTTTGAGATGATCCATCCGTTTTCTGATGGCAATAGCCATAGAGGACGTTTATTAATATTGCTCTTTTTGATGCAAGAAGGTGTGATCTCGACATTCTATTTGCCGATCTCGAGTGTACTCTTTGCGCATCGTGAGACCTATCTTGGATATTTGAATGCTGTGCGTGAGCACGCCGCTTATGACGACTGGTTTGGCTTCTTTTTAGACGTTGTCTCACAAGCTTTGGATGAGTCGCTCGACTTCATTAATTATCTTGAAGCGCTGAGGGTTCAAGACCAAAACTCGCTCACGGATGACGCTAAACGCAAACATGCTTATGCCTACGGTCAAGGCAAAGCACTCCACGAAACGAAATCGACATAAAGAAAAACGGCCACTCCCAATACGGAATGAACTATCCCCAGAAAGTGGCCGTTTGACTAATCAAAGAACGTGATTATTTGTAGAGCTTCGAGATTTCGTCGCGGCAGAAGACTTCCTGCTTCTTGATGAGTTCACCAAGTTCGATGTTATCCATAAAGCTCATCGAGAGACCAGCTTTCTTATGCTGTTCGATGCTTGCAGGATCTTCCATCGTCTTCTTGAAAGCGTCGACGTAGAACTTGATCACGTCGTCAGGTGTACCAGCTGGTGCCACGATGGCGCGGGCAGAACCGTACCAGTCTGGGTAGTAACCCAATTCGCCGAGCGTCGGCACGTCAGGGAATTCAGCCAAGCGCTTCGTGTCAAATGCAGCCAAGACGCGAAGTTCAGCCTTGTCACCCGAAGCGAGCTTCGCAATGTCGGCCACCTTGGCACAACTAAATTGCACTTCACCCTGACGAAGCGCAAGCAACTGGTCAGCGGTGCCGCCATAAGGAATCGCCTTATATTTGAAGCCAGCAGATTTTGCGAGCAACTGGGCTGCCGTATGGTTCGAGGCCTTCATGCCGTTTGTCGAAGCACGAAGATTGGGCTTGGCTTTAGCGGCGTCCACCAGGTCCTTCATGGTCTTGTAGGGACTGTCAGCACGTACAACCACCACCGAGGTTTCCATCAAATGGTTGACGATCGGCACCACCTTAGCTGTCGTAAACGGAGCATTGGGTTGCGTTGCGAGCGTTGTAAAGGTTGGAAGGTTGATAAAACCAATTGTGTGACCATCAGGTTTGGCGTTTACGAGATGCGTCCAACCGATCTTACCATCAGCGCCAGGCAGGTTGTTGATGATCAGCGTCTTGCCAACATATTTTTCAGCTTCCATGGCGAGTAAACGTGCGCCCGTATCCGTACCAGATCCGGCTTTATAAGCAACGACGACATTGATGTCAGCCGTTGGAGCCCAAGCCATGGCGAGACCGGGTAAACCAATGGCTGCGGAGGCGAAAAGCGCAATAAGTTTTTTGTTCATGGGCAATCTCCTTGGATCTGGAAGAAAACGCTGCGTGAGTGGAGACAGGCTCGTCAAAGTCTGAATCTCTCAACGCCAAGTAATTATTTAGTTGTTTGACCGCTTGCGTCGGATTGAACCTTCTTTTCAAGACGGTCCATCAATAAGGGACTCAGCACGCCAAAGACACAGAGGCCAACCATCACCCAACAAATGGGGGTCGAAAAGAGCACGGTCCAGTCGCCGTCTGAGAGTAACAACGAACGACGAAGGCCATTTTCACCGATGGGACCTAAAATGAGACCGAGCACCATAGCGGCGGCATTGAGTCCGAATTTACGAACAAAGTATCCGATGACCCCAAAAATCACCATGATCACGACTTCAACGAAGTTGTTGTGAATGGCGTAAGAGCCGACCACGCACAAAATAAAGATCGATGGAATTAAGATGGCGTCAGAAAGGCGAGCAATCTGCGCAAAGACGCGGCAACCGCCTAAGCCGATGGCAAGCATAAAGAATTGCACAAGGACAAACCCAGCGAAGAACGTGTAGGTCATCCCGGCATAAGTCGTAAAGAGTTCAGGGCCAGGCTGCAACCCATGAATAATGAGCCCGCCCATCAAAACTGCGGTCACGCTTTCGCCAGGAATGCCAAGCGTCAAGGTCGGAATCAACGAGCCACCTGTCACGGCGTTGTTGGCGGCTTCAGAACCTGCCACGCCTTCAATTGAACCCTTACCAAATTCTTCTTTATGTTTAGAGAAGCGCCTTGCTTCGTTGTAGCCCATAAAGCAAGCAATGGAGGCACCGGCACCCGGCAAAATGCCAATCAAGTTACCGATGATCCAGGAGCGCGTCACGATGGGCGTAACGCGTTTGAGGTCACTTCCTGAAATACCTAAGCGACTGAATTTGACGGCACGCGCGCGTTCAACAATACGCTTTTCGGCAAGGATCAAGACTTGTGACATCGAGAAAAGACCAATCAATGCGCAGGTCACGTTGATACCGTTATAGAGCGTCGGTTGATTGAACATGAAGCGCTCAACCCCCTCCATAGGATCCATGCCGATGGTCGAAAGCAGAAGTCCCAATACGCCCGAGATCAAGCCTTTAAGCAAAGACTTTGACGAAACACCAGCAATCACAGTCAAGCCAAAGATGGAGAGCCAGAAGTATTCAGGGCTCTTAAACTGCATGGCAAGTTCAGCCAAGACGGGCGACAAGAAGTAGAGCGAAAGACAACTCAAAAGCCCGCCAGCAAAAGACGCAAAGCAAGCGACTGATAGGGCGCGAGCAGCTTGACCGCGTAAGGTCAGCTGATAGCCTTCAATGGCTGTAGCGGCAGAGGCAGGAGTCCCTGGGGTATGAATCAAAATGGCACTGATCGAGCCACCAAAAATGGCACCGCAATAAATGCCACCAAGGACGATTAAACCGGTCGCAGGATCCATCCCGAACGTTATCGGTAGCAAAAGCGCTACGCCCATGGCTGCTGATAGCCCTGGCAAACACCCAATCGTAATCCCGAGTGCAGTCGAGATAAACATGGCGATAAGGTTAAAGGGCGTCAGAGCATTTAAAAAACCCGCTCCCATAAGCGAAAGGGTATCTAACATGATGCGGCTCCTTTAACCAAACAAGATGCCTGTGGGCAGGGGCACTTTGAGGAAGACGGTAAAGACCGCGTAGATAAGCGCCACCAAAGTGGCCAGCGTCAACGCAATCCACTGTACGCGCACTTTAAAGTAGTAGAGCGTTGCCACAAGATAAATGGCGCTGGCAACGTAGTAGCCGATCGTGTACATCATGATCAAAAAGAGCGCACATCCACCACACACAACAAAAAATTGTGTAGCTTGAAAGCCATTAAAGATGTCAAGAAAGTCATTCTTGAAAGTAAGGCTACCAGCACGATAGGCTTTGATCATGCATTGAAGTAAAAAGAGCGTATTGAGACCAGCGAGCGTAATGATGAGACCAGTGGGATAGGTCTGCGCTTCTTCTGGGAGTTCAATCGTCATAAGAAAGAAAGCGATGGCGACGGCATAGATGACGACAACCACGCAAAGGTCGGATCGTTTCATGTTCTGTAGGGGGATATTTTATTGACTAAAATAAAATTAGTCCATTTTAGGTGTTTTCGAGTGCCCTTTCTTTGATCCGTGTTAAGAGTGCGAGAAAAATTCTCAAAAAAGCGTTTCTTGTAGCGCAAAAGGAAAAAAGCACCTCACGTTGAACAAGTTGAACGTCAGGTGCTTTCCCAAGAGTGAACTGATTCAAATGGGCAATCGATTAATGATTGCGTACAAAGATTTGGCTGTGAATATGGTCAGAGGGTTGAGCTAGCTACCAAAAAAGAGCCGTGGACGCTGTGGTCTTCGGCGTGGGATTTCAAAAAAAGTTCGTCAATCATCTTTATGCATGCTCGTCGTCAGCGTGATTCAACCAACGAGTGGCTTTCTTGATGCCTTTGAGGTCAAACTCGAAAGTTTGCTCAAATAGGCCAAAGATCGGGAGACGAATAGAGAATTTCTTGGCGTCGCGAGCGGCTTTCCAGAGGTCTTTGTTATCCAAGTAGACGGCATGGCCACTCCAAACGGTGCGTAGTGGCAGCGCCTTGGCTGGATGATCATCAAATTGAATCAATACACGGTCGTTAAAACCCTCAATCGTACCGGGATTGACGTCAACAAAGAGACGAATGGCTTCACCGCGCTCTTTGGCAAGTACTAATTGTGGTTGGATGCGCTCATGAAAAAAGGTGTTGATGACCGTGGTACTTTTGAGTTCAGCCGTACGAATGGCTTTGCCTTTGGGGGCGTCAGGCCGCTCTTTAAGGTGCCAGCCTTCAATCGTAGGGATTTGGCCAGGTTTCGTTGCGCCTGGTTGATTGGGCTTCATGGGTTTTAAACCAATGGCAGGCGGATCAGATTCAATACGGTCAAGGTCACTAAGGCAGTCGTAGAGACACGTCACGAAGCTCGCGTCATTTTTGGCTTTACGGCACTTTAAACACGATTCAGGAATGGCTTCAATGGCCGCGACGTTGCTAACATAAGCACAAAGGCACGCAGGAATTAAAGTAAAAAGTAGGCGGTGACGCATAGTGAATCCTCAATAACTGTGCGCGTATTGTAGGCGAAATCGTAGAGTGAATCGCTCCATTGTAACGAATCTTGACATGAGTGGCGAGGCCGTAACAATCTTCTAGCTCACGCTCATTGTGTCAGAAACGAGACAAAAACGCCCCACACAACAAAAGGTCCTGATGCCTACAGCTGAAATTCATTTAGAATTTGAATGAATTTGGTTCACTTTGCGCATTAACACCGAGAACAGGAAAATGACAACGCTCCATGAAGCCGCTATTCACACAGCGACGCGCAGTCCTTTATATATACAAGTAAGAGATATCTTGGTTGAACGTCTCCGTGAAGGCGAATGGAAGCCTGGCGACCGCTTACCTACCGAAACGGAATTGGCTGAAGATACAGGGGTTTCTTTGGGCACTTTACGTCGTGCTGTGGAGTTACTTGTTGAAGAAGGTGCCTTGATTCGTCATCAAGGGTCGGGTACTTATGCGGCCACGCTCAAAAACACGGCCGAAGGTAATCGCTTTCAACCCTTTGAATCGTTAGATGGGAGTACTCGCTTTGATTATCGGCGCCTCATTTCTGTGACGCGTGAACTAGCGCCAGCAGAAGCGGCTGCGGGCTTAGGAATTCGTGAAGGGCAAGAGATCATTCATGTCGTAAGGCACATGATGAAAAAGACGCTAGACGGCGACAAGATTGCGGCCTCTGATGAACTCTTTTTGTTGCCTAGTGTCTTTGCAGAATTTACAGCAGCACGATACAACCAATGCTGCCGACCTGAAGATTCGATCTATAAGTTCTATGCGCGAGAATTGGGCGTCGTGATTACGAGCCAACACTGCGCTGTGCGCTATGAATGCGTCACGGGGACGCTCGCAGCGATGCTACATGTCCCCGATCCAATGCCCGTTTTAAGATTTGCACGTATTTCAATGGCCTACGGACATCAGCCAGTGGAATATCGAATTTATCGATTAAACGCCGAAAACTCTCAAATTTGCTTTGATCTTCGTTAACTGATCAAACATTTTGATTTTGTTCGATGGTTTGCTGAGCAGCTTTTTGTTTGGCTTTTTGAACAGCACGCAGCTGGCGCTGAGAAGGTTTTTTGGGCGGCAAGGTTTTGCTACCGAGCTTCTTGGCGCGTTCCGCGGGGGAATTACCAAAGACGTAGAGGGAGCAACTCACACCTACGAGCAGGATGCTAAAGCCAATCACCATCGAGGTGGTCGGATATTCACCTCGCCAAATCAAGGCATAGATCACCGCTGAAATACTTTCAAAGACGATGAGCTGACCGCCTAACCCCGAAGGCAAGCGCTGGCTCATCTGGTTCCAGAAAAGCATCGCGACCCAACTACACAAAACTCCAATCAAGAGAGCCACCAAGAGGAAGCGGACGGGCGTTTCGCCAAGTAGACTTACTGAAGTATCCATCCAACCAAAGCCCCAAGCGAGGATGGCAAAGGCAACAAGTACGACCGGTAAGACCGTAACCCCTTGAAGGGCTGTCCATGCAGCAGAACTATGTTTGGGGTGCGCAAGGAGCCATTCGCCATTCATGATCGAGAACCAAGTCCACGAAATCACGGCGGCAATCCCAAAGCCTACACCAATCCAGAATTCAAGCCCACTAGAGCCCGAAGACGTGATGTATTGGAATTCAGTCCAGTTGGCCATCACAAGGCCAAAGAAAATAATAAAGAGTGGGGGAGTAATGGCGCCCCAAGGCAGGCCGCGTCCTTCTCGCTGATAGCGAACGTTCGCCACAATGGCGACAAGCACGGGAATCACAGCCATGAACATCCCAGCTAATGGCGCACCAGCCATACGAATGCATACTGTGATCAAACTATAGAAGATAACGTTACCGAAAAACGGTAAACGGAAGGACTCTATGATGTCGGGCTTTTTGAATTGTTTCAGTTCTTCACGTAATACATACATGAAGGGCAAAGAAACCAGCCCGAAAGCGATAAAACGGCCCAATGCAACTAACACGGGGTTGTACTGCGGTAGAAGGAGGGGCGCAATATAGATGAGCCCCCAAAGAGCACCCGCAGCAATGCCTAGCAAGACGCCTATAAACATGTGAGGTTGACTATTTATGTGTTCGTCTTTCACCCGAACACGACCCGGGACGAACGACTGTTGTGAAAGGGAAGGCGTCGCTCGTGCTCACCCATCAATTGGCTGGTTGACGGGCTGCCGGGAATTTGTCATGTTCCCAGCGGGCCCAAAAAAGACATGCGAAAGCGCGAATTTTTTGAACGTCTTCATGCTAACAAACTTGTGGAAAATACGCGATAGTGGATAGGGGAAGTCCTTAGCTTGAGAGGTTTTGTCTATAAAAGATCACAGGTGATTCATTTTTATGATTTTTTAAGAAATTGGAGTACGTAGATATACTGAAGGTTTGGATTTTAGTTGGAAGATGACTGAATTGCGTTATTGTTTGTCAACATGTGATCATGAACAGTTTTCTGCTCAAAAATCGATCAACAAAGTCGTTGTTATGTCAAGATCACGCTCCTAAGGTTTAACGAGAAGTTGTTTATCAGGGTAATAGTTTTCCTTGACTTTACGGATTTTGGTGATCGGCGTAAACTATTGAGAATAATAATCATCGCGGACTAGGTTGGGCGCAGAGTGAGCTACGCTTAAGTCTCTCAACGACAAATAAGATGGCGCTGATGCACTTTATGTTCGTGGTCCGCCTCACAAGCAAATCGTCGAAAAAAATGAACATCCCCACACACGATGTAAAAATTGTGGAAGAAATCCACGAAGCTTTGGATCGCATCACCCAAGCCGCTACGAGCCTCTTTAATGATTGGCAGCACGCAAGATCATTTTTACCGAGTGGTTGCCGACCACTTATGGAGATGCTGACGCAAGAACAAACGCTTTGGATGGAGCGCTTCGATAAAGAATTGCAAACGGGTAACGCTAAAACGTTGGTGGTTAGCTTTGAACGCTTTTCTCAGGCTGTGCATCACCGCGTTGAGGCACACGCTGCAAGTCCTTTGGCATTAGTAGGTGAAGTCTTTGAAAATGACGAAGAAGAGCGTCTTTTTTTTCGTCGTTGGAAGGCCTTTCTTGATGGTGGCATTGGCACAATTGCACGCACCTTTCAGGTCGATGACGTGATTTTTGCTGCTCAGATTGTCGCTAGCTATCAATTGGTGGGCGCTTTACGCGAAATAACCTCGGTGTGGACGCATCTGTCGCCTTCTGTTCGTCACGAGATTGCGCTTCAGTTTAGAGAGAATGCGCAAGCCTTGAGTGACGCTTATGGCACAGCGTCGAGCGCAGACTTTATTTTGATGAAAGAGCGCTTTGCAGAACGCCTGCGCGCTTCGTGCCGGACGGCACTCTCTGATGAGACCTTTGCCGTCGAAGAGGGAGATCGTGATTTAACGCTCTTTAGGGCAGCGGCCGATCGCTTTACGCGTGGTGTGGTATCAACCGTCAAGAGCGCCATCGTGAATGGCGAGCGTGGCGGTGAAGAGGCTGTCAAGAACTTTCGTTATACCTTAGAGGCGGGCGCGATTTTCTTACGTTTACCTGACGGCGACGAGCAGACAGACTATTACCGTCGATCCCTATTGCCGCGATTAGAGGCGTTACTCGCTCCGTAATGTAAGAGTATTTACTCCGATAAAAACGCCCGTAAGCGTTGATGCTTGCGGGCGTTAAGGTCTCTGTGGCCGTTAAGCGCTTATTTGGCTTGCTTTACTTGCATGCGCCGCGCGATAGGCTGCTAAGAAGTCCGCAATACGGGCGATGGCTTCACGCAACTGCGTTTCATGCGGCAAAAAGACCACACGGAAGTGGTCTGGATGCGGCCAGTTAAAACCAGTCCCTTGCACTAATAAGACGCGTGTCGCTTCTAAGAGCTGCTTAAAGAACTCACGGTCATCCTCAATGGGGTACATCTTCGGATCAAGACGTGGGAACATATAGAGTGACCCCTGCGGCTTCACACAGGTGACACCAGGGATCTGTGTGAGGAGTTCCCAAGCGAGGTCACGTTGTACGCGTAAGCGCCCGCCTTCGGCGACTAAGTCATTAATGGACTGATAGCCACCCAAGGCTGTTTGAATGGCCCACTGACCCGGTACGTTGGCGCAGAGCTTCATGTTGGCCAGCATATTGAGACCAGTGATATAGTCCTTGGCAAGCAGCTTGTTGCCAGAGATGATCATCCAGCCTGCACGATAGCCACAGGCACGGTAGGCCTTCGAGAGCGAATTAAACGTGATCGTGAGGACGTCGGTCGAAAGGCTAGCGATGGCCGTATGCTTGATGTCATCGTAAATAATCTTGTCGTAGACCTCGTCAGAGAAGATGATGAGGTCATGCTCGCGAGCAATCTGAATGATCTTGAGGAGCGTTTCTTTGGGGTAGACGGCCCCCGTCGGGTTATTGGGATTAATGATGACAATGCCACGGGTATGCTCGTTAATCTTGCTACGAATGTCATCGAGGTCGGGCTGCCAACCGTTAGATTCGTCGCAAAGGTAGTGCACAGGCTTACCGCCAGAGAGGCTCGTTGTTGCCGTCCAAAGTGGATAGTCAGGCATCGGAATGAGGAGTTCATCGTCTTCATCTAAGAGTGCATTCGTCGCTAAAGCGATAAGGTCTGAAGCCCCATTACCTAAATAAATATCGTCGAGTGTGACACCCTTGATGCCCAATTGCTGCGTGTAGTGCATGACAGCCTTACGGGCGGCGAAGATACCTTTACTATCAGAATAGCCAGCAGAATTCGGGAGATTCAAAATCATGTCGCGCTGAACTTCTTCAGGGACATCAAAACCGAAGGGGGCTGTGTTTCCAATATTCAATTTGATGAGTTGCTGCCCCTGTGCTTCCATTTCTTTGGCGCGATCCACGATCGGACCTCGAATGTCATAAAGCACATTGTCTAACTTCTTCGATTTTTTGATAGGTTTCATGCCGTCTCTCGCTTTCTTTTATTGAATCAGTGCTATGAGTCTTGATGAGTTCGATTGAAAACACCTTTTTATAGATGTGATTTATTGAGTTTACGCGCTGAAGCCTGAAATAGAAAGCAAAGCGCCATAAAAAACGCCCGTCTAAGCATTATGTTGAACTATCCCCACTTTGTGAGACAGTTTTAACAACGGCGGTTTAGACGCCACT
>JAHHRH010000052.1 GCA_020025915.1 Sutterella sp.
ATATGGTGCGACAGATCAGCTGCAGTTTTTTATCGACTATCGTCGGCGTCAAAAAGACGTACGCAGACTGATCGCGAACGAGCCCCCTTCCTCGTTCATGATAGATGGTGGCGGATAATTCCGCCATCAACCGTTTACGTGAACCCATTGTCCATCGGTGAAGACACAATAACAGCTCTCTTCATGCCCATACCTATCTAGAGTAACAAAATGTGAATGATTCTCATTTAATAAACCACTAAACACGTGTGAGACGCCAAAGGATCGAGATCGAGCAAGATTTGACAAACATAGTTTTTTACACTCTTTCTTGTGACCACTAATGAGAGAGACTCTTACACAAAATCGCTTCTACATCAGACAGCGTAGAGGATGACTGTTAAAATATAAAGATTACTTTTAGTCTGCTCCGCCGCCGATTCTCAATCAGGTGTAGACGCAGTGGGCACCATTTTTATTTTTTTATTCACCGAGGTTTTCCGACATGGACCTGAATCCCCTTACCGCTCTCTCTCCGATCGACGGCCGTTATGCCCGCCAGACCGATGCGCTTCGCGACATCTTCTCCGAATGCGCCTTCATGAACGCTCGCGTTCGTGTTGAAGTCGAGTGGCTCATCAGCCTTTCTGAAGCCGGCTTTGCTGAGCTTCCGCATCTGAGCGATCACGGCAAGGCCTTCCTTCGTGGCCTCGCTGACAACTTCTCTCTCGCTGACTGCGAAGCCATCAAGGAAATCGAAAAGACGACCAACCACGACGTGAAGGCTGTCGAATACTGGATCAAGGGGCAGGTTGCTCACGACGAAGAACTGAAGACGGCTGCCGAATTCGTCCACTTCGCTTGCACCTCTGAAGACATCAACAACACGAGTCACGCCATCATGCTTAAGCGTGGTCGCGAAGAACTCGCTGCTTACCTTGAAAAGATCCATGCGACCATTGTTGCCTTTGCTCACCAGTGGGCTGCTATTCCGATGCTCTCTCGCACCCATGGTCAGACGGCCTCCCCGACGACCGTTGGTAAGGAATTTGCTAACGTGGCAGTTCGTCTGGCTCGCGTTATCGAAGCGATTCGCAATGTAAAGATCTACGCTAAGATGAATGGCGCTGTTGGTAACTACAATGCGCACCTTATCGCCTACCCTGACTACGACTGGGAAGCACATTCTCGTAAGGTTGTTGAAGAACGTCTCGGCGTGACCTTCAACACCCATACGATCCAGATCGAACCGCATGACTACATGGCCGAACTCTTCCATCAGATCGAACGCGCTAACACGATCTTGATCGACTTTGACCGTGACGTTTGGGGTTACATCTCCATGCACTTCTTCAAGCAGAAGTTGCGTGAAGGTGAAGTGGGTTCTTCCACGATGCCGCATAAGGTCAACCCGATCGACTTCGAAAACTCTGAAGGCAATCTTGGCTTGGCTAATGCTGTTCTCGACCATCTCGCTGGCAAACTCCCGATCTCCCGTTGGCAGCGCGACCTCACGGACTCCACCGTCCTCCGTAACCTTGGCGTAGCTTTTGGCTATTGCTTCATCGGCTACAACGCCTTGACGCGCGGTCTCAGCAAACTCCAGGTTAACGAACAAGTGATCGCTGCTGACCTCGACAACGCTTGGGAAGTCCTCGCTGAAGCTGTTCAGACCGTTATGCGTCGCTATGGCGTTCCACATCCGTACGAACAGTTGAAGGCCTTGACCCGTGGGAAGGACGGCATCACGCCTGAAACGATGCGTGCCTTCATCACCAATCTTGACATCCCGGCAGATGCCAAGGAAAGCCTGATGGCCCTGACGCCTGCTACCTATATTGGTAAGGCTGTTGAGCTCGCTGATCGTTGCTAATCCCTAAGCAATAAGTAACATAAAGGGGCGTCGTTGAACACGATGCCCCTTTTTGTTCCATAAAGTTCACGTTGTCTAAGACGTTTAACTTATCTCGATAAACACTCTACACAATCAACGCTACAGCCTTAACCTGAGCAAAGACAGACATGCCAACCTTCAATTGAAGCTCGTGAACAGAGTGCTTGGTCACGTGTGCTAAAAGTCGCACTTTACCAGCCGTAAGTGTCAACATAATGTGACTCAGACCAGTTTCTCGCATTTCAGTGATCGTCGCAGGCACGATGTTACGCATAGAGGTTTGTTGCGGTTCAACGAGCGCCACACTCACATCCTTCGCCAAAACACGAACACGGACAGCTTCGCCAATTTCTCGACTGACGTCACTCACTTCAAAGGACACATCATCAACACAAACAATTGAAGTACCCCACTCGGACGACTTTTGATCTATCGCACCAGACAATACGACAGACGCCCCATCAATCCCAGCCCCAGGCCAACGCTCAACCAGAACCTCTTCTAACGGCCCTTGTGCTGTAATACGCCCGTTATCAAAACAGATCAGTTGATCGGCCAAACGAGCCATTTCATCAGCAGAATGGGTGACATACAATATCGGCACCGAGAGTTCATCTCGTAAGCGTTCTAGCCAAGGCAAAATCTCTTGCTTACGTTGCCAGTCCAAAGCCGCTAGGGGCTCATCCATCAAAATAAGATCCGGCGTCATCAATAACGCACGTGCAATCGCAACACGTTGACGTTCACCACCAGAGAGGGCTTGTACACGACGCTGAAGCAAGTGACCTATCCCTAATAGATCCACCGCCTCAGTAAAACGCTCTTGATTCTTGAGCCCGCCTGAACGCTTTAACCCAAAGCGTAAGTTCTCTACGACATTGAGATGCTCGAAAAGACTCGCCTCTTGAAAGACGTATCCCAAACGACGCTGCCAAGCTGGCACAAAGATTTGCTGAGCATCATCCTGCCAAACATGATCGGACACAATCACACGACCATGCGCGCGTTCAAGCCCAGCCATACAACGCAAAACCGTTGTCTTGCCACACCCTGACGAACCAAATAAAACCGTGATGCCATGATCCGGAATCTGAAAAGAGACATCAAGCGAAAAATCTCGCCCACGGCTTAACTGTAGTTCTACGCAACCACTCATCGTTGAGCGTCCATTTTCTGTCGATTAAGCAAATTGAGCGCGAGAAGCACCAAAAAACTAAAGATCAGCATACCTAATGCCAAAAAGTGTGCCTTGTCATACTCCATCGCTTCAACGTGCGTATAGATTTCAGTCGAAATCACCTGAGTTGCCCCAGGGATATTGCCACCGATCATCAAAACCACACCAAACTCACCAATCGTATGAGCAAAAGTCATCAGGGTTCCTGTGATAATGCCCGGCTTGGCCAAAGGTAAAATGACACTGAAAAAGGCATCGATAGGACGGCACTGTAATGTTGAAGCGACCTCCATGGGTCTAGGGCCAATGGCTTCAAAAGCCGTCATGACAGGTTGCACCATGAAAGGTAAGGAATAAAACACCGAGCCAATCACAAGCCCCGTAAAGGTAAAGTTGAGCGTTCCGAGTCCTAACGCTTCTGTGATCTGACCAATCGGACCTTGAGGTCCCAATGCGACCAGAATATAAAAGCCTAAAACCGAAGGCGGCAAAACCAACGGCAAAGTCACCATTGCGCCAATAGGCGCACAAAACGCGCTTTTGCCCTTCGCTAACCACCAAGCCAAGGGCAAACCAATCAACAGCAATATGATTGTTGTAACCCCCGCTAGCTTTAGGCTTAGCCAAACAGGGGTCCAGTCAACAGCTGACCACATGCTTATTGAGCAGAACCGTAGCCGAATGCTTCACGCACTGCAGCGGCCTCAGGGCTCTTCTTCAAGAACTCAAGGAAACGCTTCGCGCCTTCATTCTTTTCACCTGGTTTAAGCAACACAGCATCCTGACAGATGGGGTTATAGAGAGACTGCGGAACAACCCAACCCGAGCCAGAGGTGAAAGCGCCATCCTTATAGCACTGGGACAAAGCTACAAAACCAGCCTGAGCGTTTTCGCTCTTAACGAACTGGAAGGTCTTACCGATATTGCCGCCCACGACAAACTTCGGTTCGAGCTTTTCCTTAAGCTTCAAAGCCGTCAACGTTTCCATGGCAGCTTCACCATAAGGTGCTAAACGCGGATCGGCCACAGCAAGCTTATTGAGCGCAGGGTTTTCAAGAGACTTTTCGTCCATAATGAAGTTGGCATCAGCAGACCAAACCACCAACTTGCCAATGGCATAGGTAAAAGTCGAGCCCTGAACACCAAGACCTTCCGTCACCATCTTGGCAGGCGTCTTAGCATCAGCAGCCAAGAGAATGTCAAAAGGGGCGCCGTTCTTAATCTGAGCATAAAAAGCACCCGTCGCACCAAACGAGAGAACCAATTTATCACCCGTTGCCTTTTCGTAGACAGGAGCCAATTCCTTAATGGGTGCCGTGAAGTTAGCGGCCACAGCCACACGAACATCTTCAGCCAATACGGAAGCAGACACACCTGTTAAAAGCAACATCAAAGCGATTTTTTTCATCATGATCTCCTTGGTCTCATTGACAGACTTTTTTAGAAGAGAAGATAGGGTAGGATATGTTGGATACTAAGGATAATGTTTCGTTATTCCAACAAAGAATAGCGGAACATTATGCTTTTTTCAACCCACCACAAGGAGTAAGTTAGATGGAAAAAACCATTGCCGACCCGACGATTCTTGCTACGCATATGTCCGAATTAGCCGATAAGCGCATCGATATCTTGCGTCGAATTGGTGATGTTGGTTCCATCTCTGAAGCCGCTCGCCGTGCCGGAGTAAGTTATAAAGCCGCATGGCAAGCAATCGAAACCTTAAGCAATATTGCGGGCGGGCCTCTGGTTGAAAAAATCGTCGGGGGTAGCAATGGCGGTGGCACGCGACTCACTGCAACTGGCAAAGAGGTGCTACACATTGCCGACGAACTCACACGTGCGCGCGCTGAGGTGTTGTCAAAATTTAAACTGCGCGACAATCCTTCCCTTCAAAATATCGGCACGAGTTCCCTTCGAACTTCTATGCGTAATCAATTCCCAGCGGTCATTAAAACCATGAAAATTGGTTCTGCGCTTGTACGTTTAATTCTTTCCATAGATGAGACACACTTAGTGCGTGCATCATGCACGATGGAATCCTCGCAATTGCTCGGCTTACGTGAAGGGATGCCTGTGCTAGCACTCACTAAAGCAACGGCAGTCGACATTACGGCTGATAATCCTACTGATGCTCGTCGTCGAGACAATGAAATCGTAGGGGTCGTCCTTCGCACTGAACGAGACGACAAAGGCGGAGAATGCACGATTCAATTACCTTCGGGGCTCATCATTGTTGGCTTTGTCAAAGCAGGTCACGGCCTTCGTCCTGGTATGCGAGCCGTCGCCACCATTCCGCCCGAAGCCATTGTGATTGCACTCGTCTCATAATGAACATAGTAGGCGCTTTTAGGCACAAAATCTCTTAAAGTGTCACGTATTTATACTGGGCACGACAGGTTCCCTTGGATTTGTCTACAATCGCTAGAAACACATTGCTTTGAAAGCGGCACCATTGCGTTGCCGCGCCAACATTAAGCGAACAGAAATGGCAGAAACAATCTTCCGCAATGACTATCGTGAACCCTCTCATTTGATTAAGACGGTTCACTTGGAATTTGACCTTGACGCTGACAGTACAAGTGTCATTAACACCATGCATGTTTGCCCGAATCCAGCTACGATGTCGAGCAACTTTGATTTAAATCTCAATGGTGAAACCTTAACCCTGGTGAGCGTGGCACTCGATGGCGTTCCGCTAGATGAGTCTCGCTACACATTGACATCAGACCACTTAAAAATTCACAATATCAACCACGAGTGTGACATCTGCATTGTGAATCGTTTTAGCCCTTCTGCGAATAAGGCTCTCTCTGGCATTTATGCCTCTGGTCAAAACTTGATGAGTCAATGCGAAGCCGAAGGTTTTCGTCGCATTACCTACTTCTTAGACCGGCCCGACGTTTTGTCGACATATAGTGTCGTCATTCGCGCCTCCAAAGAACAGTATCCCATTCTTCTTTCCAACGGTAACCGTTTAGAAGAAAAGGATCTCGAAGACGGTCGTCATGAAGCTCGTTGGGATGACCCGTTCCCTAAACCCTGCTACCTATTTGCCTTAGTAGCTGGTCACCTTGCTTGTTTGAGCGACAGCATCGAACTCAAAGACGGTCGTACCGCAAAACTCGAAATTTGGGTTGAACCACAAGATCTCGACAAAACCCAGCACACAATGGATAGTCTCAAGAAGTCCATTCGTTGGGACGAAGAACGTTGGGGGCTTGAACTTGACTTAGATGGCTTCCGTATCGTCGCGACGAATGACTTCAACTTTGGTGCCATGGAAAATAAAGGGTTGAATATTTTCAATACCCGTTATGCCTTGGCCAATCCCAAAGTCGCCACCGACCAAGATTACGCCAACATTGAAGCTGTCGTAGGGCATGAATACTTCCACAATTGGACGGGTGACCGCGTCACGTTACGCGACTGGTTCCAACTGACCCTGAAAGAAGGTTTGACCGTATTCCGCGATCAAGAATTCTCCGCAGATATGCTCGGTGAAGAAACAGCCCGTGCCGTTGAACGCATACGCAACGTCCGCACCTTGAGACAGGCACAGTTTGCTGAAGATGCAGGCCCCATGGCGCACCCGATTCGCCCAGATAGCTATCAGCAAATCGACAACTTCTACACCATGACTGTCTACGAAAAGGGTGCTGAAGTCATTCGTATGTTGCAGACACTCTTGGGTCGTGAAACCTTCCGCAAGGGCTTTGACCTCTATATCGCAAAAAATGATGGCAAGGCTGTCACGTGCGAAGCCTTCCTTGAAGCCATGGAAGAAGCCTCAGGCCGAAATCTTGAGCAATTCCGCCACTGGTATAGTCAAGCTGGCACGCCACGCGTGACTGTTACCACACAATGGAATGAAGCCGACAATACATTGCGCTTAACCGCTGAACAATCTACGCCTCCGACCCCTGGTCAGACTGTTAAACCTGCCTTCTTGATGCCCTTCCCTGTTGCCTTACTGAATAGTGAAGGCCAGGAAATGCCTGTGACGCTCGAAGGTGAAACCACCGAAGGTCCAACTACGCGCATGTTCGAATTGAGCGAACGAAGCCATACCTGGACTTTTGTGGGTCTCCAAGAAAAGCCGGTGCTCAGTCTCAATCGTGGGTTTGCTACGCCAATCGTTTTGGATTTTGCTTACAGTACGGATGAATTAGCGTTGCTCGCTCGTACGGATAGTGACCCGTTCAACCGTTGGGAAGCCATGAACCGATTAATGATGACGGCACTCCTTGATCAAGTTCGAGCCAACCTCCAAGGCGAACAGGCAGACGTTAGTCCCGTGCTCATCAATGCGTTTGGCAAGGTACTTGACGATCAAACCTTGTCACCTGCCCTTCGTAGCGTCTTGATGGAACTACCTTCTGAACGTACGATCAGCGACGCCTTGCCGATCATTGATCCAATTGCTGTACATCGTGCGCGTGAGAAGGTTCGTGAAACTCTTGGCTTACGTTGGCATACGAAACTTGAAGAACTGATTGACGCCTGCAAACTTGAAGGTGACTATTCCCCTGATGCCACAAGTGCTGGTATTCGTGCCTTGAAAAACACAGCACATTACTACACGATCGCAACAGGAAATAAAATTACCCTCTTACGTATTTGTGATCAATTTAACACGGCCAACAACTTGACCGATCGTCTTGCTGCGCTTGACCTCATCACGTCGTCGAGTGCTCCTGTCAAGACTGAATTGGTTGTGCAAGCGTTGAAGGAATGGGTCAATGAACCGCTTCTTATCAACAAGTGGCTCACGATTCAAGCGACAGCGCCTTGCTATGTAGGTGAATCGCCCGTTGTTGAACGCGTCGCCGAACTCGTTCGCTGTAACTTCTTCTCCATGTCGAACCCTAATAATGTTTATGCATTGTTAGTTGCATTCTTCATGAACAATCCGTCAGAATTCCATCGTGCGGATGGTGCTGGTTATAAGTTCTGGGCTGAAATGGTGCTGACCCTTGACCGCTTGAATCCACAGGTTGCTTCGCGCGTTGCTCGCAGTCTCGAAAACTGGCGACGTTACACCCCACAGTTAGCTAACTTGATGTATCAAGCACTGAAACACCTTGACAGTCGCTCCGAAGAGCTTTCTGACAGTGTTCGTGAGATCATTGAAAAGGCTTTGAATAATCCCGTTTAATAGGAATCCTATCGTGTCCACCCTTTCTCTCAGCCAATACCTGTGTCGTGAACAGGCATTGCATGATTTAGATCCTGTTTTGTCTCGTCTCATCATAAGCGTCTCTGAGGCTTGCAAGACGATTAGCTTCAAAGTACGTAACGGCGCTCTCGCTGGCGTGCTTGGTCTAGCTGGTTCTGAAAACGTTCAGGGCGAAGATCAGAAAAAGCTCGACATTATCAGTAACGACATCTTTGTCGAAACGGTTGCGCTTTCTGGTTCCGTTTGCGGCATGGTCAGTGAAGAAGTCCCAGAAGTCATCGCCGTTCCGGAAAACCTCCCTATTGGTCCCTATCTGATTTGCTTTGACCCGTTAGATGGCTCATCCAACATCGACATCAATGTGTCAATCGGCTCGATCTTCTCCGTCTTGCCCGCCGCGCGTCCTAAGCGCGAACCAGTTGCTGAAGATTTCTTGATGCCGGGCACCCAGCAGGTTGCTGCTGGTTACTGCATGTATGGTCCTCAGACTCAGCTGGTTCTCACGTTCGGTCGTGGCGTAGTGATGTTCACGCTCGATCCGACTACGGGTACCTTTATGCTGACGGCTGAAGATGTACGCGTTCCGCGTGAAGCGAAGGAATTCGCCATCAACTGCTCCAACATGCGCCATTGGGAAGCCCCCGTGAAGCGCTATGTAGCTGAACTCCTTGAAGGCAAAACAGGTGTTCGCAACAAGGACTTCAACATGCGTTGGATCGCCGCTATGGTCGCTGAAGTTCATCGCATCCTTCAGCGTGGCGGTATCTTCATGTACCCGCGTGACCATCGCGATCTCTCAAAGCCAGGCAAGTTGCGCTTGATGTACGAAGCCAATCCGATGGCTATGTTGATGGAAAACGCTGGCGCCGCTGCCACCAATGGTCATCAACGCATTCTTGAAGTAAAGCCCGAAAAGGTTCACCAGCGTGTCGCTGTGTTCTTGGGGGCTGCTGAAGAAGTCGAACTCGTCACGTCTTATCACGCTGAATAATCGACTCACTACGCTCATCGCATAATAAAAATGGGACGGTCATTTTAAACCGTCCCATTTTTATTGAGTGCGCCTAGCGGCGCACAGTCCACTGACCACCCGATTGTGGGAAGGTCTAGCGCCATGATGAAGGAAGCCGGTAGCAAAATGTCAGCCTGACGAACAGGAATCATATACGAGGCGTAGATTTATCGAGAAGACGCTCAAGTTACAAGTAAATCGTAGCAAGAGCGGCGTCTTTCGACCTTCGAAAACGAAATTCCTCGGTTACACCTTCGTGGGAACGACAGGAGCCCCTAGAGCACACAAGACGAGCCTGACACGCTTGAGGGACAAACTAAAGGTAATCTTCCGAAGATCGCGAGGTACTTCCCTGAAATTTACTATTTCGAGGGTCAGTCAACCTCTAAGGAGTTGGCGAGACCGGTATTTGTCAAGCTTCTTTTCCAAGAATTGTCAAAAAAAACCGTTATCTG
>JAHHRH010000053.1 GCA_020025915.1 Sutterella sp.
GCAAGCTACTGACACAGTAGAGAATCTCCGCCGTTCACGACGGAGAGAACGTCAACTCTTTGTGCACTTCCCAACCGACATTTTGGCAGGCATCCTTTTAGGACTTGTGGCGGCTTGGGTTGCTGTGAAGTTTGCTGAGTGGCTTCATCGCGGTCAATAAGCGACACACAGTGGCTTTTCATTCGAAATTCGCCGTCTGACATCTCGGCGCACAGGCTAAAATAGATTATTGGTCTTTTATTTTTAGTCTTTCGAGCGACTCATGTTAAAACAAATCCTCCTTCTTAGTGCTGTGAGTGCCTGTGGTCTTATTGGTTGTGCGACGCACACCGCTTTAACGCCCGAGGCCTCCGATGCAGCACAGCCCTATGATGCCAATCAAAGTCGTGCACTCAATCTTTTGGGGCTTTGCTACGAAGAAGCGGATCGCTTAGAAGACATGCACTATGAAGATAGTTTGCGGCCTGGGGGTGCCTTTACGGGCCACGTGACAGGGGTACTACGTGCAGATACCTTCCGTCGACCCCATGTGTTTGGTTTCTTGTCGATGGACGCAGCCAAGACACATGAAGAAGCGCGTGTCATTTTTACCCAACGTGTGGTTGATCACGTCAAAGCAGTCTTTAAGGACGAAGGCTTTCGCGTGATCGACGGCTTAAAGACCGAACAGGATGGCGCGACCTATTACACCCTTTTTGTAGCTAAGCCAGGTACTGGGTGTGAATTCCCAGCCAATCGCAATGATTTATTGACGGTTGATGAAACGGCCACGTGTCGTGTGCAAGTGAGTACGGGGGGACTACCCCAGCGAGGTTTAGCGCAGACTGCTAATGGCTTTAGTGTGACCCCGTCATGGGCGAATGTCACGACCGAGTATGGTTGGCGTTGCTCGGACCATGCGCTCACTAGCAAGACTTGGATCTTGAAGGTCAAAGAATCCAACCTTTGGACGCAGGCGCGTCTAGAAAAACTCGCCAAGAAACTCGATAGCGGTGAGTATCTTTACAGCACGAATCTTGAGACGCATGAGCCCTATGTTTTTGAAGCTGGCGTAGCGCAACGGTTTATTGAACCAGAAGCGGCGAGTATTGCTCGTCAAGAAAGAGAAGGGAAGCTGACGCTTGAAAAGGTGAAGGACGCACCTCGTCAGGTTTGGAAGTATTTGGTAGGGACGAAGTAGAGCAATCTCAAGATTTTGACAGGTTAAGGGTAATAACTAGAAATGACGGGGTTATATGTAAAGTTGATTTATAACCCCGTTCTTGATTTAACGATCAATGATCCGACTTAATGCCCGCTCCGCACATCGTAATGAGCGTATTGGGCGTTGGGCCATACAGTTCACAGTAATGCAGCCAGGCCGCATAGTTCGCGGCAGTCGTGTGTTCGCAATAGATGCCTCGACGAGCTAAGGTGGCTCTAGCTTCAAGAATTTTGTCCTCTGGACAGGTCACAACCTTGATGTCGTGCTTACGCATCATGTCAAGGATTTCAGCGCCGCGCATCGGTACACCAATTGCAATGCCTTCGGCCATCGTGGGTGTTGGCGTCACGATAGCTGGGTGGTCTAAGCCTTGTCGTCGTGCCTGATAAAGCGGATCGCACTTTTCGCTTTGAAGGGCAATGATGTTCGGGAATCGCTCAATGGCACCTGAGGCCACCAAGTGTTCTAATGCTTTAACTACACCGATGAAAAGTGTCCCATTGCCTACGGGTATGACAATGTTGGCTGGGATACGACCTAACTGTTCGAAGGTCTCATAGATGTAGGCCTTCATACCTTCGTAAAAATAGGGATTGTAGACGTGGTTGGCATAGTACGCGCCATGTTCAGCAACCTGCTGCCGACAAACATCTGCACAATGGTCTCTTGAGCCAGGTACCACATGAACCTTTGCGCCATGGGCTTCAATCATTGTGATTTTCTTCGGGCTTGTCCCTTCAGGCACATAGATTTCACACGAGATGCCAGCGCGTGCTGCGTAAGCTGCGACAGAATTGCCAGCATTTCCTGACGAATCCTGCACACAATGCGTGACACCGATCGCCTTCATGTGCGCGACTAAGGTAGCCGCACCACGGTCTTTAAAAGAGAGCGTTGGCATGAAGTAGTCCATTTTCAGTAGACAACCTGAATGGTCATCCAGGTTAATGATCGGCGTCATGCCTTCGCCCATCGTCACACCGTGCCAAGCGTCGCTGTCCACAGCCATAAAGTCACGATAACGAAAGATATTCCAAGCAGTGCGGTCTATGCGGGCAGAGTCCCAAGCAGGTGGTATAAAGTCCAACTCAAATAGACCGCCACAGTCGCAATGCGAGGCATGCGTTTGAGTATCGATTCGCTTACCGCAAGACGTACAAACAAATGTATGTGTCATACCGCCTCTCAATCTTCGTCAAGCTCAGCAATCGCTTCAATTTCAACCAGACAACCAAAGTGAAGTTCGGTTGTAGAGACAATGACACGACCGGGCTTATGGTCACCAAAGAACTTGGCATACTCTTCGTTAATCGCGCCCCAATAGGTGTTAGACGGCGTATAAACACGGCAAAAAACGACTTGATCACGACGAACGTTGGCTTCTTTGAGGACACGATCAACATTATCTAAAGCTAAACGCGTGTGTTCACGAATGTCGCCTTGACACACTTCACGCGTATCAGGATCAATCGACAATTGGCCAGATACATAGAGCATGCCTTTAGAGATGACGCCGGCAGTGTAATGGCCTTTATTTTCACCTTTGAAGGGCGGACGAACGAATTGCATCAGAATCTCCTTTGATTGCGTTGTGCTTTGACGATCAACACAAGTCGTTATGTTTGAGGTTGTTGTTGATGGTTACTTTGATGGTTAAGGTTGGACGCGATCGCGTCGGTCGAACGTGCGTCGCTTGGGCGTTTTGGTCTTAACGCTTGCCACGCACTTCATCTAAATAGGCATAAACAGTCACTTTCGAGATGCCTAGTTTTTCTGCAACACGTTCAATCGCGCCTTTGACAAGAAAGACGCCGCGTTGATCCATAAATCGAATAAGTTCAATACGACGATCTCGATTCATTTGCGTGTTGGGCACTTCACTTACGATACGGTCGACGAGTTCCGTCATGATTTCCATCACAGTTCGATTTGAATCGACCGGACAAATCTCGGGCACATCTTCTTCATCGGGAAGTTGTGGCAGACGAGCTGCGTCAATACCTGGCAGCATCGCAGAGAGTGCATCAATTTGAGCCGTGATGCGCGAAGTATCGACATTGATGCAAAGAGCACCGACGAGGCGGCCACTCGGATCACGAATCAGCATTGATGAACTGCGAATTAATCGGCTGTCATGACGATAGTAGAAGTTTGTGACGAGGTCACCTGGTTCGGTGGTGTGGCGAATGACTTTAGAGAGAAGATTTTGAAAGCTTTCGCCCACTTGACGGCCAGTCACGACATTATTCGCAACATAGACCACGGAGTGTTGTGGCATAGACAAATCGTGAAGCACGACTTCGACATCAAGACCAAACGTTTGGACAATGATGTCAGCCACGGGAATGTACTGTGCAAGGATTGGATTGATCATGACAAAAAAAGCTAATCCTTTTGATAGAAAAAATTTTATTGATGATGAAATTTTTTCTGTCTATAATCGAAATCCGTCTGTGTGGTGAGCTTATCCAAAAGACTTAGTTCTCTTGGAGAAAAAAAGAACCGCACACAAACCATTGCCTCCATCATAGCCCGAAGGGGCGTTGCCGTCTATAAAAAATTCTAGAAACGGCCGGAAAGGCAATCGTAAGAATCTCAAAGAGATGTCAAGCAATCCATAAGCATAGCGTTTTTTGATATGACGCTACGAGCGTGATGGCTGGGCGATCTCTCACAAGAATGTTGTTGAAATATGGATGAGTTGATTTACGGTGTTTGGGAGGGACGAGCATACGACAATCGTCGCCGTCTTGAAGGTGAAGCGCCTGAAGGGTTACCCCTCTCAGAATTCTTGTCATTTAATAGCGGAAATCCTGCGGCCGGTTTTGTGGGGCCACAGGGTTTTTTGATGTTTGATAACCGTGTCACACTCGCCGATGTTTTGCTGAATTACTATCGTCGAACCAAAGAACTCTCGTGTGGACGCTGTACACCCTGTCGTGCGGGTTCGGTGTTGATTTGTGAAGCGCTAGAAAAAGCGTGTGCGGGTGAAGGTGAATCGGTCGATTGGGATCATATTCAGCTCGTCGCAGAACAAATGGCCGAAACGAGCCTTTGTGGCGTGGGGCTCTCGACGCCTGCGGCTTTATTAGGGGCATTGAAACATTTCCCCGAGTTATTGCGTCAAGCGCCCGTGATGCCCGTGACGCGACGTGACTTTTTTAGTGTGGCGACGGCCCCTTGTATTGAAGCGTGTCCTGCGAACGTCAATGTGCCACGATACATTGATTATATTCGTGACGGTCATCCTGATCTATCGACTGGGGTGTTGCTGCAACACTATCCATTGGTCGGGTCTTGCGGTCGTGTGTGCGTTCGTCCTTGTGAAACTGCGTGTGCGAGAAATCACGTCGATGGCGCTGTCGCGATCAAAGACTTGAAGCGGTATGCCGCTGATCATGTAGGTAGTACGATGGCCGGCCTCTTTAAAAAGGACGAGATTCCTAATACTCCCGTCTCTAAGCGCGTTGCTGTGATTGGTGCGGGGCCTGCTGGTATTAACTGCGCGTACCATTTGTTGCGTAAAGGCCATCACGTGGATGTCTTTGAGTCTGAAGCCTACGCTGGCGGGATGGCACGCCTTGGAATTCCTGCCTATCGTTTGCCCAATCATTTGTTAGAAACAGAGACAGAAGTGATTGAACGTTTGGGGGGGCATTATCACTACAACTGTGCTTTGGGTCGTGACTACACAATTGATTCACTTTTTCGACGTGGCTACGATGCGATCTTTTTAGGCATTGGTTGTGCGTTGGGGCAGTTTCTGAATTTGCCTAACGAAGACCAGACAGCACATGGCTACTTAAAAGGGCTTGATTTCTTGTTAGCGATTGAGCATCACCAAAGCCGTCACGAAGACATTGAACTCGATGGCGATATTGTGGTGGTAGGTTGCGGTAATGTAGCGATGGATTGTTGTCGTACAGCGCGTCGACTCATGAAGGGACATCGTCGTGTGACGGTGTCGTATCGTCGAACACGCGCCTCAGCACCTGCTGACCCCGAAGAAATCACGGCAGCGATTGATGAAAAGATCCATTTTGAATTCTTGACGGCTCCTGTTGAAGTGATGGTCGAAGAAGGACGTGTCATTGGGTTGAAGCTCATTCGTATGAAAGAAGGGGAACCCGATGCGTCAGGTCGTCGGTCTGTGAAGCCTATTGCTGGGAGCGAATTCATTGTGCCTTGTCGCTATGTGATTGCGGCCATTGGACAGAAGTTAGATGCTTCGGTTTTCTCAGAAGCCGACGGTATTAAACTCACGAAGCGCGGCACAATTGAGGTGGATGAATCGTTGCAGACGAGTCGTGAAGGCGTTTTTGCTGGGGGCGATGCGGCTGCAGGTCCCACGAGTCTCATTTGGGGGATGGCACAAGGTCAAGATGCCGCTAATGCCATTCATGAGTATTTGATGACCCATACCACGGGATTTAATGCTCGTCGTCGTATGTCGCGCCTGATTAAAGAGGCGAACTTGCTTGGCACTTGTGCGCCAGAACGGGCAGTCGTTTTACAACCACGCCAAGTGATGTCGCATTTGGCTCCTCAAGCTCGTGTTCAAAATTGGGATGAAGTCGAACATGGATTCACAGACCAAGAAGCCTGGGCTGAAGCCAAGCGTTGTATGCGTTGCTATCGATTGTTTGGGGTATCGACCTTAAAACCCATTCCGGGTAAAACCGCCTCGGAGGATTTGTGATGGACAACTTAATCAAAGTCGCCCGCATCAACGGACAGTCCGTCACGTTTAATGAAGGCGAAACGATTCTTGAGGTCGCTCGACGTATGGGGATTTTTATCCCGACGCTCTGCGAATTTACGGCATTAAACCACCGTCCAGGGACGTGCCGTATGTGTCTCACTGAAGTGACCAAAGCTAATGGAGTGACTCAGATGGTCACGGCTTGTGAAACACGCGTCGAGGATGGAGATGTGATCAATACGCGTGCAAAGCGCGTACGCCAAATGCAAAAGCTTCAGGCGGAGTTACTCTTTGCTGACCATTGTGAGACGTGTTCGTCATGCTCACGTCACGGAGCGTGTGAACTTCAAACGGTCGCTAAACAAGTAGGGTTAGACGTCACAACGATGTCTGGGCGCTTGGCGACCCGAAAGCCCACCGTTGATCGTAGTGCGCCTGGGCTTGTCTTTACGGCTGATAAGTGCATCCGTTGCCTACGTTGTATTGAAGTGTGCCGATCAGTGCAGGGGTTAGGGGTAATGACCTTAAACCACACGGGTACGGGTGCGGCCATTGGTTTTGCTGGGGATCGCTGGGGTGACTCTGATACGTGTATTCAGTGCGGTCAGTGTGCGTTGGTGTGTCCGACCGGAGCCTTGGCCGTCAAAGATCAAATCGAAACGGCGCTTGATTGGTTTAGTGATGACGCGATTAAAACGGTTGTGCAGTTTGCACCGGCCGTGCGTCTTGCTGTGGCCGAAGGCATTGGGTTGCCCGCGGGTATCAACCTTGAAGGGCAAGTGATTGCCGCTTTAAAGGCGTTGGGGGCTGACTATGTGATGGATACGCGCTGGGGCGCTGATGTCACAATCATGGAAGAAGGCACGGAATTTTTAGAGCGACTCGAAGCGCAAAAGAAGGCGGGGACGCTCGAACACCCCACGACGATGTTTACGTCGTGCTGTCCGGGTTGGGTGACGCATGTTGAAAAGAATGCGCCCGATATGATTCCGTACTTGTCGTCAACGCGTAGTCCTCAGGCGATCTTTGGCGCACTCTCAAAGACATGGTTGCCTAAAGTCTTAAATATCGAACCGACGTCGTTGCGAACGATTTCGATCATGCCTTGTACAGCCAAAAAGGGTGAAGCGAGCCGCACTCAACTCGCACGCGACGGGCGTCCTGACACCGATTTGGTCCTGACGATTCAAGAATTCTTGACGCTCTTAGAGCGTACGGGCATTGACCTAAAGTCTTTGATACCTGCGAACTTTGATTCGCCCTTGATGAGTGAAGCTTCCGGTGCTGCGCAACTCTTTGCGACGACTGGTGGCGTGATGGAAGCGGCTTTACGTACCGTCACGGCTTTGACGGGGGGGCCAGCATTAGCTAAAGTCGCATTTGAACCCGTGCGTGGTTTAGAGACCCTTAAAGAAGCCACGATCGACACGCCAACCTTTGGGGCATTACGCGTCGCTGTGGTTTACGGGATGCGCACGATGACAAAAGTCATCGACATGGTGCGCGCTGGCACGTGTCCCTACCACTTTGTTGAAGTGATGGCGTGTCCAGGCGGCTGTATTGGGGGTGGCGGCACCGTACGCGGTCGCGCCTGGGGGCAAACATTGGAAGCACGTCAGTCGGGGGTTTATGCGACCGACAACGCAATGCCCATTCGTGCGTCCCATGAAAATCCTGATGTTATCAAGCTCTATCGCGAGTATTTAGGAAAGCCTGGTAGCACCTTGGCGCATAACTTATTGCATTGTGGCTATGAGCCTCATCAAAAGCATGCCGAGACACCGACTTACGAATCGATTGAAGCGAATGTTGAATTAGCTAACGGCTAAAGCGCAAAACGAAAATACGAAACAAAGACGCCCTCGAAGGATTGAACAATGCACGATTGGTTTCAAAGAGAGGGCGCTTAGTTTGTGTGCAAGGCCCTAAAATATAAAGATTATCTTTTTTCTCCCGACCAAAGAGGAGTTTGAACCCATGAAAGCGCCTGTGCGTGTGACAGTAACTGGCCCTGCTGGCCAAATCGGCTATTCCATTCTTTTTCGTATTGCTTCTGGCGCCATGTTGGGTCAGGATCAACCCGTCTTTTTGACGCTCTTAGAACGTCCGAATCCGACAAGTGCCTCTGCGCTCAAGGGTGTCATGATGGAGTTGTCCGACTGTGCGTTCCCATTGTTAGCTGGTATGCGCGCTGTGCAGGATCCTGAGGAAGCGTTTCGCGATTGTGAAATTGCGCTTTTGATTGGTGCTCGTCCGCGTGGTCCTGGTATGGAACGTGCTGACCTTTTGGAAGCCAATGCGGCGATTTTCCGTGCTCAGGGTCAAGCTTTGAATGCGGTTGCTTCGCGTAACGTTAAAGTGCTTGTGGTCGGTAACCCATGCAACACGAATGCCTGGATTGCCATGAAGAATGCGCCGGACTTGGATCCAACGTGTTTCTCGGCCATGCTTCGATTAGACCAAAATCGTGCCATGTCTCAGTTGGCTGAAAAGACTGGCAAGGCCGTAACCGATATTGAACATATTGCGGTGTGGGGTAACCATTCTCCGACGATGGTGGCTGATATCACACACACGACGGTGGCGGGTGTTGCTGCGCCGACGCTTGTTGATGACGCTTGGGTCAAGGACACCTTTATGCCGACAGTGGCAAAGCGCGGTTCTGCGATTATTGCGGCACGTGGTGCGAGTTCGGCGGCGTCGGCGGCTTCTGCAGCGATCGATCACGTGCATGATTGGTGTTTGGGCTCCAATGGTCAGTGGGTCACGATGGGTGTGCCCTCTGACGGTTCTTACGGTGTGCCTGAAGGTATGGTCTTTGGTTTCCCGTGTATCGCAAAGGGCGATGGTACCTACGAAATCGTGAAGGGCCTTGAGCTTGACGAAGATACGAAGGCTCGTATTGCGAAGAATGTTGCTGAGCTTCAGAGCGAACAGGCCGCTGTGTCCGCTTTCGTGCCTCACTAAAGTCACGTTAAAATAACAACAAAGGTTTCGTCGTTTGAAATGTCACTCGACGAAGTCGCCAATCATTGGGCGCAACCTTCAAGACCAGAGGGTTGCGCCCGACTTTTAGTGCGCCTAGCATGGGCGCGTTCTAATGGGTGAAAGTCCCGAGCGCAGGG
>JAHHRH010000054.1 GCA_020025915.1 Sutterella sp.
GGCGGTCAGTGGACTTTCACCACATAAACACACGTGCGCCGCTGGGCGCACCAAACAAAACGGGTTGGTGTTCACAAATACCAACCCGTTGCGTTATATCGTTGCGGAACGCTTAACTGCAGCGACCATCACATTGCGGTTCGTCGCATTGGTCAGGTGTGACCTGACTTGGAAATTCAATATCGGTCAGTTGCGTGACTTTGATGCCCGCGCGCTTTAAGAATTCAAGTCCTTCAGAACTACGATAGAGCGTGTGATAGTACACCTCTGTGATCCCACATTTCTGAATCAACAGGGCGCAGTGAATACATGGACTGTGCGTAATAAAGATAGTCGCGCCTTTGCTCGAATAGCCATTTTCAGCGAGTTTAGCAATGGCATTGAGTTCGGCATGCTGAACTTCAGGGCGTGTGACCAACTGATCGTTGACTTTCATCTCGCAACAATTGTCATAACCCGTTGGCATCCCGTTCCAACCAAACGAAATGATGGAATGATTTTTGACAATGACACAACCGACCTTGAGTCGCTTGGCGTAGCTACGCTGCGACGTAAGTAAGGCGATCTGCATGTACATTTGGTTGTCTTTCTGAATATCCATGATGCGCAAGCCAAGAGTAGAACCAATGAGTAAAAAGTTTACCGCAATTTCTAGCAATAACAAAAAACCCGACGCCAAAATTGGACATCGGGTTCTTTGTGAATCGACAAACGTTGTGAATTACTTCACGCGGTTACGGTATTCGCCCGTACGGGTGTCGATTTCAATCTTGTCGCCGGTTTCAACGAAGGCCGGAACGGAGAGTTCATAGCCCGTACCGATCTTGGCAGGCTTCATGACCTTACCAGAGGTGTCGCCCTTGACAGCCGGTTCCGTGTAGGTGACTTCGCGAACGAGGATCGTCGGGAGTTCGATGGAGATAGCGCGGCCTTCGTAGAACACAGCTTCAGCAGCCATGCCGTCTTCGAGGTACTTGAGCGCTTCAACCATGACGTCAGCTTCAACTTCGTACTGGTTGTATTCTTCATCCATCCAGACATAGTGCGGATCAGCGAAGTAGGAGTACGTCACTTCCTTGCGTTCGAGGATGAGGTCTTCAAACTTGTCGTCAGCACGGAAAACGGTTTCCGTCATGGCGTTCGTGAGAAGGTTCTTCATCTTCATCTTGACCGTGGAGGCACCACGGCCACCCTTCGAGTATTCGGACTTAACGACGACCATGGGGTCCTTGCCGACCATGAAGACGTTGCCGAGGCGAAGTTCCTGAGCGGTTTTCATTTATCTATTCCCTAATTGCAGTGTTGCGAGAATTCTTTCTCGCGCCCATTTGCAAGAGGGCGCAAGAAGCAAAAATCAGTAGCCCGTCATTCTAACAAATTTTTAATCGTCATGAATGCTTTTTATTTTGTTGTAGGATTACTGGGCTTTAAATGGTGGATATGCTAGTGTAAATCAACCAAAACTACGCGCTCTGAAACGAGATTTCATCGACGATGTGGCGTGCGAGATCGCCTCGACGAAGTAACTGCTCGCGCCAACGTTCGGCAGCTTGACGTTGCGCAGGGAGGGCTCGCCACCAGGTCAAGAAGTCGTCGGGTGTCAGGTATCCAGTGACCCAATGACGCGCGGCGATGTCAAACGCATCGCGTTGCTCAGCGTGCGTTGAGTCAAAAGTCGATTCAAAGCGCTGTAGCCAAGCGTCTAATTTGATTTCGTGGGCTTTATCTTCTGTGGGGTAGATCGCCCACAAAAGCGGGGTGCCCGCGAGTTGCGCACGAACAAAGCTATCTTCACCACGAATAATGACCGCATCCGCAGCGCGAAGAATGTCGTCAAAAGATTCTTGTGGCACAAAGGGTAGGCGAACCAGATGAATGTGTTTGGCTCCTTCAAGGGTTTTGGCTAAGCCGTCGCTTGCAGCGCCCGGTGCCAAGAGAAGATTGATTGGTTCATCAAGCGCACATAAGCCTCTTGCGAGCTGATCTATGGCATTCACAGGATACGCAAAGAAAAAGAGCGTCTTTCGATCAAGCTTGGCACCATATTGTGTGAGCCATGTTGCTCGATCAAATTGCTGACGGGCTTCGTCTAGGCCATCCTCAATCAAGAGACCGCCTGTCTTGTCGGTAAAGCCCGGGAAGTACCAAAGCTTTTTGATGGGTAGCGAGGGGTGTAGTCCCCAAATCTTGTGTGAGCCTTCTACCCATTCTTCGGCCGAGAGGTAATCGAGATTTATATAGAGACGCTCAAGCCCGTCGCATAAGCCTTTTTCGACTGCGTCAGGGAGTCGGCAACCAAAGGTTTCTAAAACGAGATTAGGCCAGGTGCCGTCAATGGTTTCAAGGTTACCTTGATTGACCTCGGCTTCAAAGGTATCCCAATTCACGATACGAATGCCACGCACGTTTGTGCAGGTCTTTGTGGTATCTAGATCATGGACGAGGGTGCCCAACGTTTTAAAGTCATCAATGACGAGCGTTACTGGAAAGGCCAGGTCACGAAGACGTTTGGCAAGACGCCAGGTGACACCTGCGTCGCCAAAATTATCAATCACTCGACAAAAGATCACCGCCCCTTTGGGCGCAAGGTTGAATTGAGACATAGCTTTGAGATATGTGGATAGAAGCGGCATTGTACCGCGTCTTGTCGAGGTACAATCTGCGAACGCTGATTTGCGAGTGACCTATTAATTAAAGGCAGAGGTTTCCGCGCCTATTTTTCTATGACCAACGAAGATGTTCTAACGCTTACGGATGATTCTGACGATCGAGTCCCGTTTGATCCGTCTAAAGAGTTAAAGACTTTACCAAATCTACCGGGGTGCTACCGCTATTTTGACGCTGAAGGGCAGTGCCTTTATGTAGGGAAAGCGCGCGACCTTAAAAAACGCGTTTCTTCGTACTTTCAAAAGCATGGGCTCTCGTCTCGTATTGCCATTATGGTGAGTCAGATCGCACGACTCGAAACGACTGTGACGCGATCTGAAGCAGAAGCCTTGTTACTCGAAAACAACCTCATCAAGACGCTCAACCCTAAGTACAACATTCTCTTTCGAGACGATAAGAGCTATCCGTATGTGCGTTTGGGTCCTGAAAAATTCCCGAGGCTTTCATACTATCGTGGTGGCGTTGATCGTAAGTCGCGATTCTTTGGGCCGTACCCCAATGGGACGGCCGTGCGTGAGGCCATTCAGATCATGCAAAAGGTCTTTGGTCTTAGAACGTGCGAAAACTCTGTCTTTGCTAATCGTGAACGCGCTTGTCTTTTGGGTCAGATCGGCCGATGCTCAGCCCCTTGTGTGGGTGTCATCACTGAAGAAGATTACGCCAAGGATATTGAGCGCGCTGCGGCCTTTTTAGAAGGGCGTACCCGTGACATTGTCTCAGACTACGAAAAGCGGATGTGGGAAGCCTCTGAAGCCTGGGCTTTCGAAAAAGCAGCGTTTTATCGTGATCGCATTGCAGCGCTCACGACCGTGCAACACCAACAAGCCATCGAAACTACCGGGGGCGATACGGATGCCGACATTGTGGCAGTTGAGGTGCACGGGGCGATTGCTTGCGTCAATCTCGCCATGGTGCGAGGCGGTCGACACTTGGGGGATCGTCCGTGTTTTCCGAAGTTGGGTGTCCGTAGCGAAGCATTGATGCCATCAAAGACCGACATCATGGTGGCCTTTGTACGCCAACATTATGCCGACGGAATGCCGATTCCGAATGTTTTGATTTTGGACGGCAATGCGATGATGTCAGAAGACCGTGATGAAGCTGTCGAAACCGTGACAGATGCGCTCTCTGTGATGGCAGGACGTCGTGTGACGGTGGTCACTGAACCTCGTGAAACGCGTCGACGTTGGTTGGAGATGTGCGTCAAGGGAGCTGAAATTGCGCTCGCACGTCATTTGCAAGAAGAAGGGAGCCAAATGACTCGCCTCAAAGAATTGATCAGTATCCTTGAATTCATGCCTGACGACGGCGATCCGCTCAACTTCCGGGTGGAGTGCTTTGACATTTCGCACACTTCTGGCGAAGCCACGCAAGCGTCGTGTGTCGTCTTTGCCGAAGGTCGTATGCAGTCGTCACTATACCGTCGATTCAATATTACGGGCGTTGAACCTGGGGACGACTATGCGGCGATGCGTCAGGTACTTGAACGTCGCTATCGACCGGTCACCCGCGGCGAAGCAAGGCTCCCTAATGTGGTGCTCGTTGACGGGGGCAAGGGGCAAGTTGAAATGGCACGTCAGGTCTTTGAAGAATTGGGGCTTGATCTTTCGGTGATTGTCGGTGTGGCCAAAGGCGAAGGTCGAAAAACGGGTTTAGAGACCCTGATCTTTCCGATGATCGATGGTGAGCGTCGCGAACCGTTGGTCTTAGGGACGATGAGTCAAGCCTTGATGCTCATAGCAGAAATTCGTGACGAAGCGCACCGATTTGCGATTACAGGGATGCGCGCCAAGCGAGCTAAGTCCCGTCAAACGAGTCGACTCGAAGATTTAGAGGGGATTGGCCCCAAACGTCGAGCCAAATTGCTTAGCCACTTCGGTGGATTTAAGCAAATTTCTAATGCATCGGCGGAAGATATTGCTAAAGTTGAAGGCATTTCTGCCTCGCTCGCGGCTAAAATTTACGCACAGCTCCATGGGAGCCATTAAAGAACAGGAAAAAACATGGCTAAACTTAAGCCCCCTTTTAAACTCAATGTGCCGATGCTCCTTACCTGGATGCGCATCGCGATGATTCCACTGGTGATCGGGATTTTTTATTTGCCCGAAAGCTGGATGAGTATGACGTGCAAGAATATGCTTGCGACCGTGACCTTCATTATTGCGGCCGCGACCGATGCGTTAGATGGCTACCTGGCGCGTCGCTATCAAGGATGGGCAACGCCCATGGGGGCCTTCTTGGATCCAGTGGCCGATAAATTGCTTGTGAGCGCTGCGCTTGTGGCATTGGTAGGTTTAGATCGTTGCGATATGCTTGCTGCCATGATCATCATTGGTCGTGAAATCACGGTCTCAGCTTTGCGTGAATGGATGGCCAAGGTAGGGGCTTCGGGAGCTGTCAAGGTGAATTGGTTTGGCAAGATCAAGACCATTGCTCAGATGGTTGCGATCCCGATGTTGCTTTGGTGGGATCCGGTGATGGTCGATACGTCGATCTTTACGGGTGAAGTGAGTGTTGCGATGATGGGGCACATCTTAATTGTTGTGGCCGCTGTGCTCACAATCTACTCGATGTATGTCTATATGATGGCTGCACGTCGCGCTTTGACGGCGCCTGGTGTCCAGGAACCCGAGGCATAAAGTCAGCCTTTAGACGCAATAGATATTTGAATAGCCTCTTTGAGGCGTATGACGGCCGACGGCGCGGATCAGATTCCAAGCTTTCGGCCGTTTCTTTCAGACACAAAAAAGTCCTTGGCACAACCTTTGGTGACAAGGACGCATAGGGGAGGCAGATACAAAGAGGGCTGGCTTTCGTCGAAAAACCAGCCACCCTTTCCCCCAAGGGAGTCTTCAAACGCCTTACTGTCGAAAGACTCTCCGCACTGTTTGACACAGTGTCAGGCTTATGCCCGAAAACAGCAGAACTGCTTAGAGTCAGTCTGCGGTATGAACAGAATCATACACGAGTTTTTTCTACTTGTCGAGTATTTTTCGCTAATTGTCGGCAAATAATTTGAGAACCTCAAATTGAGGGGTATTTTCCCATCTAAAATAGGTGAAATGGCTAGTGCCATAAGGAAACTCTAATTGTCGACTATTAGCGAAAGAATACTTCTTATTGTGTCAAAATGTCGTTTTGGTTCGTTTTGTGGCTTGTTGCATGTACAATGGTTGCAATCATTTACAGTTTTTCTTTGATCTAAATCCGCTTATGCTTAGCCGTGATACGACTCAGTTAGCCACCCGTGTACGCCGCCAGCATGGGATCGAAAACGTCCAAACGATTTGTCGGTTTGCTGTGGATCGCATGGCTGAAACGCAACTTCAGGAAGTCGCTTCTTCAATGACGCTGACAACCTTGATGTCGTTGGTCCCCATCATTGCCGTTTCGTTGGCCGCGTTTGCATTGTTCCCGAGTTTTGCAGATGCTCGTCAATCTTTGGAGCATCTTATTTTTTCGGGTGTCTTGCCTCAGCAATATAGTGAAACGATTGTTGGATATTTGAGAAGCTTTACGGAACATGCATCGGGCCTTGGAATTGTTGGTTTGGCTGCTTTATCGGTGACTGCGCTTCTTTTGATTGACAAGTTTTTTGTGACGGTTAATCGTATTTTTATGGTGAAGCGTATGCGTCCTTGGGCTCAGCGTGCTTTGCTTTATTGGGCGCTTGTCACGTTAGGTCCTGTCTTTATTGCGTTTTCTTTAACCGTGACCACGCAAGCTTTTCGGTCAGCCTCTGAAGGGATGGATCCTGGCGCCATGTCTTGGCTTATGCCCATGATTCAGCTTCTTTTGCAGGTGGGGGTTTACACCTTCCTCTATAAGTTTGTGCCTAATTGCCATGTGCCCGTCTCACATGCCGCCATTGGTGGAACGGCAGCTGCTGTGGCAGGACTCGTTTTACGAGAAGTCTTTGGTCATTACATTGCTGCGGGCACGTTGACATCGATCTACGGTGCCTTTGTGGCCTTCCCGGTGTTACTGCTGTGGTTTTATCTCTCGTGGCTCATTATTTTTGGGGGCGCAGCGATTGCGGCTACCATTCCGCTTTTGACCTCAGGGCGATTTTCAGATAGTTACAAAGAAGGGAATGACTTTTTGACAGGGGTGGCTTTACTTAAAGTGCTTTGGGAGCATCGTCAAAAGGGAGAAACATCTGTTTCGATGACTGTGCTCTGTGACGAAGTGGATAGCTATCCTCAGGCGGCACGTCGCATTCTCGAAAAGCTTTCCGAAAAAGACTACTGTGGTGAGATCACCAACGGTAAACATGCGGTTAACGAAAGTGAATGGGCGCTTTTGTGTGACCCAATGACCATGTCTTTAAAGGATGCTTTCTCGGCTTTGTTGGTGGATGCCTCTATTCATTTGGTGTGCCCACGACAAGTTTCAAAACGACGCGATGAGGGGATGCTTTTTAATTGGTATAGAGAATTGAGTCGGACTGACATGTTGGTACAACCTTTAGCCACGGTCTTCGCGGTAGATGAAGACGAAAAGAAGGTCGAAAAATGGACATGAGGACAAAAATATCGGAGGTGCGGACAAAAAGTTGGACCTAACTTTGTATGATTTAAAACGTGTTCAACATGTATACAAAACTCGAAATTGATCAAGCAATACAACTTTGGAGGCAAACAGGATCTCCAACCAAAACCATTTCCATCTTAGGATATCCCTCACTGAAGACGTTGAAGCGATGGGTACGAGACTTTAGAGCTAAGGGGTATGTAGTCTCTAAAAATCAATCTGGCCTGCACTCCAAGTTTTCCAAGTAACAAAAGAAGACCGCTATTGAGCGTGTCCTTGCAAACGGAGGCAGTATCGCACGTACCAAACGCGAGTTAGGTTACCCCTCTCGTACAGCGTTAAAACTGTGGTTGAAGTCATATCGACTTGAGCATCCCGAGTTGACTATGCCAGCACCTGTGGTTTTTACTCCATCAACGGACTATACAGATAAGGAAAAGATGGTTGCTGTTCGGGAAATGCGACGCAAAAAGCGATCCGTTATTTCTATTGCACGAGAACTTGGTATAAGCCGACAAACGCTCTATGCTTGGGCTAGAGAATTTCCTATGCCTGTTAATCCTGACGACGCATTCCAACTCCAAAACCTCAAGCTCAACGTCCTACAGCTCACTCTAAAACCCCCAAGACAAGGCTTGAAGTCGCCTTGAACAAGGTTGAAGAGTTTGAAAAGCAGGTTACGATGTTAACTGACGAGTCCGCGGAACTTCAAAAACAGATTGCTCAGTTGCAACTTTAAAAGGATGTCTTGGTAAAAGCAGCCGAAATATTAAAAAAGACGGGGGCATCAATCTGGACAAACTTAGCAACAGGGAGAAAGCCCTGATGATTGATGTCCTACGTACTTCATATAAGCTAAAGGATTTACTCAAGGTACTGAATATTGCCAAAAGTAGCTATTGCTATTAGAAGAAGGTTATTGCCCAACCAGATAAGTATCAGAAATTATGTTCAAAGCTCAAACAGACCTTTGAAATCAATTACAACAGTTATGGCTATAGGCGCAATTGGTTCTCTTTGAGAAACGAGGGAATCACTGTATCCGAAAAAATCATTCGTCGGTTAATGAAAGAGGAGGGCTTGTATGTCTATACAAAACGAACTCGAAAATATTCCTCTTACAAAGGCGAAATTAGTCCTGCTGTTCCAAATTTAATTGCAAGAAACTTTCATTCTCAAGCTCCTAATCAAAAATGGCTAACTGATATCACCGAGTTCTCAATTCCAGCTGGTAAGGTATACCTTTCCCCAATTATTGATTGCTATGATGGTATGCCATGTTTCATGGAGTATCTCTACCTCGCCATCAGCGAAATTAGCTAACACGATGTTGAGAAAGGCAGTACGCACACTCAAGGATCACGAGCAGCCAATTATTCATTCAGACCGTGGCTGTCACTACCAGTGGTCTGAATGGGTTCGTCTAACCAAGGTACATAAGCTAACAAGGTCGATGTCTAAGAAAGGATGTTCTCCGGACAACTTTGCTTGTGAAGGCTTCTTTGGGCGCATGAAAAACGAGATGTTTTATGACCATCATGGCAGGGTAAAACCATTCCTGAATTTATCGCCATAGTCGATCAGTATATGCATTGGTATAGAGAGAAAAGAATCAAAGCTTCATTAG
>JAHHRH010000055.1 GCA_020025915.1 Sutterella sp.
GGTGGGTTGTGGTGTGGGAGGGGGAACCCGTGAGGGAACCCTCTACCCGATCTTAAGAAAACCAATCGACCGCAAGCGTCATACAGTCAAGTAGAAGCAACCTTCGCCTTAAAGCGACATAGCGCAACGGAAATAAAATGATTAGAGAAAGTAGAGAAGACTTGGAAGGAAGGAAGGAGATGATATGGCAGGGGTAGAAGGATTCGAACCTTCGAATGCCGGAATCAAAATCCGGTGCCTTAGGCCAGCTTGGCTATACCCCTGTCATTCAGTGAGCTTTTAATATTACCACAGATTTCAGAAAAAATGTTGGTTTTTTTTGACGATCTTAATATTTTTTAGTAATGGCGTCATATAGTGTTAGAGCTACGTTTAGATAGCCACGCAAATTAGCCTTCTTGTTGCTTCACAACAGTATTATCACCATTAGTCTTTAGCTCTTGGTTCGCTTGATCCGGAGTGCGTGTTTGTGCCTTAGACATCTCTCGCGCTCCCCATTGATCTAACGTCGCCTTGATATCCTGCCAAAGGGCCTCAATACGCCCTAACCCTTGATCAAGCACACTCGTCAACTTACTCACCATCGCTTTGACGTCATCGGGTGCAAGCACCACTGCAGCAACCAAAGCGACCAATAGAAACACGATGGCGTACAGTAAAAGCGAGGCTACGGCGATCAGAAGTCCAATCGCCATTGCCCCCAAAAACACCATCACGACGACTTTCAAGAATTTCGTCATGAATCAACCTTTAAAGCACGCGTTTGTGTTGTTGCAAATGAATGAATAAGAGAGCCATAAAAGCAGCCCCTAATCCAATATGCCACCCCGTTTGCTTGATAGCCAACGTTGCGACGCTCCCGACAAAGAGCCCTAACATGGTGCGATTTTGCAAAACACGCGCTGCGCGACGTCCGTTCTTTTCGGCCATCTTTGGTGTGAACGTCTTTGCCGCGCTCGTAAACCCACTCACTACCGTCGACTCTATAGACGTTAAGCCTTGACCAAGTGCCTTTGTCATCTGTTGACACAAATCTGATTTTGTTTGCTCAGCATCTGCGTTAACGGAAGTGATAGGCGCTTCATCACTGGCTAAAAACATCTCTGCATAAAAGCTCAACGTTTCAAGTAACGTCTCTTCAGGTAGCACATTCGTATCCCACAGCAATAGCGCTGAGCCTACTTTGGGATTGAGGGTCACCTCGAGCATCCCATCAATTCCCATCAGTAAATCGCGTAAAGAAGCCAGATCATCTGCAGTCATCTCACGCAACATTGGATGGCGTAAGCGTAATCTTCCGGGTAAAAGACTACGAACTGCGTCTTTCAATTCAGCCATAAATCTTCTCCATTTACCTCATCGTAATGCGTGACCAGCGCCCTGCCAATTGCTCATCTGACCTTGACGACGACCATCATCAGTCGTTTCATCAATGATCGATTTAATACGTTGGACGATATCGGCAATATCGCCTTCTACATCACGCAAAAGCTTAGTTTCACCTTCGTAGTGACCTAACTGAGGTCGCATAGCGTTCAAACATACCCCAATCGTGGTCGAGTTATGCATCAAGGCAGAGACAGCTGGTGTAATAACCCCTGTCAAGCCACCTGCCAAAAAGGCCGTATTTAATCCAACGCTCCAGTACATATTCGAGCGGATACGCTTCATTGTCGCTTCACCAAGGTCTAATGCCGTAAGGACATGATCTAGGGATGGAGCAAGCACCACATCGGCCACTTCTTGAGCAATGTCCGTTCCGTCACGCAAGGTAACACCTACATCTGCTGCACTAAGGGCCGGACTATCGTTAATACCGTCACCGATCATCAGGACTTTTGCGCCTTGCGCTTTGAGTCGCATCACGACATCTGCTTTGTCTGTAGGCAATACCTGTGAACGATAGGCATCGAGCTCGAGTTTCTTAGCAACTGCCGCTGCTGTACGCTCATCATCACCAGTGAGCATAATGACGCGCTTTCCACGGGCTTTAAGTGACTGAATGACACTCAAAGCCTCTGGTCGAATCGGGTCTTCAATACCCAATAGACCAATCAAGCGGCCATCCAAAGCGACATAAAGTACCGTCTTCCCTTCCGACGTTAAGCGGTCAACATGCACCTTTGCTATCGTGCAATCTATGCCTTCATCATCTTCAATAAAATGACGAGACCCTAACAACACGCGTGAACCGTCGACCGATGAGCAAATACCATGCGCCACGATATATTGAACTTGTGCGTCATGCGCTTCAATAAAGTGGGCCAACCCCTTCTTTTCGGCTACTTCGACAATAGCTCTAGACACTGGGTGTGGAAAATGCTCTTCCAAGCAAGCCGACAAACGAAGGAGTTCATCATCGTCACGAGTATCATCTAATGACACTACGTCACAAAGCGCTGGTGTCGCATTCGTCAAAGTCCCCGTTTTATCAAAGACTACCGTATCGACCTCAGCTAACGCTTCTAAAAAACGCCCGCCTTTGACGACCACCCCACGGACTGTCCCCTCTTTCATGGCCGACAAAATGGCAAGCGGTGTTGCCAATCTAAGCGCGCAGCTATAGTCCACCAATAAGACAGATGCTGTACGTGTCCAATCACGTGTAAAGAGCCAAACAAGACCTGCCAATGCAAAGTTAAAGGGCACGATTGCATCGGCAAACTTTAACGCACGGCTTTCAATGCCAGCCTTACGTTTTTCGCTTTCTTCGACAAACGAGATAATCTTAGCAAGTCGCGTACCGTCTCCAATATTCGTCGGACGAATCAAGAGCTCGCCAGACTCAACAACCGTCCCAGCAAAGACAGAACCACCTGCGGAGCGAGGCACAGCCAACGGTTCACCCGTCATCGTAGATTGATTGACGGCAGCATCACCCGCCACGACGATACCATCTACAGGAATGACATTACCCGTACGTACTAAAATCTGATCATTGATCGTCAATTCGGCAAAGGGTTTCTGACATTGTGTACCGTCAGGCAACTGTACCCAAACACGGTCGACCTTGACAGAGAGTTGCTCAGCCAAACTAGCCATCGACTTTTTGCGTGCGTAGTTTTCGAGCATCTCACCCATACCAAGGAGTAAGACCAATAAACCCGCTGTTTTAAAGTCCCGACGCAAGAGCGACACAACTAGCGCTGCAGCATCCAAGACGGCGACATTTAAGTGACCTTTAAAAAGCTCACCCAAACCCTCCCGAATTATCGGTAGAGCGCCGAGTATAGCGTTTGCGGCGCGAGCCCCCATTGGCATAAATGGGGCAATGCCAATATATCTTGCTAACGGCCCAAAGTCTAATGTCGGCGTTTCGACCACATAGTCATTCGTTGCCAAATGCTGAGGACTCTGTTCTCTAGCTCGATCCCCGCGATGGGACGTCACAGTTGGCGATTCCCGACCTTTAAAAAAGGAAATGATCGGGCGAACGACCATCGTAAGAAGTGGCATCCCATTCGCGCCAGAGCGAAAAGCACGAGTAACACCATTGACCATACGATTTTGATTCAGTGACGTCAAAGCTTTTTGCGCACGGTCAGGCAAAAGACGTTGAATCAGGTCATTAGGTGATACAGGTTCCCTGCGAGGAACCATTGGATATTGGGATCGGGCTTCGCGTCGAATGGGAGGACAAGTTAGCAATGATGCTAAATATGTCGCCAAGTGATGGCGACCTTCGATAGTTTCAAAGGTCGCGATCACTGAACCAGTCCTCGGATTGACGCTTACACCCCGAATACCAGCTAAAGCTGAAATGTCGGCAACCATCAATTGCGCAGACGCATTCGAGATCACCTCTCGCGTCTTCCAACGTTGACGATTGCCGACTTCATGAATGAGTTGAAAGCGCATGCGTATGCCTCAAAGTGACTGATCAAAGAGCAGGTACAGCACGTTCTGTCGTTACAGCTGGAGCTTCAGCCGGCGTTTCAGCCGTCTGAGACTGAGTCACTTCAACGTCGGCTGCTTTAGCAGCAGCTTCTTCAGCCTGAGCACGGCGAACTTGGCTCTTTACCTGAGCTTCAGCGACAGCATCAGCAAGATCTTCTTTGGCGCTTTCAACAAGCCCCATCGCTTTATCTTTGAGATCAATGCCAGTAGCAAGCAATTCCGTAGCCAAGGGCTTCACATCGAGCTTACCACGCGTCACGGCGATAGCGCCCAAAGCGCCTAACATAACACCACCCAAAAAGAAGAGTCCATATTTCGTTGTTTCGTTCATGATTTTGTCCTATGAGCATTAGTATGCATTAGTCGAGAAAAGTCCTTTTCTGCCTACTTCGTCTTTCGACTAATCAGATAAACATAGAAGAGACTTTTAATTATTTTATGATATTAGCGAGGGCAGTTCTAATACTCAAGCTAAAAGAAGACAATAATTGCTTTATAGCGAGAAGTTTATCCGACTTTTAAAGTGTGGGATCAGCGTATCGCGCCAATTTAGCGATGCTGAACCGCTTCGTGAAATAGAGATTGGGTTGAGTAAGTTGCCAAACAATCTACCAAATCAGCCAAACTAGATTTATCAATCATGCTTCTCAACCGACATACCCGTACGTGATCGAGCGTCATTCCTTTGAAGACCACGCCCGACTCGCATGCCGGTGCTGATTGGTTCCGTTTGTTATCCAACACGCAGAGAGACGCCTTTCGTTTTCAGCCAAAAATCCCATCCAACACAAAAAACACCTCTTTCCGCGCTTCATCTTTAACGGACTTCTAAGAAGTCGCTTGCCATGTACGACGAAGCACCTAATCGTTAACCCCTCCCCCGATTGAACTTCGATTCATAACCCGTCATACTCACTTAATAACTGGTATGCGCATGAGACTCCACTGCCGCGCAACCAGTCCTAAAGGAGATGATATGAAATTACTACCTTTCGCTATGCTTGTCTTAAGCACCTCACTGATCCTCTCGTCAGCACAGGCTGCAGACCAGAAATTTGGCGCAGACCGCCACCAAGCCTTGGGCCTTACTTGCGAAAACTGTCACGGACCCGACAAAGCTAACCCCAAGGAAGTCACGATCGAAACATGTACGCAATGCCACAATACCAAGGACCTCGTTGAAAAAACTAAAAACGTCAAAGGCGCTAATCCTCATACGTCACCTCATTACAAAGATCAACTTGAGTGCACGAACTGTCACATGCAACACGAAGAAAGTGTTGACTTCTGCGCACAATGCCATCAGTTTGACTTTAAGGTGCCCTAACCGATTGCACAAAATGTCTTAAAAGTTTCAACGTTTGTTGAGCCTCGATTGTTGAGTTCGCCAGTTATTGACCTTGACGTCAAGCGAACTCAACACCATCAAAGGAGTGTGTTATGACCAATCAATCTCGTCGACAGTTTTTGAGTCGAGGTGCCCTCTTGGGTGCTGCTACTGCAGCCGCCGCTGTTTCGGGACCTGCGTTCTCTGGCGAAATGCCACAAAAGTGGGATGAAACGACGGGGCTTTTGATTATTGGTACAGGTTTTGCAGGTTGCGCTGCTGCGCTCGAAGCGCACTACCTCGGTGCCAAAAAAGGCGACATTATGCTCGTCGACAAGATGCCGACGCCGGGTGGTAACTCCATTATTAACGGTGGCGTGGTCGCTGCCGCGGGTACCGACATGCAAAAGAAGGACGGCATCAAGGACTCGGCCGACCTCATGTATAACGATATGTTGAAGTCTGGTGGTGGTTTGAGTCATCCAGCGCTTGCTCGTCGTATTGCTGACGAATCCGTCGCCAACTACGAATGGCTCCGTGACAAAGTCGGCGTCAAATTCAAGGCCGTTGTTTATCATGGCGGTCACTCCGTTAAGCGTAGTCATGCCACGATGAATAACTCGGGTTCTGGCTTCGTGCTTCCGATGCTTGAAAAACTCAAAGAGTTCGGCATTGAACCGCGTCTTCGTGTGATCGTTGACCAGATCATCATGAACGACAAGAAGGAAGTCGTTGGTGTCAAGGCTCGCACGGGTTATCGTTTTGGCAAAGAAAATTCCGGTAAGGTTGTCTATATCCGCGCCACGAAGGGTGTTCTCATTGCCGCAGGTGGCTTCTCTCAGAACGTCAAATTCCGTATGTCTCAAGACCCGCGCTTGAACGAAAAGTTCACATCCACGAACCATCGTGGCGCTACGGGCGAAATGATCATGGAAGCTCAGGAAATCGGTGCTAATACGGTTCAGATGGACTGGATCCAGTTGGGTCCATGGACCTCGCCCGACGAACAGGGCTTCGGCGTTGCACCGCTCTTTGTTGAGTCGACCGTGGGTTATGGTCCCATGATTGACCCTGAAACTGGTAAGCGCTTCATTAAAGAAACCGGCAACCGTAAGGTGCGCGCTGACGCCATCGTTGCCATCGGTCATCCGTGCTTGATTTACACCTGCGAAGCCAACGTGATGGGTGAAATCGTCGGTCGTAACATGACTGAAAAACTCTTTGACCACGCCATGAAGACGAACGTTGTGCGTAAGTTCGCGACGCTCAAAGAAATGGCCGACTTCTACAAGATCCCATACGATCAGCTAGAAAAGACCAACAATACGTTCAATGAATACATGAAGGCCAAGAATGATCCGGACTTTGGTTGCCAGTTCTTTGACAACTCCAAGCCCAACGTTGAAGGTCCCTTCTATGTTGTTCGTCTCTGGCCGCGCGTTCACCACTGCATGGGCGGTCTCGAAATTAATGACAACGCTCAGGTTCTGAGTGTTCGCGGTGAACCGATCAAGGGTCTTTACGCTGCTGGCGAAGCGACAGGTGGTGTGCACGGCATGGTGCGTTTAGGTTCAGTTGCTGTGGCTGACTGCATGATCTTCGGTCGTATTGCTGCTCGCCACATGATGAAGAACTAACCGTCTTCTTGACTTAACAGGATCCGACGTATGACAATCTCTCATTCACGCATGAGACGAAGCGTGCGCGTCTCACACACGTTTTGATCCTTCAGATAGGCCGATGAATCTTATTAATCATCGATTCATCGGCCACTTTATCAGTCAAAAGGAAAAGAAAAATGAAGAAATCTCTACTCGTTTTAGCCCTTTCAGGCGCACTCTCAGCAGGCGCATATGCGGCTAACGTGGAAATCTACGGTCTCATCGACACGAGCCTCGTTTATGTGCATACCGATGCTGACTATGGCGAAAATGCCAAGAGTGACAACTTTACGATGGAAACCGCTCAGCAGATGGGTTCTCATTGGGGTCTTCGTGGCAGTGAAGACTTAGGCAATGGCTACAAAGTTGGCTTTACGCTTGAATCTGGCTTTGAATCTGATACGGGTGCCCTCGAAGTTAAGCAAGGTAATCGTCTCTTCGGTCGCGAAGCAACCCTTAGCGTGTCTGGCGATTTCGGTACCGTATGGGCAGGCCGTATGCCTGTCTTTGGTAGCGTTTTGAGTGCCAATGGTCTCTTCCGCGCTATCGATCCGATTACCGCCAATTACACCTCTGCGATAGGTTCTGGCTATGCCACGGCCTCTATGTGGACCCGCGTTGACAACGCCATCGCTTATCGTACGCCGACCTACTCCGGCTTGACGGGTTATGCGATGTACTCTTTCAAGATGGACGATAAAGCTAAAGGCGCTGAAAACCAGATCGAAGGCAAAGCCTCTGCTGACCGTTACACATCCTTAGCCCTTCGCTATCAAGCGGGTCCCCTCGAAGCCATCCTAGTCGGTGACATGACGGACTGGGGCAACGTGCCTGGTAAAAAGAACCAAGATGACGGCTACACTGTTACGCTCGGTGGTAACTACACTTTTGACGGTGGTCTCAAGATTTTGGCCTTCTATCAATACTTCGATACCATGCGTTTGAATGCTGATGCTCGTGGTGGCGTTGCTAAAGATGGTATCTTGGCTATCACTGACAAATTAGGCTACGGCTTTGTCGACGGCTGGGGAACGGGTATCGGTATTAACTATCCAATCTTTGGTGGTACCGCACGTGCGGCGCTTAACTATCGTCAGATGGATAACGAACAAGGTGTTGACTTCACTCGCACAACCGTTGGCGCCGCTTTCGACTATCCGCTTTCGAAGCGCACCTGGACGTACGTTATGACGGGATACTCTCAGGAAAAAGTTGAAGCAGCTCAAAAGGAAGGCACCCCGAACGGCTATCAGCTCTCGCTTGGTCTCGTTCACAAGTTCTAATGTCCATCGCAACAACGTGTTGCTTTAAGACATAGTTCATGACCGCACGGGTTTACAGCTCGTGCGGTTTTCTTTTATTGCTACGGATAAGTTGGTCGGCGCCAAGTCACACGTTTGTTATCACAATCCTATTAGTTAGGTGGAGGCTGCACAAATCAATCTAGTGTCATTTTTATGTAGCATACCCTTGATTCGAAGGTCTGTTTCCTACATAAATCTATATTCCTCCAATCACCTCGTGCCAATATAATGGAACAACTCTCCTTTATCGACGTTGAATTCCAAAGCACGCGCAAGATGGATTATTATTAAAATCTTTCTTCTAAATTGGCACGACCTCCCATAGGGCCTAAAACTGGCTCCACTTTTAGATACTTGTGGCCCGTCATAAGAGAGGGTGTGCCCTTTGCGCCGGCGCAAAGGCCTCCCTCTCTCCATTTTAAGGCTTATCGTTTTTGACGCGGTTTAATGATGGGTGGTAGCTATCCTTCTCGCAACGAGGGTTCTTCAAGTGCGATCCTATAGCTTCGATTGAAAAGACGGTCAATTAATGCATCCGCACTTGAGTTATTGTCTTTTGGAGAAACGCAGACAAGGGCTTTTCTCGAAGGAAAGCGAAGCCAAGTTGG
>JAHHRH010000056.1 GCA_020025915.1 Sutterella sp.
GTCACAAAACTTGGCTCCCGTCACAAGAACTTTGAGCGATTTGTCCAGACCCACCTTAAATATAAAGGGGGACGTTACCCAAAACAGGGATTCCGTTCTTTGAAAAATGCTCGCGAATGGGTAGCTAAATTTGTGACTAGCTATAACAACGATCACTTCCATAGTGGGATTGGTTATGTAACACCGCAGTCTCGTTTTAACAACGAGGATGTTGAAATCCTCGCCCAACGCAAGCAAGTTCTTGAGAAAGCTAGAAAGAAAAATCCCGAGCGATGGATTTCAAGAAAAGTGATGAATTGCGAGCCTGCTGGGAGCCAGTTTTTAAACCCTGATCAACCATCTAAGCTTACTGAAAATGCAAGTTGAGCAAAAAAACGCCCATCACGAATGCGAGGCGATCTGCTTTGGTAAATAACCCAGGTGCTAGAAAGCAGATAACGGTTTTTTTTGACAATTCTTGGAAAAGAAGCTTGACAAATACCGTTTACTCCGGTTGGGGGCGACGGAGCGAAGTCCGGATAACTGGGAGCGGGTTCAGCAGAGCTATATGCTTTTGGAAGGAGCAAATCTAGACAATGATCTTCATCAGGAACGATTATTGGCTAAACTCGAAGAATTCATCTTTCAGTTAAGAATCGAGCTTACACAACGTCAGCCTGATGCTGATTCGGCAGAAGGGATTGCAAAGATGTTGCTAGACTTTGTCGGAACCTCTACATTAAAACAGGCTTTTCCGACTTACCAGCGTGAAAGTGATTTTGAGAGGGTGTGGGGTGGTTTTGTCACTCTTCTTAAAGAGTGTGCAGAACACTGCAGTTGCTGGACGGAGGTGCTAGATGAGTTCGAGGGGATCGGTCAGGTAGTTCTAATGACCGTCCATAAAAGTAAAGGTTTAGAGTACCATACGATGATATTTTATGGGCTCGACGATGGAACTTGGTGGAGTCTTCAGCCTAGAAAAGTTGAAGAACTCAAAACCTTTTTTGTTGCGTTTACCAGAGCAAAACAACGTGCGTTTTTCTTGCAGTGCAATGAGCAAGGTTGTTCTATTGACTGGATAGAGAAACTATTAGCCCAAGCTGGAGTTGCAAGCATAGATGGCACAACGATATTGAGTACAACGTGAGTATGCTTAGGGATTGCGCTCAATATTGATTCCATAAAAGTTCCTTGTCTTGTGCATAATTCCAATATCTTTGATAATTACGGCGGCTTCAACTGACTACTCTTGAGTTATTTGCAGTTGTTGTGTGGTAGCTTTATTTGGATAAATTAATGTTATTGGCAGTTATAGGTTTCATCCTCACCATCGCCATCATCGTGACCATCCATGAAGGTGGCCACTGCTTCATGGCTAAGTGGTTAAATGTTAGTGTGACTCGTTTTTCCCTTGGTATGGGCAAAGTCCTTTGGCGTCGTCAGGTCGGCGAAACAGAATATTGCATTTCGATGCTACCTTTGGGTGGTTATGTACAAATGCAAGACGACACGTCGCCCGATATGACTGAAGAACAAAAAGCGCGTACGTTTAGCCGTCAGCCCCGTTGGAAAAAGGCTCTGATTATCTTTGCGGGCCCGGCGGTCAACTTCATTTTGGCTTTTATGCTCTATGTTGGTATCGGTGCGATTGGTACTCCTGATTTTGCATCAGTGATGGGACAGCCACCAGCTAACACGCAGGCAGCACACGAAGGTATCCAAGAGGGCGATCGCGTGACCAAAGTGGGCCAAGCGCCTGTTCGTGGTTTATTAGATTTGAACTTCGAACTACTAAATCACGCAGGCGAAGCTGATTTGCCATTAACCTTTGACCGTCAAGGCGAAGCCTTTGTTCGTCATTTCTCATTGGCTGATGTGTCAATGGATTCGATGAACGAAAAGGCACCCGTTGCTCAATTAGGGTTAACGCCTTTTATGCGTGACCCAGTTGTCGCCAAAATCGCTGAAGGGTCGCCCGCTAAAGTGGCTGGATTGAATCAAGGTGACCGTTTGTTGGAGATCAATGGACATAAAGTCACATCGGTTCAACAGGCTGTAGATTTGATTCGCGAGTCAAAAGGCAATCCTGTGACGATGCTTGTAGCAGGGTATGAAACCCCCAACGATAAGCGCACTTTAACAATGACGCCTGAAGTCATAGATGGTGTCTCTAAGGTCGGTATTTCAATCGCCGCCATCCCAGAAATGGTGACAGTACGATTGGGGCCGGTTGACGCCGTCATTGCTGGTTGGCAAAAGGTCAAAAAGCTGACACTCTTACAAGTGAAGGGCGTAAGCCAAATGGCAACGGGCGAAGCGAGCACCAAGAATCTCTCGGGACCGATTGCGATTGCCGATATGGCAGGCTCTGCCGTTAAGAATGGTGTGGTGCCATTCTTAGAATATTTAGCCTTGATTTCGTTGGCGATTGGCTTTATGAATTTGTTGCCGATCCCGGCGTTAGATGGTGGTCAGTTGATTGTGATTGGCTTAGAAGCCTTACGCGGTCGAGACTTTTCGATGAAGACCAAAGAAAACATTGGTAAGGTGGGTTTCGTCTTGATGATGCTCTTGTTTGTCTTTGTGATGAACAACGATTTGAGTCGATATATCGGCGGCTAACCAAGGGTTGACGATCGGGTAAATACTAAAACGAAGGCCTTATTCATGCGAGAAGTGTGAATAAGGCTTTTTTTAGTTTCCGAATTGCTTCAATATTTGGTAACCTTACACAAATTTGCCGTCATCCGAGGTAACTCAGAGATTTCATGAGTAACTATCCGTGGGTGAGGGTGTTTAATACCTCCGTGATGATTTTGAGAGACTGAATTTTGTTCGCAAATCTAACGAAAACGGCGGCCGCGGTGATTGCGGCCATGGTGTGTGCTGAGGGTGCCTCGGCTTTTGTGATTTCTGACATTCGTGTTGAAGGTTTGATGCGTACGGAGCCCGGTACGGTGTTCTCGCATTTGCCGTTCCGCTCGGGTGATGAATACACACCAGACCAAGGCACGCGTGCCATCCATTCTTTGTATCAATCTGGCCTCTTTAAGGACGTGTCCCTCACGCAGGATGGGGACGTCCTTGTTGTGAAAGTGATCGAACGCCCAGCCGTGGCGACGATTGAAACCCACGGTATTAAGGCCTTTGATAAGGCTGGGGTTGAAACAAGCCTTCGTGACGTTGGCTTGGCAGAAGGCCGTATCTTTGATCAGGCCACGTTGGATCGTGCTGACCAAGAATTGCGTCGCCAGTATTTGGCTCGCGGTTACTATGGTGTCAAGATCAAGACGACAGCCACACCTCTGGAACGTAATCGCGTTCGTATCACGATTAATGTAGACGAAGGCCGTGCCTCTTCGATTGCATCGATTAGCTTTACGGGTAACCACCTCTTTGATTCTGAAGAGCTGTTGGATCAAATGCAGTTGGGTATGCCGAACTGGTTTAGCTGGTACACAAAGCGTGACCTCTATAGCCGCGAAAAGTTGGCTGCTGACTTAGAAACGATCCGCTCCTTCTACTTGAATCAAGGGTATCTTGACTTCAAGATTGACTCCGTGCAGGTGTCTATCTCGCCGAATAAGAGTGACGTGTATATCACGATCAATATGACGGAAGGCGAAAAGTACACGATCGCTAGTACGAAGTTAACAGGAGACTTGTTGGGATTGGACAAGGAACTTGAAGCCCTAGTCACGATTCAACCGGGGACTGTTTATAACGCCGAGGAAGTCAATGCAGTGTCGTCCGCGCTCGTGGATAAGCTTTCTACCTTGGGTTATGCTTTTGCAACTGCTACGCCTAATCCGATCGCTGATCAAGAAAAACGTACGGTCGAAGTGGTTTATACGGTAGACCCGGGTCGTCGTGCTTACGTTCGTCGTGTGAATATTACGGGTAACAACCGTACGCGTGATGACGTGATTCGTCGTGAAGTGCGTCAGTATGAATCAGCTTGGTTCGATAGCTCCAAGGTGAAGACGTCTCGTGACCGTATTGACCGTTTGGGTTACTTTGAATCGGTGACGGCTGATCCTGTACCCGTGCCCGGTACCCGTGACCAGGTTGATGTTGACATCAAGGTGAAGGAACGCCCGACGGGCTCGATCTCTTTGGGTGCGGGTTACTCCACATCTGAAGGCGTCATCTTGTCAGCTGGCTTTGCGCAGAACAATGTGTTCGGCACGGGGAACTCGGTGGCTGTGGACGTCAATACGTCGAAGTCTCAGCGTACGTATGCGTTGTCTGTGGTCGAACCTTACATTACACCTGAAGGCATTAGCCGTTCTTGGGAAGTGTATGACCGTCGTGTTGACCTTGAAGAACTTGACGTGGCTGACGTGAAGTACGAAACGCTGGGTGGTTCTTTAGCTTGGGGTATTCCGTTTACTGAACAAGACCGCGTGTTCTTGGGCGGTAAGATCGAACGGACCAAGGTGGATGCTAACCTACAATCTCCGCCGCGCTATCAGGACTATGTCGCTCGTTACGGTAAGGATCCGATGTCGGTGGCTGCAACGGTGGGTTGGTCTCGCGACTCGCGTGACAACTCCTTGGCGCCGACGCGCGGTGTTTATCAGCGCTTGAATGGTGAATTGGGTCTTCCGGGTATGGACATCGAATACTATAAGATGACCTATCAGTACCAGCGCTTCATTCCGCTCTCGAAGACCTGGACGTTGGCCTTTAACGGTGAAGTGGGTTACGGTGACGTCTACGGTAGTTCCGACATGTTCCCATTCTTTAAGAACTTCTATGTCGGTGGTATCGGTTCCGTTCGTGGTTACGAATCAGGTACCTTAGGGCCGAAGGACAAGAATCGGGATGGCGATATGGATAACCTTGGTGGTGATCGTATGGTTAACGGCTCGATTGAGTTGTTGGCACCGTTGCCAGGGGGTGACCGTACGCTTCGTATCTTTGGCTTCTTGGACACGGGGTATGCTTGGGGTTACGAAGGCGACGACAATGGGGGATACTCTCGTCAACGCATGAGCTTAGGTGACCTTCGTTACACGACCGGTGTTGGTGTGGCTTGGATTTCGCCGTTAGGCCCATTGAAGTTCTCGATTGCCTTCCCGTTGAATGAAAAGGAAGGCGATGATACGCAGCGCTTCCAGTTCCAGATTGGTACGGGCTTCTAAAAGCCGATCAATCGAATGTGATTCAGTTGGCTGATCGAAACAAATCTCAAGCAAACTGAACAAACATTCGGGGTAAAATGCTATTTGCCTTTTTCGAGCGGGTCACTGTTAAACGGTGTCCCGCTCTTTTCTAATGTACGGGTGTCAGCGTGAAAAAAATCCTTCCTTTAGTTCTCACAACGGCTGTTTTAGGTTTAGGCCTTGCGGCTTCGACGGTCTCGGCTCAAGATCTTCGTATTGCTGTGGTCAATATGGAACGCATTTTGCGTGATTCTCAGTCAGCTGCACAAGCGAGCGAACGTCTCAATGCTGAAGGTCATCGTCGTCAAGAAGAAATTGATGCGTTGACGAAGCGCTTTAAGCAACGTCTTGAACGCTTTGAAAAGGGCGCACCAGATATGACTGAAAGCGAACGTGTGACTGAACGTCGTGAGCTTGCTGAAATGGAACGTGATGTGTCTCGCCGTAGCCGTGAAGCGCGTGATGAATTTAATCAGCGTCGCAACGAAGAAGTCCTCTTACTTCAGAGTCGTGCGGGTCGCGTGATTCAGCAGATGGCTGAAAAAGACAAGTATGACTTGGTGCTCTACGAGTTCTTCTACGCGAGCCCTAAGGTTGATATTACGGATCGTGTGATGAAAGAACTCGATCGCGACATTGTCGCACGTAAGGCAAAGGCCAAGTAAAATAAATCGTTTTAAGTCCCAATGTCGGTCGGGACTTCATGAATGAATGCAATTTGAGGAGCTACCATGGCAGAAAATCTGCAGTGTTATGCCATTGATGACTTGATGAATCGTGTGTTCGAGATGAGTAAGGGGCGTCTTCAGATGCGTCTTCTTGGGACGAACGTTCAAGTGGCTCGCTTTATGCCACCGCAGGCAGCGGGTGAGGGCGATATGTCGTTCTTGACTAACGCTGCTTATGCCGAAGCGATGAAGGCATCGAAGGCGTCACTCCTTATTTTGCGCGAACAAGACGTGCCTGCGCTCTTTGGAGAACAGGTACCAGAACGTTCAATCCTTGTTTGTGACAATCCTTATGCATTCTTTGCCTTTGCGTCTCAGATCCTTTTCCATGTGAAAGAGCCTGCAGGTATACATCCGCGTGCCTTTGTTGAAGAGGGCGCTGAAGTGGATCCAACAGCAACCATTGAAGCTTTGGCTGTTGTCAAAGCCGGTGCCAAGATTGGTGCGCGCACGGTGGTGAAGTCTGGTGCTGTGGTCGGCAATCGTGTGACTGTTGGATCGGATTGCATCTTGTATTCGAACTGCGTCCTTGAACGTGACAGCGTGGTGGGCAATCGTTGCATCTTTCAGCCGGGTTGTGTAATTGGTGGTGACGGCTTTGGTTTTGCACCTTTCAAGGGCGAATGGGTAAAGATTCCGCAGCTTGGCCGTGTAGTGATTGGTGACGATGTAGAAATCGGTGCAAATACAACGATTGACCGTGGTGCTTTGGAAGATACGGTGATTGGCAACGGCACAAAGCTCGACAATCAAATCCAACTGGGGCACAACGACCGTGTGGGTGAGCACGTTGTGATGGCGGCTTGTGTAGGCATTGCTGGCTCGACGTCTGTGGGAGACCATTGTATGATAGGTGGTGCAGCGATGATTAATGGTCATATTGATATCCCAGCGGGTTCAGCTGTGGGACCTGCGACGGCTATCACTGGTTGGGGCAAGGAATCTGTACAAAAGACAGGCTTCTTCCCAGCTATGGAAGGTCGTGACTTCCAGCTGGCGTCGGCTATGGTGACGCGTCTGCCTGCGATGCGTAAGGAAGTCAAAGCCCTCGTTCGTCGCGTAGAAGAGTTAGAGAGCATCATCCGTTCTGCTGAAGAATAATTTGCCAAAAAGCGCGACAATACAGTTTTAGTAGGCTGGCTTTCAGCCGACCCCATTCTTTTTTTAGAGGTTTCGACCGACATGACTACCCTTGACATCCGTGACATCATGGATATGCTTCCGCATCGCTACCCGTTTCTTTTGATTGACCGCATCGTCGAACTCGATGCTGAAGCTGGTCACGTTGTGGCGATCAAGAATGTGACGGTCAATGAACCGCAGTTTACGGGGCACTTCCCTGAAATTCCGGTGATGCCTGGCGTGTTGATCATTGAAGCGATGGCTCAGACGTGTGCGATCGTTGCGCTTTCTCGCTTGCCCGAAGGCGTAGATCGTAAGAATTCGCTCTTTTACTTTGCTGGTATTGATAAGGCTCGCTTCAAGCGAGTCGTGCAACCTGGCGACCAGTTGGTGATCGAAGGTAAGTTCATTCGTTCTAAGATGGGCTTAGGTATCTTTGAAGCCGTTGCTCGTGTGGAAGGTCAGGTAGTTGCGCAGGCTGAAATGATGTGTGCCTACCGTCCTGTGTCACCTAAGAAGTCTGAAGCGCAATAACACGGTTCTCGACTTGATTAAAATCGACGCTCTACGTTGTGCCTCACGATGTAGAGCGTTTCTTATTTGTCGTAAGCGTTTCAACTTGTGGCTAAAGCAGAGCTAACGCCTCAAAGTTTTCATTAGTTGATATTGAGAGTGACGTATTGTAGATGCGTCTAGCTGTGGGTTTTATGGTGTGTTAGTGGTTGCTATATCAAGCTAGGTTGATAAATCCCACAACATGACCTAGATACGCTCTGTTACAGGAAACGTTCAAACTGAAACGTTTTCTCTAACTTGAACCTGATAAAGTTAATTCCGACATCAAATGTTCTCCTTGACGAAAGTCTGTTGGACAAAAGGATTGAGGTCAAAACAATGAGGGTTTCGCTCTGCGGGTGGGTGCTCGCAGAGCGTTTTTTTTCTAGGTCACTGACTTCTTTGTCTGATTTAAAACCTAAAATCTCGCAACAGCTACGGTATAACCTGACTGCCAGTGATGCAGCCTATTGATTTTCCTCGAACAATCAAAGATTCATAGTGAAAACCTAATGTATAAGTTATACCCTTATATTTCAATTGCTAACAGTGGTTAGTAGACTGCATCCCAGTGATTATCAATGTTTTGATGACGTTGCATACCTTGTTATACCCCTACTAGATCGAGATTTTGCGTTAAGAGTAGCGCAGTCCTTTGATTGCAAACAGTTTTTGCCTCGCTTGCAACAGTTTGCAAGACGTGATTACGTCTCTGTTTGAGGGAAAACGCTTATTGTGAGGCGTTAGGGCTGACCGAGTCCCTTTTATCATTAAACCGACTTCAAACATCGTTACATTTAAGAAACCGAATGACATAGATCGGCGGGATTCTTCTAGTAAAGTAAAACGTCATGGCGTACAGCACTTTTTGAGTGCACAACAGGACGCCCACTCCTTTTGGTTGGATACTTTTCACCCCACGAAGCTTGTCGCCTTGTGGGGTCTTTTTATTTGGTGCGCCCAGCGGCGCACGTGTGTTTATGTGGTGAAAGTCCACTG
>JAHHRH010000057.1 GCA_020025915.1 Sutterella sp.
GGACGCAGAGGTTTTTGCGTACCAGGCCTCAGGTCTTTTCATGAAAAAAACCGCGGGCGGAGGGCTTATTGTGAGTGGACGATGAGGATTTGTTTAGGAGCAAAGTGAGACAGCGAACCCGTTAGATGAATCAGGACAACTGCCCTACTCGAACTTCAAAGCAAGGTTGCAAAAACCAATAAAAAATGGCGCATCGCTACGCCATGAATCTAAGAAGATGCCACCTCAGTGCACGGTCACGAATCGAATTCGTGGTTAATGGACGGTGAAAGAGTCGTAACAGTACGCGTGTCACAATGAAGGGTCACAATGACAGGCCATATGTAAAGGTGAATTCCGCCTTCGTGAGCCACGACACTGAAGTAGCAATAGGCTTGTAATTAAAGCAAGTCGGTCGTCCAGTTTGCGGCCTGTACCGTGGCATCAATCTCACGAATACGAACAGCCAACTGATCTAAAGCCTTTTGATGAGCGGCCACGTCAATCGTGGAGAGGATACGAATATCAGTTGCGCTATGACGTTCCGTACGACGAGCAGCCGTATCAAGCACATCACGCAAGATGTTGAAACGTCGCTGCGCCACTTCACGCTCAGCCACCAAATCCGCTAAAGGACGACCTTCAACAATCGTTTCGATATTGGTACGACCAATGCGAAAGATCAGGTTCTGTAAAGCCTCTGCCGTTTCGTCCAAAAGTCCAAAGAGCAGGACTGGATCTTCGCTCGGCGTATCACCCTCTTGAACGCGCACATTCGCCGTCAGACGATCGTGCAGACGGTCTAAACGCGTCTGCAACTCTTTACGTTCGTTGAGTGCTTGAGCTAATTTCATATCATTCTTCTCCCGTTCAGGGTTTAATCCAACGTGATCTGCAAGGTTTGCATACCTGGGATCAACTGACTATCGGCCAACTTGACAGGTTTACCGGCTTCAGGACGCAAGCCAAGAATCTGCCCATCTTCAACGCCACGCCCCGTCTTGACCGTGTAGGAAGCCACCGTAAAAAGGAATTCCTGGATCGTTTCAGGCTTTTGCGTCGTCGGCAAGATTTCGAGTTCACGTTGCAAGAGGTAACTCATACCCATCGTAAAAGCGATGTAATGCGTTTCGTCAGCTTTAGCAATGGCAAAGGTCACTAGGTTAAAGAGCGGGAGTTCGCCAGCTTTCATGACGACAGCGCCTTCACGGTAACCATCCGTACCAATGATAGCAGAACCATTATCGATAGCCAAAGCCGAAGGTTGCACGCAAAGCGCAGATGCCACCTTAACGAGCAACTGAGCAGCATCAAGAAGACCCGCGGTCTTCGGGATAGCCGCGACGGCCAAATGGGCACGGTGCAACTGAGCGATTGCACCCGCTTGCGGCCACAACGGATTCATCGCGGCATGCATACGCGTCATTTCAGCGGGCAACGGTTCGTTAAAGAGCTTAATCGCGATCACAACGCCTTCGTGTTCAAAGACGAGAGAATCTTCAGGCGTGGCCGGCACATCCTTTTCGGGCACCGTGATTTCCCAATCTTCAACGAGGGTCTTTACAAACAAAGCAGGATCCCACTCGGCGGCGGACAGCAAAACTGAAGCCTCAATAGGCGTAATCTGAATAGCGGATTCTTCGGTCATGATGGTCGTTCTCTTTAAAAATAGGGGCAAGGCATAGATGGATTTCTATACGCAAATGTATTCGGATTATATAGGCTAGGCGCGCGCAAAGCGCAGTTGCCCTCTAAAAGGGCTTACGTTTTAAGCGAATCGTTGGCTCACAATTGCTTTAGCTTCTTGGGTAAATTGCAAGGACTCGCGGATTTTTCGTACAGTCCGTCGACAGGTTTCATCATCCAAACGCCCAGCCTTACGCCACACGTCCATTTGTTGATAAACGAGCTCGGCCTCAACAGTCGCTAACATCGATAGACACCATGCGAGCGCCATCGATAAGTAATAGTCACCTGACGCAGCCATCGATAAAGCACGCGCACTAGCGCAATCTAAAGCGCTCAAAGCCATAGGGAGCGTCGTTGGCGTACGATAAAAAGTCAGCAACCAAACAAGAGCGACACGCACGGTCCAAGGATTATTCGACGCGAGTTTGGTTTCAAGATATGCCAAATAACCTGCAGGATCCCGAGCAATGCGCTTCACAGCAGATCCCATCAGGTCACACGTCGCCCAACCATTCATATGTGGGAATAGTCGATCGATGTTCTGCCAATAGATATCGTCAGGCACACGCCTCAAGCCGCCCGCTACAATCGTCGCGACCATCAAAGCTTCTTGAGAGGCAAAAGGATGATCGCGCTCAAAAACTGCATCAAGAAACCCTTGAGAGTTTTCTTTGAGAATTTCTTTAGCTAACGCACGAACCTTGGGCATGCGAACGCCCAACCGATCCGTGATACCAGGTTGAAGTTTGTCACCAAAGACCTTGTAGGCTGGATCTGCTGCAGTCATCAATTCATGGTCGAGTTCGTCAGGCGTCATCATCAAAAAATCCCAAAAGTTCCTGCAATCAAAACAACAAATTTACGCTAGATCTACTCTCTCTGAGCGAAATCGCTTGAAGTCAGCCAAAATTTTAGACTGCTCACGCTAGAATATAGCCACAAATAGACTCGTCTTGCACTTTATGCAAACACAACGCACGCTCCCTTATTTTCTTTTAGCCCTCATCGTAATCGTCGCCTGGGGCTTTTCTAACATCGCAACCAAATATCTCTATGCTCACGGTATGGGGCCCTATGCCGTCTTGGCTGTCAGAACCTTGATGGCCTATGGGATACTCATTCTTCTTTGTCACGACAAGCTCTTTGCAAATTCGCTTGTTGACGAAGCTCGCCTTGCACTCTTAGGCATTCTCTGTGTGCCTATCTACCACGGCCTTGAAAACATTGCTCTCACTGAGGCGCATGCTGGCACCGTTTCGGTCGTGATGGCATCCGCTCCATTACTCACGGCCTTACTCGTTATTTTGCGTTGGCGAGCCTTCCGCTTACATTGGATGGCAAAGCTCGGAAGTTGCACCGCCGTCACTGGTCTCTGTTTAGTGGCCTTTGACGACTTGGTCATGAGTGACCTGCCAACGGAAGGCTTTATCCTTGCTTTGATCTCCGCCTTTGCCTGGGCTGTCTACACAGCGCTACTAAAGAGTGTTCATAGCTATAGCTCGCTCTTTGTGGCACGTAAAGCCTTTGGCTGGGGCTTATTTGCCGTCATGCCCTTCTTCTTAGCAGAAGACCCTACAGACATTCAGCTCCTATCAGACCCTTCGGTCTTTATGACGCTCGTTTTCTTGGCTACGGGACCGACAACTCTGTGTACAGTCTTATGGCAACGTGCTTCACAAGCCACTGGCACCGATGCGATTCGCAATGCTGTCTTCTTAATTCCGATCATTACGATCATCGCGAGTTGGTGGTTCCTTGACGAAGGCATGTCCTTCGTAGGCATCATGGGCACGTTGATGGTGCTCTGTGGGGTGTGGAGTGCCGATATCGGCATGAAGCGCGTCTCGGCTGTTCTAGCGGGTGCCAACCCTAAGCAACTTAGCGCAAAGACCTCATTCTAATCCCTAAAGGGACTTTTTCATACTTTAAACAACCGGTCGACACGCTTCGGGCGGTTTTCTTTTTTCCTAGCTCTTCTCAAACCGCCAGACGTGCTCACCTCACAACGGCAGCAGAAGCGTCCACGGAACCCAAACCTCAACCGAGTGATAGTATCAAATCGAAATTCGCCTGGTGAACATCAGTCGAAAAAAGCGAGAGTTAACCAAACGCACCTCCAGACGCACACCATAACTCACAACCCTTCGGATTTGCTCGCTAAGCCGTCTATCAGTCACCAGACAAGAAACAAACCTTACCGAGCAACATCAACGCGAAGAACGAACGCTTAAAGGCTTCTGAGAGCATCTCTGCGAACAAATGGATATAGACTTTGACGATCCAACCAAACATTGTCTATGCAAACGGATTCTACAGAGTCAAGCCACGAAAACCATAAGAGATCAAAAAAGGACGTATTTAGGCACGAACTATTTTGTCGGAATAAACGCATTATTTTTGAATAAACGACGCTTTTGACAGGATCTCAAACTGCAAAAGGCCTTGCTCCCTTCATCAAGTTTGTGAGTTAACGAGGGAGAAGAGCGATCAGACACCTGACCACGAGATTACGACATTCAAGGTGAGCAAATCTAAAAACCACTCCGAAAACTTAAGGGTTAACTCCCGTTTAGAAAAACTGAACGGTATTTTGTAGACTTTATAGATCAAATATATCAATGTTCCTTATCGGGGTATTTATTAAATGCCATTTTCATACGATTAACAAATAAATTCACACCACCGTTTTTCAAAAACTTCTCATTTTTTGATCCGATTTTTGAGTTCAAGCTCAAACAGCTACCCCAGGATCTCAGCATGGACCAACTCCAAAATCCTTTTTTATAAGGTCCCCTTTTTGCCCTAAAACATGGCAAAATATGGCTTTTCGTCAAAAATAGACGCTCTGAAGTGAAAAGCATTTAGTTTCCGTTCTGAAACTAAATTGGTTTCTGCCAGGTAATTGCTATATTTGTACTTTTTCTGGGATCGCTTTTTGACGAAATACTGACGGAAAAATAACCACTAGGAAACGCCTCACTGAGTAGCATTTTTGACTCAAGACAAATTTTAAGGCGCTCTTTAGTGTTTTGTTGCCCTCTAGCCAAAAAGAGCCGCCAGAAAGCTTTTGGATTAGTTGATCTTCACATTTTTGTAGATTTTTGCGTATTTTATGGCGCTCACTCAAAGCTTCAAAACTATCGTAAAATCCTTTCAAAGCTATCCACTACTTTTAATAGGGTAGTGTGGAGACGGCTAGAAACTTTGTCCGTACAATTTGCAATATGATGCATTGGGTGGTCAAAAAGAGAAGACTACCATCGAATCTTCTGCCACTAGCTCGCAACACATCGTCACCAGGTATGTGTGTAGACTGGCCACGATCTCCCTCAAATCCACGAAGCCATTTTCCAAAAATGAGCAAAATGAGCTTCAAAGCCTGGATCAAAACTCTTTTTTAACGTCTTAGAAGGCACATAATTCACACAATTATGGTTGTTATTCGGTTATAATTCACATTATACGATGTGTTATTAGATCGTCCTTCTACGCAAAAACTAGGCAAAAAACGCCAAATCCTACGCGTTTTCAACGATTTCTCATCCGTCCGAAAAAATTCTCTTTATTCATATAAAGATGGTGATTAACTTATTTAGCTAACAGGATATTGCGTGTTATGCGTCCTTCCTTTGCTGTTGAAGAATCTATTCGTCTCCTAGGGGCCAATCTGAAAGCTGCCCGTTTACGCCGTCGCCTACCCCAGGCAGTGGTAGCTGAGCGTGCAGGCATTTCACTCAACACCCTCTCAAAAATGGAAAAAGGTGATTGCGGGATTGCGATTGGTAATGTAGCTGCTGTCCTTCAATCTTTGGGCTTAGGCACCCCCTTCTCTCAACTTGCGTCGCCAACCGATGACGAAACTGGCCTCCTCCTAGAAGCCCAGCGCCTCCCTCAAAGAGCCCGACAACCGACGAAGGGAGTTAACAAAAATGAGTAGCCTTTCTGCTCGGATGTACCGCGTCTATACCAATCACTTACCAGAACGTCGTCTGATTGGTCGTCTGGTCGTACCTTGTCATGAAAGTACCCTTTCGGGAACCCGATCAAATAACCCGTCATTTTTTCCCTCGTCTGGGGCAATCTTGCAGTTTCAGTATGATGAGGAGTGGTTGAAATCAGGCTTCTCTTTGGGCTTTGACCTCCCCTTGACGCATGCGATTCATCGGCCGAGACTTGGCAAATCATCGTTCAGTTTTCTTGAAGACCGTGCGCTTAGCTCGCCGAATTTGCCCCTCTTCTTTAATTCGTCTCACCCCGATCCAAGAGCTCTTCAGGATGCCAGTAAATTAGAAAATGCTGCAATTCGCCTTTTACATGTCGAAGACGCGCTCGGGAGTTTGGTGTTTGAGTGTGAAAATACACCAAAAAATGAGGCATTCACGCGTGTCCGAAGTACGTTAGAATTGCCTGATCTCATTTACGCATATCACACCATCGAAAGAGGCAAATCGCTCATTGCGCCATTAGCTCTTTTACAGCGTGCTATGACGTTGCCAGGTGACCGTCCCGTTTTCTCAATTGAGCTCGATCGCCTTCCTCAAACGTTGCATCTACGTTCGATGAACGATCCGATTGATCGTCCTTTGTGGGGCCATGTGGCTTTATTAATGGCTAAACGTTGTGGCCTTCGAACGGTGAAGAGTACGCTCTCACGTGCCATGGGTGAATCGGTTTGGTTTACCACCCGCGCTGACCGTGACTCGTCTGGCCGACCTTTAATGCTTTTAACGGGCGCCACCTTAGCGATGCGATCCGATGGCCCCCGGCCTCTGAAACCTGGTTATCTCGCGATTGCTGATATTCTCAATCGTGATGGTGCCTCACCCACCGAAGATCTACAAGAAGCCTGGTGCCGCATCGCCTTTATTGCGATGACAGGTGGCAGTAGTGATTCGTTAAAACGTTGGCAATTCGTGCGTGCTCCCTTAGGATGGCGATTGGCCCCCGCCTATACCTTTGAATGGAATCCCAACGATACGCGCCATGGCCTCACGATGGACGGCCGAAAGCGCCTTGGCATGCCTGAAGATGCGCTTCAATATGCGCCCTACTTTGGCCTGACGGTGACTGAAGCTAAACAAAGCCTCATGCAAATGCGCCGTGTCTTTTCGGATTGGCAAGACATTGCTGTCGAAGTAGGCGCCGATCCGCGCGATGTCGCTTATATGGCCTCGTTCTTTGACGAACACCTTTAACCCGAATCCACTCTAAGAAAAAACCTCGGAATCGTTTTCGAAACCGAGGTTTTTTGTCAGGGTTGACAATTTATTTGGCTTTTTTATCAGCCTGGCGGTGCTTCAGCGTCTCAGGATTCACCTTGATCGGCGTTTCCCAACGCAAGTCACCAGATTCATCTCGAACTGCACTCATGCGACGATACTTTAAGGCAATGGAGCCAGGCGTACGACCGCGCGCATGACGTTGCGATTCTTCGTACGGTGCTTCAAGACCAGCCACAAACTCAGCCGACCAAGTATGACCCTCCTTCTGGTCATTTTTGAGCGAAGCATTGGCTAGTTGCTCAGCCGTAAAGGCTGCGCCTGGGCCACCTACCGCCAAAGTCAAACCTAAAGCATCAAGCACCGCGAGTACCTTATCGAGTTGCACCGTGGGCTTGCCATTTTCGAGTTCAACAAAGAAGCGACGTCCCACACCACAACACACTGCTGCGTCCGTTTGGGACATGTTCAATCGTTGACGTGCCAAGCGTACCAATGCGCCGATTTCAGCAACATTCGATACATAGATCCGTTTGGTACGGTGCACCTGACGTACAGCTGGACGTGGTTCACCATCCCCCTTTTGAGAGGCCTTAAGTTCGGTCATATGTTTTCCTTTTTATGATGTCCGAAGGTTTTTTCTTAATCTTTTTGATTGTACTCGACTATTGTAAGCGTGGCGTAATCTTTAGTGAAGTCCTACGAGAGGTTGTCCTATAGTCATTCTCCAAAATTCTCTCAAACTGATCCACTCCTAACCCTGGTCGTTAAGCACGCATCGCGCGCTCGGATCGAGTGCAGCAAAACCGCGCTCTAAGTCATCAATCAAGTCGGCAGGATCTTCTAACCCCACAGCGACACGTACCATACGCTTAAATCACCGTTCGCGTACTGTAACTCTTGATGAGCAAACTTTCAAAACCGCCCCAGCTATAGCCTCGACCAAAGAGTTCTAAGGCATCGACAAAGGGTGACAACTTGTCTTCATATTTAGGCTTAAACACCACGCCAAAAAGACTCGTGACACCTGTAAAGTCACGCTTCCAAATTTCATAGGACGGGTCTTCAAGCAAAGCTGGCCAACGAATCGATTCAACTTCGTGACGCGTCTTTAACCAATCCACGATCTTTTGCGTCGATTGAGACTGACGTTCAACACGCACACCCATCGTGTGTAACCCACGATAAGCCAAATAAATATCATCAGGCGAAGCGGTCTGACCTAAACGTACGACCGTACGATAGACCTTTTCCCAAACGCGCTCATTACCGATGATGCCCCATGATCCAACGGCTTAAAATAAAGGGGCGTTGCCTACGTGTTGTCGATCACCGTGACGATATCATGACGACGGCAGACGCGTGCGATCGCGGGCACATCCATGAATTCAAAAGAATGTGACCCCAGGGGCTCCATCATGACAACTTTCATTTGGTCTTCGTGACCAAATACAGGCGTGCACGCTTTTCAGCAGACCACCTTGGATTCCTCAAAGACATCTTTGAGAGCGTCTGCAAGGATTTCAATGCAGAGC
>JAHHRH010000058.1 GCA_020025915.1 Sutterella sp.
CAAAACTTGGCTCCCGTCGCAAGAACTTTGAGCGATTTGTTCAGACCCACCTTAAATGTTTCACTTCACGAGGTGTACAGCCGTAGAACTGTTTAAAGGCCTTAGTAAAACTCTCTAAATGTTGATATCCAGCTTCATCAGCAGCCTGACTAACAGTTCCGCCCAATAAAAGAATTCGATGAGCTCGTTGCAGTTTGACCTTTCTAAGGTAATGCCAAATGCTAGTACCATGAATCTGTTGAAAATGTCGTTGCAGACTAGTGACGTTCGTTTTGCAGAATTGGGCCATTTCCTTCAGGGACCAGTTATCAGCTTTGCCACTTTTTAATAGCAGAACAAGATCGTCAACTTTGGCTTTAGCTTCGTGTTTGACAAAAATACGTTTGTCGTAAGCTGCGGAAAGATCGTGACAAACGTCTTGAAAAAGATGAAGCGCTAAGGCCTCGTGTTCGAGCCGATTCATCAAAGGATTGACATTCGAGGTTTCTCTAAATGTTTTGATGAGGTGGAGCATCTGAGAAGTCACTTGAAATTTTTGGATGGCGAGATGATTCTGTGCTTTAGTGCCGAACCAAGGAGGAAGAGAATAAATGTTCTCAGCAATGAGATCCAAACGTTCCTGACTGATAAATAGAATGAATTCATCCTGGTTTTCTTCTCTAACGAAAAATTTTTCACCCATACTTTTATCCCCAACAGGCAACCAAATACCGACGGGACTGTCGGTGATTTTTTCTTCAATTTTCGAATTGCCGATTCGGAGGTGTTCATAGCCTGAGAGTAAAAAAACAAGGCGTAGGCCGGGATGGAATCGAACGTTCCGAATATGCAGATTTCCGTTAACTTTCCATTGCGTAGATTTGATACTCAATCCACGCCCAAGATGGGCAACCTGAGCCTGTCCGTCAAGTTCCGGGTAGTTGAGCCAAGAGGCACCATGAGCATTTTTTGTGGCGGATGTTTGATTCATAGAAAGTTTTCAAATGAATGGTTTTTTCACATGGTATGAAATTTCTTTTTGACTAAAAAAAAAGAATAATCGAGTGATAGTATAACGAGAATCGTTACCATTTCGGGCTTCTGCCATGATCCAAAAAAAATTTACTCTTAGTGTCCTCACCCTCACATTACTGACAGCTTTCAACGCATCTGCTGCCGATGAAATAGCCTTAAATTCGAGTGAATCAGAATCTTTATTCGCACAGAAGAGTGTAGAAGATGTTTACAAGGTTGGTACGGTTTATGTAACTGCAGAAAAAATGCTCAAGCAGTCTCTCGGCAGTTCATTTGTTACTTCTACCGATCTCAATCGTACCCCTGTTAGAAGTGACGTTTCTGAATTGGTTCGCACGATGCCCGGTGTTAACCTGACAGGCAACAGTGCGTCCGGGCAGCGCGGGAATAACCGTCAGATAGATATCCGTGGAATGGGTCCAGAAAATACACTTATCATGATTGACGGTCGTCCCGTAAAGTCTCGCAACAGTGTGCGCTACAGTTGGCGTGGTGAGCGCGATACGCGCGGTGATAGCAACTGGGTTCCTGCTGAAGCCATTGAGTCTATTGAAGTAATTCGCGGCGCATCAGCTGCTCGTTATGGCTCAGGTGCCATGGGCGGTGTGGTCAATATCGTCACGAAGAAAGTGTCGGACGAATTCCACGGTTGGGCCAATGCCTACGGATCCTATTCTGAAGATCGGGAGGAAGGTGACAGCTACCGAACGGGCTTCGGCATCAGCGGTCCGTTGATCGAAGGCAAGCTTGGTTATCGTCTCTATGGTAGCTACAACAAAACGGAAGCCGATGATCCGGATTTGAATAAGAGTACTGACGTTGACTATATGATCCCGGGTCGAGGCCCTGGGGCAGCACCACGTCCAGCTCGAAAACATGCTGCCGGTCGAGAAGGTGTTGAAAATACCGATATCGGAGCCCGTCTGGCTTGGCAGCTCACCGATGAACAGAGCATTACCTTTGATACGAGTTGGAGCCGTCAATCGAATATCTACACGGGCGACGTGCAGAATAACAATTCGAATAATGGCAGTATCCCTGACCAACTGGCCGATGCCGGTGAAGAAACTAACCGCATGACCAAGACGAGTTTGGCCGTCACTCATGAAGGTGTTTGGTCCTGGGGTAACAGCCGCTTGGATCTTTCTTATGATGAAACCTCTAACGAACGTTATCCCGAGGGGCTGATGGGCGGTACGGAAGGACAAATTTCTTCTGTAGACGAGTTTACGGAAAGCAGGCTAAAATCTTGGCGTTTGGCCGGCGAAGCAGAAATTCCGCTTACTCTGCTCGTAGAACATACTTTCACACTGGGTATGGAGGCAACCCGAGATACTCTCGACGATCCGGCCAGCCTTAGTATAAGCAAGTCTGCCGATACGGAATCAGAACAGGACAATCTGGCGTTTTATATCGAAGATTCCTTTACCGTCGGTTCCGTTACGATTGTCCCCACTCTTCGCTTTGATCATAACAGTGACGCAGGCAACAACCTGAGTCCCGGATTGAGCGCATTCTGGGATATCAATGAAAACTGGCATGTGAAGGGCGGGATAGCCCGTGCCTATAAAGCTCCCAATCTTTACCAGCGTAATCCCAATTATTTGCTCTGGTCCAAGGGGAATGGTTGCGGTATTAACTGTACCGGCGAAGGCGGTTGCTATTTGCGCGGTAATGAAGAACTCGATCCTGAAACCAGTGTCAATAAAGAAATCGGTATTGAGTATCGTAAGGGCGACTTCGGTGCCAGTCTAACTTACTTCCGCAACGACTATAAGAACAAGGTCATTGCCGGCAACATCAAGATGGATGAGATGATGGGGCAGGGTAAGTTATCGAGCAAGTCGGCTTGGGTCTATCAGTGGGACAATGCCAGAAAAGCTGTTGTTCAGGGACTTGAAGGGAACATCACAATTCCGCTTCACAATACGCTCACCTGGTCGACGAATTTCACCTATATGGATAAATTTGAAGACGAAGACACGCACAATCCTTTGAGCATCATTCCTGAATATACGATCAACTCGATGCTTGATTGGACGCCGACCGATAAATGGAACGTGAACCTGACGTTCACGCAGTTCGGTAAACAGAAGCCTCGCGAATTTGCTGAAGCCAAAATTGATTTGGGTAGCGGTCAGTTCCCGCTTTCAAAGGAAAAACTTGATCCGTACAGCATCACGAGTCTGAGTGCTGCCTATACCTTCCGACGTGATACTGAACTGCGGTTCGGGGTCTACAACGTCTTTGACAAGCAGATTCTTCGTAGTCCCGATCCGACGAGTGCGCACTCTTACAACCAGCCGGGCCGTTCCTTCTACGCAAATCTGAAGTTCACGTACTAATCTCGGTCTAACTTAGAAATCAAAGGGTTGGAATACCATTATTCCGATCCTTTGATCTTTTGCTGTCTATGGTCAAGCAGATTATTTTTTCACTGGCGGCTCTAGCGATTTCAGCCAATGCAATGGCCGCCCCCAACTTCGCGCGCCCGTTCGACGTGTCGATCCTTAGGGCAGAACAGGATGCCTATCGTTTTGAAACTCGCGAGATTCCCAACGGGAACCAGACTGTAAGAGTCTTTCTGGCGGTTCCGAATAAAAAGGCACCTGAATCCGGATTTCCTGCGATTTATGCTCTGGATGGGAACCCGTTGCTTGAAACTTTGACTGTCGAAAGACTGCGCAATCTCTCAAAACGGAATGATGCGCCTGTCATTGTGCTCGTGGGGTATAACGTCGACTTGTGGTCCGATGCCGTCCGATACCGTACCTACGATTACACACCGCCCTGTCTCGGAACTGCCGTTTGCACGGACGATTTGCATCCCGAGCGCCGTAACGGTGGCGCGGAGAGATTCTATGCACTGATTGATAAAGAGATTCGCCCTTTTGTTGAATCGGAAGCAGTGATTGATGAGCAAAATCAAACGTTGCTCGGGCATTCATACGGCGGTCTTTTTGTGCTTTATACGCTCTTTAATCATCCGGAGAGTTTTTCGATCTATGTGTCGGCCGATCCGTCCATGTGGTTTAAAAACGGTTTGCTTTTCAAAGACGGCGATGCCTTTGTGAAGGACTGTCAGCTTAAAAGCGATATTGAGCTGAAACTTATCAGAAGCGGTAAGGCACGTCCTATGGCTAAGACCAAACGCAACGAAGAAATCCTGAAAACACGACGTTTTTCAAAAGAAGAATATGATTTACTGATGAAGCATTTAGGAGAAAAAGAAAAACTTCATTTTGAAACGGCCCAATATCCCTATCATACCCACGGGATGATGCTTCACGATTCTTTTTTGATGACATTGGGTTTGCCTCCAAATTTTGAAAACTAAGAAAGCGATCTATGATGAATAAATTCCTGATCTTTCCCGTGATCTGCACCTTGATGGGGGTGGCTGCGTGTTCGGACGAAGCGGCTGAAAAGACGATCGCCGTACCCGAGAAGAGTGTCTCTTCTAACAGCGTTTTGATCGAAACAGCCCGAGGACCGGTTGCCTTCACGAAGGCACCGCAGAAGTTGGCCGTTTTTGATCTGGGTTCCCTTGATACCTTGACGGCATTGGGTGTGGAAGTTGCCGGCGTACCCAACAAACTCCTTCTTCCTTATCTTGACCGTGTGTTGAATAAAAGTGTACGAGTCGGCACGCTGTTTGAGCCCGATCTTGAGGCGCTTTATCATCTGAATCCCGATCTCGTGATTTTGTCGGATCGATCTGCCCCGAAATTCGACGATGTAAAACGCATTGCTCAGGTCATCGATATGACGGACAACGGTGACAATCTCTTTGGAGAAGGTTTGCGTCGTCTTCACGACTATGGCGAGCTGATGGGTAAACCTGCCGAGGCCGAAAAGATCGCTCATGAACTAAGTGCTCTTTTGACCGACACACAGAAGATGACCCAAAAAGCCGGTACTGCTCTTATTCTGATGGTCAACGGCGGAAAACTGTCCATTTTCGGTTCCGCTTCTCGCTATGGCTGGATTCACCATGACCTGGGTTTTGCCGAGGTGGTGAAGGATGTGCGCAAGGCCCCACACGGTCAGCCCATTTCGTTTGAATTTATCAAGCAGACGAATCCCGACTGGCTTTTTGTGATTGACCGAGGGGCGGCTATAGGCCGTGAAGGGGCTTCCGCACAGTCGGTTCTCGACAATGCCCTTGTACATGAAACGAAAGCGTGGAAGAATGGTCGAATTATTTATCTGAGTATGGCGAGCTATGTAGCACCGGGCGGCGTTAATCAGATTCGAGAAGATCTCACCAATATTCTCCATGCTCTCAAAGAGGCTACTGAGTGATTGCGAAACTCTTGACGACAAAAAGCGTTGGATTTTTAATCCTTGTCGTATTTTCCTTCATCAGTATGACTGTCGGAGTGGCTGACTTTTCATGGCAGAAAGTGCTTACCGATGCCGACACGGCCATGTTACTTATGATCAGCAGATTTCCGAGGACACTGGCCATTATTCTTACCGGAGCGACGCTATCCGTTGCCGGGATGGTACTTCAGATCGTTTTAAAGAATAAATTTATCGAACCCAGCATGGTCGGTGCGACGCAAAGTGCTGCACTCGGTGTTCTCCTTGTTTCACTTCTGGTGCCTGAAATCAGCCTCTTTTTCAAAATGGGTGCCGCCAGTCTTTCGGCTCTCATTGGCATGGGAATCTTTTTGCTGTTGATGCGTCATCTGCCGAAAGAAGACAGACTGATGGTGCCCTTAATGGGCATTATTTTCGGAAGTATTATTGAAGCCTTCTCCAATTTCATCGCCATCGAAACCGACAGCATGCAAATGCTAGCTATCTGGTTTACTGGAGACTTTTCCGGTGTTTTGATGGGGCGTTACGAATGGCTCTGGCTCACGGCTTTGTTTGCTGTGCTCATTTACATCCTTGCCGATCGGTTAACGATTGCCGGTCTCGGCAAGGGGCTGACAACTAGTTTGGGCGTTAACTATGAACGGATACTCTGGTTCGCGCTTGTTTGCACGGCCTTTATTACGGCGCTTGTTGTGGTAACGGTCGGGCAGATTCCTTTCGTTGGTTTGGTCATTCCGAATATTGTGTCTCGTCTGATGGGAGATCGACTCCGCTCGAACCTTCCTGTTGTGGCACTGATGGGAGCCAATCTGCTGCTTGTTTGCGATCTTCTGGGACGAACGGTGAATGCACCTTTCGAAATTCCCATCTCAACGGTTTTCGGTGTTTTAGGGGCGGGGCTCTTCCTCTATTTGCTCTTGGGAAGGGAAAAGCAGAATGCTTCATGAATTCTTTAAAAACGACAGAGGAGTGATGATGTCGCTCTTTTCGATCTTGATCGGATTGGTTGCGGCTTTTCTGACGATCAACAATCAGGGGGCATGGGACTTTATCCTGACGCTTCGAGGCGAAAAGATTCTGCTTCTTTTGCTCGTTGCTTACGCTGTGGGCGTTTCGACGCTTCTCTTTCAAACGCTCACCAACAATCCGATTCTTACTCCGGGCATTCTGGGGTTTGATTCACTCTATTTGTTGTTGCAGACGGTACTTGTTTTTCTCATGGGAACGACGGCTTTCACGCGACTCGATATCTATTCACGTTTCTTATTAGACAATCTTGTCATGATCGGAGCGTCGCTCCTCTTATTCCGAGTTCTTATCCGTTTCGGATACAAGGATCTGACCCGGATGATTTTGATCGGCGTAGTTTTTGCCACACTTTTCAGAAGCTTGAATTCGGTTTTTCAGCGTATTTTGGATCCTACCGTTTTCGTTGTGTTGCAGACTAAACAGTTTGCACAGTTTACGAGTGTGAAACTCGAACTGCTTTGGATCGGCGTTACCGTTGCCGTTATGTCCGCTCTCTGGTTGTGGAAGCGTCGCTATGAATTGGACGTGTTGATGCTCGGACGATCTCATGCCATTGCTTTAGGCGTCAACTACAACAGGTTCAGTTTTGTCATTCTTGTTCTGATTGCCATTCTCGTGGCGATGTCTACAGCGCTGGTGGGGCCTGTGAGCTTTTTCGGGTTTCTGATCTGTGCGATAGCCAATGCGATTGCTCCTACCATGTCCCATTCGGTTCGGTTGCCTATTACGGTTCTTCTTGCCGGTATTATGCTCGTCGGCGGCCAACTCGTCTTTGAACAATTCCTCGGAATGCGCTCTGTGTTGAGCGTAGTGATTGAATTCTTCGGCGGTTGCGTCTTCATGTGGCTCATCTTTCACCAGAAAAAGAATCAACAAGTCTAAGGGTCAGACGACATGATTGAAATTTCTCATCTTCACTATCGAATCGGTCAAAGCCCAATTCTTAAAGACATTTCCCTCACGTTGCCTGAGAAGGGGATGACAGCGCTGATCGGTCCCAACGGGGCAGGAAAATCCACATTGCTTTCCTTTATTTCTCGCCTCGAGCCTATCCAGGAAGGGGATATTCGTATTGACGGTCGTTCGCTTGCAACAATCGACTCCCGAGAAATGGCCAAAACGCTGGCCATATTGACTCAATATCAGGATATTCAGACACGACTGACTGTGCACGAACTTTTGGGCTTCGGTCGCTATCCGTATCATCAGGGCAAACCGACGGAAGCTGATGAAATTGTTATTGACGAAATGCTCGAACGTATGGAACTCACGGCTCTGAAAGGGCGTTATCTGAATACGCTCTCGGGGGGACAACGTCAGCGTGCGCTCATTGCAATGACACTTTGTCAGTCAACAAAGTATTTGCTTTTGGATGAACCGCTCAACAATCTTGACATGTACTATGCACGTGAATTGATGCGTACGCTCAAAGTCTATGTCGAAGAGAAGAAGATAGGCGTAACCATGGTTGTTCACGATATCAATATGGCTGCAGCGTGGGCCGATCATATTGTCGCTTTGAAAAACGGATCGGTAATTCGTGAAGGATCGCCAGGTGAAGTTGTCACAGTAAACAATATGAAAGATATTTTCAATATGGATGTGGACGTTCTTGACCACCGAGGTAAGCCGTTGGTCGTCAATTGTTTATAGCATCTGTTTCTTCCACTTCAGAATTACAGTTTGATTTTCTGAGCAATACGTTTCCGTTCTTCGTCTGCCCGTCGATCGTACTGCGCAGTTGTCGTAACACTGGCATGTCCCATCATTTTCTGAACCAAAACATTGTCAACGTTTTCGTTCAACAGTCGGGTTGCAAAAGTTCGTCGGAAGTCATGCGTCGAGAAGTGAAGGTGCATCGTGGTTGGATCTTCGTCCAAATCACTGGGAATGTCAGGATTTTCGTGTCCAGGACGAATTTTACAGGTGGGCAATCTAGCA
>JAHHRH010000059.1 GCA_020025915.1 Sutterella sp.
TGAACGGCGAGCAGAATCACGTGCACCTGCTTGTGAACTATCCTCCCACTGTTTCCGTTTCGAAGCTCGTCAACAGCCTCAAGAGCGTTTCTAGCCGAATGCTCCGAAAGCAATCGCAGACTCGGTTCGAAAGAAGCTTTGGATCCTGCTAGTGCTCGCCTTCGTATTTCGCCGCAAGCTGCGGCGGAGCTCCCCTCTCGATGATTAAGACATACATCGAAAATCAGGAGACGCCTGATTAACCTAAAACTGCGCGGCTTATATCTCCGCCCTAAAGGACGAAGCTTTACGCCGAAATTGGGTAATCTTGCCCAAGGGTTTTCGTTACTAAGATGTTTTGCGTATTTTGATTGATTCTACTTAAATATACAGGGTTTAGTCGGAAGCGTTTTGTCGCTCGCTCAGGGATAATGATTTCAATGGTTAAAAAGACCATTCAAAGACCTCTTTAAAAAATCCAGGAGATCCCAGTATGAATGCATTTGACAATGCTTTCGAGACGAAGTGGACGCTCATCTTTCTGGCAGAACTTTTCTTCATCATGATGCCGTTCCCCTTCTTCTATGACCTTAACTACACGCCATGGATGTTTGGTGTGCCTCGTTTTATCTATTGCTGGTTGGCTTATGGCTTACTAGTGATCGGAACGATTGCTCTTTGGTGGCGTGCTTGCATGCAGCGTCCCGAATATCAGGAATACGAGGAGTAACGCGCCATGCCATATCAGGTTGAAACATCAACGGGTCCATTTTTGGCCGTTACGATTGCTTATCTTTTTATTCTTGGCTTCATAGGTTGGTGGGGTAATCGCCAAAATCGCAACCTGCAAGACTTCTTCACGATGTCGGGTTCTGCGGGCGCCATTCTGTCAGGGTTGGCTTATTTCTCGACGCAGTATTCGATGTCGACCTTCATGGGTGTACCGGGGTCCATCTATCACGTGGGTTACGCTGGGATGAGCGTCTCCGTGCCGGGGATCGCCTTCTCGATGGTGATTCCTGCCTTGCTCGTTGGCCGTCGCTTGATTAAGTTAGGTCATCGCTATCAGATGTTGACGATGGCCGACTATTTGGCTGACCGCTATGAGTCGATCGCCATTCGTGGGTTGTTGGCTGTGCTGATGTTAATCTTCCTGGTCCCGATGATGGGTGCCCAAACGATCGGGGCGGGTGTGATCTTCACGACCTACACAGGCGCGCCGCAGTGGGTAGGTATCGTGGTCATGGGTGTGACCGTGATTCTTTACTGTATGGCTGGTGGTATCCGTTCAGTCATGATGACGGATGTGATTCAGGGTGTCTTGATGGTCGTGACTGCGGTGACGACCTTTGTCGTGTCGTTGCAGTTGGGCGGTGGTCTTGAAGTCATCAACCAGAAGCTCGTAGCTATTGATCCCAACTACTTGAAGTTCCCTGGTCACAACAATAGCTATCCGTGGCAGAACTACGCTTCGATGATCGTGATGTGGTCCTTTTTCTGTATCGGTCAGCCGCATCTTTTTACGAAGTTTTTCACGATGAAGAACTACTCCACGATGTTTAAGGCCGTGTTGCTCGGTACGCTCGGTATGTGGTTCTCCGCTTCCTTCATCGAATGGTGCGGTGTGACGGGTGCTGCTAGCTTCCCAGGTATCCTGGGTAAAGAAAGTGACTTCATCGTGCCGTTGATCCTTCAGGAAGGTCTCCATCCGGTCGTCTCCGCTTTGATGGTGGCTGGTATCTTCTCGGCTGGTATGTCGACGATTAGTTCGTTGCTGCTTACCTCGACTTCTGCTGTTTCTCGCGACCTTTATCAGCGTATCTTGAAGCGCGATGCAACCGACGAAGACACGCTCAATATGTCTCGCGTCGTGACCGTGGTGCTCGGTATCATCGCTATTGGTATCGGTATCTTGAAGCCGGGTTCGATCTTTACGATCATTCTCTTCGCCTTCGGTGGTCTCGGTATCTGGGCTGCGCCGATCATCTGCGGTATGTACTGGAAGCGTACGACGACCACGGCCGTGTTTGTGTCCGTGATCCTCGGCGAAATCTTCTACTTCTTGCTTCTCACGCAGTTTAAGGAACTCTCCTTTGGCTTTAACCCGTTGATCGTGGCTTGGTCTGTGACGATGGTCATCCTCATCGTGACGAGTCTCTTCACGAAGCCAGTGTCGGATGCCACCATCCGTCGCCACTTCGACGATCTTGATAAGCCTATGAAGGCCTAATCGCTCTTTATCCAGTGCCGCCGGTCGTGTGTCATACATGGCCGGCGGTTTTGCCATTTTTTTCTTTCTAGTGACTTGATTATGTATCTCGCTCATCTCAATTGGCAGGAAGCTGCCAAAGTGTTCGCTGATCCTGAGACGCTCGTTGTGATTCCTGTGGGCTCTACGGAGCAGCACGGTTGCGTGGGGCCTTTGGGTACGGATTGGTTGATCCCTGAAGAATTCTGCCGTCGCTTAAATAACCAAATGCAAAAGATCGTGATTGCCCCGGTCTTGCCTTTTGGCGTGGCAACGCATCACATCAATTTCCCAGGTACGATCGACTTGGGGCTTGAAGCCATGACAGCTGTCATGAAGCAAATTTTTGAGTCTCTCTATCGCCATGGCGCGCGTCGCTTTGCGGTTGTGAATGGTCACGGGGGTAACGACCCCGCGATCGAAAAGGCCGCGCTTGACCTTTACCGTAGGGGCGCTCAGGTGACCTTGATAGACTGGTGGGGGATTGCACCTAAACTCAATCCCGAATGGCCGACGGGTCACGGTGACGCGCAAGAGGTCGCTGCGGTAATGGCTTTCCGTCCTGAATTGATTAAGACCGAATACCTCGTTGATAACGTGGTGACGCCGCCTTCTGACGCTTTACCTCAGGCTCACATCAACACCGTGACCTTTGAAGGCGCCCCCGTCAAGATCATCCGAGAAATTCGCGATACCGTGAATACCGGTGGATTGGGTGGACTTGAAGCCAAGTTTGCGACGATCGAGTGGGGCACTGAAATGATGAACGGTGTCTCCGACTGGATGGTTCGCTATTTGGAAGAATTCCGTCGTATTCCGTTACCTGCCAAAAAGTGGACTGAATAAAACGCATGCGATGAAGAAGGAGACCTTATGCACTACGGGGATATCGCGTCGGCCGTCAATGCCGAACGTTTAATGAATACCGTTCGAGCGATCTGCACAGGTGAACGTTTATCAAACGCCGCTGAGGAAGCGGCTTTAGAGACGCTCACGCACTTTTATGAAGAAGCTGGGTGTCGTGTGACGGTAGAGCGCCATCCGGGGTTTGTCAGCACCCCTGAAGGCGCCGCTTTTGTGGTTGCAGGGGACACCTATGCCGCGGTTACTCACCCTATGACCCCTAGTGTCGAAGGTCTCCAAGCGCCTTTAGTTTATGTCCCCATTGAAGATGCAATGACTGTTGCATCTGAAGTGGTTTTGGGTAAGTTGATCCTCACCGATGGACTGGCCATGGAGCCTGTTGTTCGTACGCTTGAAGCTAAAGGTGCGTTAGGCGTGGTCTTTATTACGGGCGAATACATTCACAATATGATTGTGTCGCGCGTTTGGGGTTCACCTACGCCAGAGATCCTCCACAACTACGTGAGTATCCCGGTAGCGAGTATTTCGTTGGGAGACGGTAATGCGATCAAGGCGCGCTTTGCTTCGCAAGGTGCGTTAGAGGCTAAGCTTGCTACGACGGTGTGGAGTCGTTGGGTCGAGATCCCGTGTTTGGTCGCAGAAATCCCGACACCTCATAAAGACTTTGTGATGGTGACAGGGCATTTAGACAGTTGGCATTTGGGTGCCATGGATAATGCATCCGGTAACGCATGCGCCGTTGAACTCGCACGTATCTTGGCGCCATACGCATCGAAATTAAAGCGTGGGGTTCGCTTTGTCACGTGGTCTGGGCACTCGCATGGGCGCTATGCTGGCTCAACCGCTTATTGTGACGCGCACTTTGAAGAGCTTCACGAACACTGTGTGCTCAACATCAATGCGGACTGTTTGGGTGGTCGCTGCGCTTCGGTGATGACAGAGTCGCCTGCCATGGCTTCAACAGCTGAATTGGCAAAAGTCGCTTTGCGTGAAGCCGCAGGGGTCACAGATTGGGTCGGGTGCCGCTATTCACGCTCTTGCGACCAAAGCTTTTGGGGGCCTGGCGTTCCGTCCGTCTTTTCGCAGGTATCAGAACAGGCGCCCTTTGAGGGGGTCGCCGCGGAGGCCTTCAAGAAGATGTTTGGAAGTGGTCGTAGCGGAGGCTTCGGCTATTGGTGGCATTCGATTGAAGATACGCCTGACAAATTAGATCCTGTACTGCTAGCTCGCGACGTTCGCGTCTTTGCTGTGGCACTTTGTCATGCCGTGATGGATGAGCGTCTTCCGTTAGACGCTAAGGCTGAAGTCGATGAACTCACGGTCTTCATTAAAGAGCGTCAAACGAAAGCCGGTGACTTGCTTGATCTATCCGTGGTGATTGATCGTCTTGAATGGCTCTCTCGCGTCTTGGCCGATCGCATGGATGATGAGCCCGAAGCGGTGAACCGTTTGACGCACTACGTGCTTGCTGAAATCATTCCGCTCTCTTATGTCGAAAGGTCGATCTATTCGCACGACGAAGCCTTACGTGCGCCTGCCGTCCCGATGCTTCGTGACGTTGATCGTTTAGAGAATATGGGCGAGCACGAACGACAAGCTACCTTGGTGAAACTACGTCGTCAGGTTAATCGCCTCAAGATGGGGGTTCGTCATGCATTACAGGCTGCAGGAGCCGATGTGCCGGTTTAAGGCGCTCGCTCGTTAAAGTGATAGAAGAAGCACTCGAAAGCATCGACCTTTGAGTGCTTCTGTCTTTTGGCGACCGCCTTTTGGCTTAGTGGTTGTCAGGCAACTGTAAGCCTAAACGGATCGCGAGTTTACGAAGCGCAAGCTCCCACCAGTCCACAAACTCGGTGGGTACTTCATCGGTTTTAAGGCGCAACACCAAACGTTCTGGGGCTAAGTCCATTGGGGCGGCTAAGAGCCCAAGGCTTGATTTAAGCCCAGGCTGCGTGAGCGCCACGGCTTTAGGCACAATCGTCCAACCAATGCCGCGCGCGGCTAAACCAATGGCCGATTGAGGACTATCGACTTCCCAACAGTTACTACTGATCGTAATGGGAGGTGCTGACTCACTGTCTCTCGCAATAATCAGAATTTGACGATAGTCCCGCAAGTCGTCGGTTGTGAGGTCTGTACGTTGCGCTAGAGGGTGCTTTTTGGAGACTGCAATCACCCTGGGCGATAACCCAATGAGACGCTCTTCACACTCTGGATCGGGGCGCAAAGAATAAATGACGGCCATCGTCATGGCTGCGCGTCGAAAAAACCAATTGGACTCAGAACTCGAAATGTTTTCAAGTTGTACTTTGGCTGACGGAAAGTGACGTGAAAAGTCACGCAACAAATCCAACACCATCGGAATTTCGAGTCCCATATCGATTCCCATATAAAGAAGGGGATTGGGCGTATGAAAAAGCGCAGCAGCGCGACTTTCAAAACGTGAGGTTTCGAGTAAGACGCGCCTTGCGTTGGGTAGTAGCGTTTCAGCCGCAGGCGTGAGAATCGATGGTGTACCACGTGTAAATAACTTAAAACCTAATTCATTTTCTATCCCAGCAATATGGGTCGAGACCACACTTTGACTTCGCCCGAGCGCACGGGCAGCAGCTGAAAACGTGCCTTCATCTGCGACAGCAACAAAAGAACGAATTTCGTCAATCTTAAGGCTCATGGCAAATCTCTTAGAGAGGATGGTTAGTACCTAGTCTATCAAAAAATTGATGGATCTTATCTTGAACGATCGAAAGCTAAATGAGAGAATGATCGCGTATAAATAACAATTAGGCGCTTTATGCAGTTTCAAAATACAATTCCAACCAATCATATCAATCAATCTTTTTCCATGAAACGGCAACTCTTGGCGGCTCGTGCTGGTTTTTTTACAGGTGGTTTTACAGTCGCAAGTTGGGCACCAATTATCCCGTTTGTGCAGTCTGGTCTTTCGCTTGAACCCTCGATTTTGGGTTCGCTTCTCTTAGGACTTGGGATTGGTTCTTTTGTCGGGATGCCGGTCGCTGGAACCATCTCTGTGCGTTACGGTAGCCGTTTTGCCTTAGCGCTCTCTGGTGTACTCTCGTGCCTTTTGTTGGTCATCCTCGCGATGATCCCAGGGTTTTATATTGAATGTGTCGCGCTCTTTATTTATGGCGTGACTTTGGGGTGCTTAGAAGTGAGCGCCAATATTTATGGTGCGCAGCTTGAAAAGCAAGTGGGTCACCCGATCATGTCTGGGCTTCATGCGTCGTATTCGATTGGTGAAGTGGTCTCCGCGGCTGCGGTCACGGGGCTTTTGATCATGGGGGCGCCGCTCGTTTGGGTGATTGGTGGTTTGATGGTTGTCATCGCTTCAGGGCTACTTTGGACGTTGTCGGGTATTCCTGCGGACGCAGGTCGCGCGAAAAGGCAAAAAGCTGAAGGCATAGTCTTTGCTGCCCCCAAGGGGCGCATTCTCATGTTTAGCTTAGTTTGTCTTGCGGTTTTCTTGGCTGAAGGTGCCATGCTTGACTGGTCGGCCATCTACGTACATGAAGTCGGTGGCGTGGATTTGAAGGCTGCGGGTATTGGTTATACGCTGTTTGTGATTGCTATGGCGATCTCTCGCTTGACGGGTGACCGTTTGGTTGAAACCTTTGGTCGAGCCAAGGTGCTCTTTGCGGGCATGATGCTTAATATCGTCACGCTTCTCACTATGGTGTGCTTTGAGTCGCCGGTTGTCCTCTTTGCTAGCCTCTTCGTGATGGGCTTGGGTGTTGCTAACGTCGCGCCAATCATTATTTCGGCAGCTTCTTCAGTGAAGCACGTCGATCCGACGAGTGCCATTACAACCGTGACGACGAGTGGCTATGGTGGGTTGATGGCGGGGCCGGCGATCCTTGGATTTATCGCTCAGCATCTGTCCCTTGAAGTCGCATTTCTCTTTATCGCGTGTCTTTTAACTGCGGCTTTGATCAACCAACTGATTATGCGTAAACATCTGCCTGCTTAAGTTAAGTTGTTGCTATAAAGCCACAAGCAGTGACGGTGTTATGCGCGTAAACCCTTGTGCGTGATAACATTTCTGCCTAGCTGTAATTGACGCTGTCTCTTGAGACTATCTCAAAAGGCAGCGTCTTTTTTTCAAGTGTGTCTCATGTCTAAACCCGTTCGTCGTCCGATTGATTTAAGAGCCTTTCTACTTTGTGTATGTCTCAGCATGATTTGGGGCTTACAACAAACGGCTATTAAGGCTTGTGCGCTTGAGATCAGTCCTATTTTGCAGGTGTCGATCCGATCGGGGACGGCCGCTTTGTTGCTTTGGCTCGCGAACCGTTGGTGGCTCCACGAAACTTGGAATGCTAATGTGCGCTTGAAGGATGCTTTGCTCGTGGGTTTAGGGTTTGCCGGTGAATTCTTCTTTGTGGCTCAGGGGCTAAGCTATACGAATGCCTCGCACATTTCGGTGCTCCTTTATACGGCGCCCTTTTTTGCGGCCATGGGTTTGGCGATTAAGCTCCCTGAAGAGCGCTTGAGTCTTGTGCAGTGGGGCGGCTTGGCAACGGCGTTTTTAGGGATTGCGTCCGCATTCTTATTGCCAGTCTTTTTAGAGGGTGGGGCGTTGCCCGAAGGTGACCGTTGGATTTTAGGTGACTTCTTTGGTCTATTGGCTGGACTGTCGTGGGGCTGTACGACGATTTGGCTTCGTACTACTACGATGAACAATGCCCCAGCAACGCAGATGCTCTTTTGGCAGTTGCTCATGGGATTTTTGCTCTTGTTTCCAATAGCCTTTATCACTGATCAAGCGTACGTGACGTTGACGCCGATGGTGGTGGGTAGCATGGCCTTTCAGATTTTGATTGTGTCCTTTGCGAGCTATCTGGTTTGGAGCAACTTGCTGAAACAATATTTGGCAGCACGCTTAGGAGTATTGGTCTTTATGACACCGCTTTTTGGAGTGCTTTTTTCGGTTGTACTGTTAGGCGAAAAGATTGGTGTGCCTTTTGTGCTCGGTTGCGCATTGGTAATTGCTGGACTCTTGATGATGCAGTCAAAGAACTTGCGGTTTTTGCGTCAGCGTCGCGAATAATAAGCGTTCAAAGCGAGTGAGATCCATCGTGATAAAAGAGGTGGTTCGCATAGTGCGACTGCCTCTTTTTGCCTTGAGGACCAAGTTTCGAAATACTAAAAAATGGACATGAGGACAAATCCGTTCTCACCCTCTATGATGAAAAGGAGG
>JAHHRH010000006.1 GCA_020025915.1 Sutterella sp.
CTGGTGGGTTGTGGTGTGGGAGGGGGAACCCGTGAGGGAACCCTCTACCCGATTGGTTCTGTTAATAGCCTAGCCACTGTCTGGCGATAAATTCAAATTCATCTTTGGAGACAGGTGTGATGGAGAGGCGGTTACCTTTTTGAAGCACACGCATGTTTGCGAGCTCTTCATGCTCGCGTAATTCACCAAGTTCGATCACTGGGCATTTGAACAGTGCTTCGACGTCAATCGTCAGCCAACGAGGGTTTTCTTCTTTGCTTTTTGGGTCAAAGTATTCACTTGACGCATCAAACTGAAGAGAGTCAGGATAGGCTGTTGAGGCAATGCGAGCAATGCCCGCGATGCCTGGTTTTGGGCAGCTTGAGTGGTAAAACAAGACTGCGTCACCAAGTGTCATATCGTCTCGAAGGAAGTTGCGCGCCTGATAGTTACGAATGCCAAACCAGTCGACTTGATGGTTTGGCGCGTTGAGGGCATCGTCAATAGAACATTCGCCAGGCTCAGTCTTCATTAGCCAAAAGTGGTTTGCTGTCGTTATGAGTTGCGAGAGAGTCGCTTTTTGATTAATCACGGTGATGGCAAAAGATATGATAATGGGGCAATCCTTATAGAAGGATTGCCCCATTGAAAAGAGGGCCTGCAACGGGGCTGGACTACGTTACCTGAACCGAAAGTTCAGGGCGGTCGGCTCCGGAGCGGAACGGGTCAGACAACGCGTGTCGGACACTCTATCGGCTCTCGAGTACACCAACCTAATGGTTTTAGCATTGGTTCTAGGAACTTTGGAGCCCGGTGCTCACCGCCGCAGGGTTAAGTTCATTGTAGCGGATTTAAATGGTATTTGGGTACGTTCGTTACATTTTCGAGAGCTTCGTTAGAAGAGCCCCGTCTTACGAATATCGGTAAAAATTGCCTCTTCGCATTGCTTTGACAACTTTTCGATTTCACGCAAAAGAGCCGCATCAGGTGATGCGTTGCCTGAGCCAGCGGGTTGCACAACAGGACGTGCCTCAAGTTCACGAATACGAGCCTTTAACGATTCGATCTCAGCATCTTTTGTTGCAACGCATTGCGTTTCTTCAAAAGCGAGTTTTTCAGCTTTCTTTTGAGCTTCGTAAGCCACTTCAAGCGCAGCTAAGACGGCAATTTGGTCTTGATTAATGACCTTGCCGCCTTCTCTGATTGCTTTCATTTGTTTGTCAACAAGCTCTGCGCACTGCTGAATAAGGCCTTCTTCGCCTGTACTAACAGCTAAGCGGTAAGTGCGACTATAAATATTGACGGTCACTTCAGGCATGATGCGTTCCTTTAAAGCAGAGTATCGTTGTTACGATTGGAGCTAAAAAGTGCTTCAACCTTACGACGTAAATCATCCATACGGCGTTTGGTTTGAGCAAGTTCAGCTTCACGCGAAGCGAGCTGAGAAGTCAGGCGACGGTTTTCGGCTTTTTCGTGTTCAAGTCGAGCGATCAGCTGAGCAACCAATGCCTTTAGGCGTTCGATCTGAGGAGTCATGACTTTATGTCCCCGAGGTAAAGTCAGTTTTGATTGACAACACTAGGCGTGACCTTAGGAGCGCGTGGTTCAAAAGAATTCGTCGTGCCAAGAATCATTTGGTCAGCCTGTTCTTCGTCGGGCATCGGATCGGAAATCCAATGATCTACTCGACCTTCGTCATCAAAGTAAACAGTTAACTTGCGAAGTTGACGGTCATCATTGCCGCGCAACAAGTAATAGACATAGTCCCAACGGGTTGGATGGAACTGGTCACGAAGCAATGGGATGCCTAATAAAAATTGAACTTGAGGTTTGGTCATGCCTTTTTCAAGTTGCATGATCATTTCGCTCGTAATCAAATTCCCTTGATGTACGTCTGCACGGTAGGGCTTCAAAAAGTCAGGAACAACAGAACCAGGGTTGTCCCACGCTTCAGTCATCGTGTTACATCCAGACAGGGAAAGGAGGGTGGTCAATCCTAAAGCGGCGAAAGTGAATCGTTTAGCAAGCATAATTATCCAGTTTGCAGTTAAGGTGTGCAGAAGTTACACCAACCTCGTATGATAACGGGTAAATGAACTTTAGAAAGGTGGATTAACGTGAACGATACGTCTGGAAACCAAACCTCGGAATTGAAGAATGCCGGTCTCAAGGCGACGGCGGCACGTCTCAAAATCCTTGAACTTTTTCAAAAACGCGCCGAAGAAAAGATCGGTGAGCGTCGACATATTTCTGCCGAAGAAGTCTATCGGGATCTAGTCAATGCCGGTGTGGATATCGGTCTCGCGACTGTCTACCGCGTCCTGTCTCAGTTTGAGCAGGCCGGTCTGATTGTCAGACACCATTTTGACACGGATCGCGCGACTTATGAGCTCGAAGATGGTGGACATCACGATCATTTGGTGTGTTTGCAGTGTGGAAAGGTCGTCGAATTTGTTGCGCCGTCCATCGAAAAAGAGCAGGCACTTGTTGCGAAACGCTACGGCTATGAGCTTTGCGAACATACGATGGTTTTGTATGGTTTGTGCAATGAGTGTCGACGAACAGCTAAGTGAGTATAGCTGTGATACCAAAAAAGGAGGTTTGTTGTAATGCTTACCTCCTTTTTTTGTTTTTGATAGTTGTCAAGAAGTCTTGAATATCGCTCTTGTGATTTGATACAATCCGCAACCAATTTTTAATATCGCGAGCCACCTAAGACCTGTCAGAGAAGGTTTGTTGGCTTCAGCTCATACATAGTTTTCGAATGACAACACTTTTGTATACGTACTCTCCATATTACCGGCCAGATATTGACGGGTTGCGTGCTATTGCTATTATCTGGGTCGTTTTATGTCATGCGTTTCCAAATTATTTTGGTGGTGGCTTTGTAGGTGTTGATATCTTCTTTGCAATATCAGGTTATTTGATTTCCTCGATTATTTTCAAGGGACTCGGAAAGAATAACTTCAGTTTCTTGGAGTTTTATGCAAAACGATCTCGAAGAATTTTTCCAGCCCTCATTTTTGTATTGGTTGTCGGGTTGATTATTGGTGGTCTGTTTTTGACGCCAAGAGAATACAAGGAGATGGGGAAATCAGCCTTCTTTGGTGCGGTATTCTTTGAAAATTTCAAATTGGCGCGTGGGGTGGATTATTTTGATTTGTCTATCGCGCGAAATACCTACATGCACCTTTGGTCTTTAGGGGTTGAAGAGCAATTTTATTTGCTTTTCCCTGCGATCGTTGTTGTCGCATGGAAGTGGCTAAAAGGTCGTATTTTGGGAGTATTGCTTCTGCTCTTTGGGATGTCGTTGGCTGTAGGTTTATATTACCAACCGATCAGTGATTCAAAAGCATATTTTTGGCCTCATTGCCGTTTTTGGCAGCTCGGAGCAGGGGTGCTTTTGGCCTATATTCACTATAGAGCGACCGACGGCAACGCCTACGGTAAGATTCGGATCTTCTTTGAGCGACATGGTAGCTTTTTTTCGCTGATTGCTACGGTAGGGTTGGTCATCATTTTATTTACCTACGGATCTGTGACTGATGCCTATCCTGGGCTATGGGCGGTTGCTCCGACGCTTTGTGCTGTGTTTTTAATCGCTACTGGCAAAGAAGCTTGGTTTAACAAGGTCATCTTGTCGCGCTCATCTATAGTGTATGTCGGTTGGTTGAGCTATCCAATCTATTTATGGCATTGGTTATTTTTGTCTATTGCTTTCTCATGTTTCTCGGGTGTTATACCAACGCATGCGAAATGGATAGCAATTTTGTTAGCTTGTCTCTTTGCGTATATTTCGTTTACGTTTATCGAGGTACCCGTTCGTAAGAGGAAAGCTGATAAAAAAATGCTGATTGGGACATTGTTTGCTCTGTTGGGCGCAGCTTTATTTGGAGGTGTTGTTTCTAAAACAGATGGCATTCCACAACGCTTAAATCATGAGTTGCGTTATCGACGATTACAAACAACCGCGTGACACCCGAAGCTAATCGGTGTAGGAATAATCCAATTTTCGATTGTTGGACGCAGACAGGAAATCAAGATGGTAATGTCCTCTTGATCGGAAACTCTCATACAGAGCACTTGAAGGCAGTATTTGCTTCATATGCACCAAGTTTTGCGCGTGTAGATATCTATGCTGCAGGAGGAACGCGACCATTGGAAAATGTTGTTCAGCGTTTTACTGAAAATCAAGTGATTCGTGATGGGAAGGCTCATGCTGTTTTAGAAGCTGTGTAGAGTTCGCCTGCCAAGCTTGTGGTGATATCTAATACTTGGGGAAGAATTGATCCTAGCGAAGAGGTTTTGTTAAGAGATGGCTCAACTAGTACTTTCGAGAGAGTTTTCGAAAAGACAATGTTGAACATCCTCAATTCAGGTAAAAAGATTGCTTTTATGATCGATAACCCGAGCATGCCTAATGAAATGGAGAATTGTATGGGCATTCGTCCGATTAATTTAACAAAGGGTGAGTGTGGCATTTCTCGCAAGGCTTATGATCATCAATCGGCCAGTCAACGCGATTACTTTACGAAGTGGTCTAAGGCTTATCCAGATCAAATTTTTGTGATTGAATCAGGGGTTGCTCTATGCGATGATCAGCATTGTTCGATGTTAGGTAAAAATAAGGAACCTCTTTATACCGATACAGGGCATTTAACTGATGAGGGTGCAAGGTTAGTGTCTGAACGCGCCTGGCAGTTGATTACGCCATTGCTCAAAGACATTCTTGGAAAATTTTAACGCGATAAACGAAAAAAGCTGTTCATAAGGTTTCACTTGACCGAAATGAACAGCTTTTTCTATCGAATTAACGAAAAAAAGCCTCTGAAAGGGGAATATTCAGAGGCTTTTTAAGAATCTTGGTGCGCGATACTGGTTTCGAACCAGTGACCCCTGCCGTGTGAAGGCAGTGCTCTACCACTGAGCTAACCGCGCAATCTGAGAAAACAAATTATACAGAAAAATTTGATAAAAGCAAATAAGTATGTAACTAAACGTAAGCATCTAGTAGATCGGCTCGGGACGGATGCCTTGAGCGACCTCGCAGCCCCAATTAGCAAGTTCATCGGCTTTTTCGTTACCTGGGTCACCGGCATGGCCTTTGACCCAACGCCATTCAATATCGAATTGCTGGACTAAGGCATCCAATTGTTGCCAAAGTTCAGCGTTTTTGACTGGCTTCTTGTCTGCAGTACGCCATCCATTACGCTTCCAACCGTGAATCCACTTTGTAATGCCATCTTTAACGTACGAGCTATCGGTATGAATGATGATGGGGCATTTTCTTTTAAGAGCGGACAAGGCGGAAATGACGGCAGTCAGTTCCATTTGATTGTTGGTCGTGAGTTTGTTTCCGCCATACATTTCACGAGTATGTTCTCCCCACACCATATAAGCACCCCAGCCACCAATGCCAGGATTACATTTACATGCGCCGTCTGTCCAAATTTCCAGCGTTTTTTCAGTTTGTGCCATGTCTTGTCATCAAGGTTGAAAATGAGAGTGTACCGTTATTGCTGTTTGTTAGCCTGTTTGCCTGTACTATTTGGCACTGTGATTGGGCTCCCTGTAATTAGGTCTAAAGACTTTTGGACGGGCAAGCGCCCGACTAGTTTGGTACCAGGAAGCCGTTTGATCGCAGAAAGGACGATCAAGTTAGCACAATGGGGCGCCCAGCGGTCGCCCGCTTTATCGAGCCATCGCCAACGTTTAAATCCAAGTGTGCTTGTGCACGAGGGTGAATAAACACCAAAGCGTCCGCGCTCAATTTCAAAGCCTAAAAGCGCCAACCAGTCTTTAAGTCGATACAGAGGTACAGGGGTCGTTTTACTAGGGAGGTAGGGTCGTAACCCCATACAAACACCTCTTTGTCGAAGCCACCAAAGGCTCAGCGGATTAAAGACTGTGAGGATGAGTCGCCCTTCTGGAAGAAGGACGCGCGCTGCTTCTCTTAGGGTTTGATGAGCGGATTCGGCATAGTCTAAGGTGTGGGGTAATGTGACTATGTCGATAGATTCGCTCGCAAAAGGGAGCCATCCACTCTCGGCTTGAATGGTCAATAGTTCTGGACGTTGAATATCGCGTTCAAGCGTGTCGTAGTCGTGATGACAGAGCCACTGTTGACTGATGCGATTTTGGCGCAAAGTGTCAATCTGAGGACATCCAATTTGAAGCGCATTCCACCCGAAGGCATCTTGCACGAACTCATTATACTGAACAGCTTCCCATTGTTTAAGCGTTTGTCCAGGGGCTGTGCGTAGAAAGTCGGAAAAAGAAAGCGTTTTCATAATGAACAATCAGAACTCAACGTAAAAATGATGGAATATGTATCTCATTGTGCATAAATGCGGATGGTTACAGTGTAAATTCAATGCGATTGATAAAATTAGTAAATTGTCTTACGACGTATCCGTGACTTCCACCTTTTTGATACCATGAACTGCCGAATATTTTTACCTAAAACACTCTCTTTGATGTGTATGGGGCTCTTTTCAGTCGCTCTCCACACTGCACTTTGGATGCCTCAAGTATCTTTGTCGGCGGAAGTCTCTGAACCAGATGACGAGGCGGCTGTGGCCGAAGTACCGTTGGAGATTCATAGTACGGTTGAGCAACTTGGGCCTCCTACGGATGTTTGGGATCGTATTCGCCGTGGTTATGCGATGCCTACATTAGAAACGTCACGCGTTGATAAATGGTTGGCTCATTATCAGCGTAACCCTGCTTATTTGGATCGTATGTTTACACGTTCGGGACGCTACCTCTACCACATTCTAGAAGAGGTGGAGTCTCGAGGTATGCCGACAGAATTGGCTTTGTTGCCATTTGTTGAAAGTGCCTTTCAGCCCGAGGCTTTGTCACGCGCTAAAGCAGCAGGCCTTTGGCAGTTTATGCCAGCAACTGGTACGCATTATTCGCTCGAGCAAAATCTTTGGCGAGATGATCGTCGTGATGTTTTAGAAAGTACGCGAGCAGCCTTAGATTATTTTGAATATCTCTACGGGATGTTCGGTGATTGGCACTTGGCATTGGCTGCTTATAACTGGGGTGAAGGTAGTGTGCAACGCGCCGTACGTCGTCAGGCGGCAAGAAAAAAGCCAACGGACTATCTGCACCTTCGAATGCCTAATGAAACGGCTAATTATGTCCCTAAGCTTGAAGCCATTAAACGTATTGTGACGAATCCGGCTAAATATGGCGTGAAGTTACCCGACGTTGGCAATGAGCCATTCTTTGTGACGGTGACCAAACCACGCGACATTGATACAGAGACTGCGGCTGAGTTGGCGGGTATGCCATTGAAGGAATTCCGTCAGTTAAATCCGAGCTTTAAGCTACCAGTGATTGTCGCTTCACATAACAATGTGATGCTTTTGCCTGCTGACAAGGTTGATGAGTTTGTCGATAACTTAGCCAGCTGGATGGATAGCGGTCAGCCATTGTCGCGTTGGACAACGTATAAGTTGCAAGAAGGCGAAACCTTGGCGAAGGTCGCTGAGCGCGTGGGGATGACAGAAGATGATTTGCGCGAAGTGAATGGTATCCCGAAGGGGCGCCGTGTCTTGGCGCATTCCACGCTATTGGTTCGTACAAATGCTGATGAACAAACGGATATTTCGGCAGAAACGGCTGATGCCAAACTGCGCCTTTCACCTTTGACGACCTGGCGTCGTGTGACATATCGAGTACGTCGGGGTGACACGATTAGTGGTATTGCTCGTCGTTGGCATATCACGACCAAGTCGATTGTGAAGGCTAATCGTCTTCGTTCCCATCAGCTTCGTGTCGGTCAAAGACTCATTCTGACCGTACCGAATGTTGAGCGTACACCGATCCGTGTTACGCAAAAAACAAGTGGGACGAAGCACATTATTCATGCCGTTCAAAAGGGCGAAACCTTAGGGGCTATTGCTCGTCGCTATGGTGTTTCGATCACCGCGTTACGTCAAACTAATCGATTGAAAGGTAACACGATTCGTACGGGGCAGCGTTTGCGAATTCCGGCAACGGGGGTTGTCGAGGAACCAGACGTGCGTACTCACACGGTACGATCAGGCGACACGATTTCTGAAATCGCGGGTCGCTATGATGTGTCTATTGTTCGCTTAAAGCGTGCCAATCGTTTGACGAGTAACCATTTGCGTGTGGGGCAACGGTTAGAAATTCCAACGGGTGAGGCTCAACCAGAACCGCGTGAAGCACGTCCAATAATGACTGCTCAACCGAGCGCAGGACTTTATCGTGTGCGTTCAGGGGATTCGCTCTACGAAATTGCACGTCGCTTTGGGGTATCTGTGAGTGCCTTGCAATCGGTCAACGGGTTGTCGGGTTCGAACTTGCGCGTAGGACAAAAATTGGTGATCCCGGCAACAGCAAAGGTTCAGCCAAGTAGTGATGATGCGTCGTCAGGTGAAACCTATCAAGTAAGACGTGGTGATACGTTATCGAGTATTGCCTCTCGTTTCGGTACAACGATTTCAACCTTGAAGCGTATCAATGGCTTGAAGAGCAATCGCTTAAAAGCGGGGCAACGAATCAAGTTGCCCTAAGAATTGAAGCAAAAATCATAACGGCTTACCCTACGCAGGGTAAGGGTAGATGAGGCGAGTTTTCTAGAAAGGACATACAATGAGGACACTCGCCATCTGCTTCAGGCAATGGGTATTCTTTTTATCTTAGTGTTCTCAGTAGAGAATACGACTTTCATCATATAGAGAGACAAACTATGGGTTTTCTGAGCGGCAAGAAGTTGCTGATTACGGGTGTGATTTCCAATCGTTCCATTGCTTATGGGATTGCTAAGGCTTGCTATCGTGAAGGGGCTGAATTGGCGTTTACCTATGCGAACGAACGTTACGCCGATCGTATCAAAGGTCTCGCTGCTGAATTTGGTAGCGACCTCGTCTTCCGCATGGATGTGAGTAGTGACGAACAGATCGCGAGCGTGGTCGACGAACTTGGCAAGGCTTGGGGTGGTCTTGATGGCTTCGTGCACTCTATTGGTTTTGCACCGCGTGAAGCCATCGCGGGTGATTTTATCGAAGGCATTTCCCGTGAAGCTTTTCAGGTCGCGATGGATATCTCGGCCTATTCGTTCCCTGCCATGGCTAAGGCTTTCTTGCCGTTGATGAAGGGGCGTCAAGCTTCTGTCTTGACGTTGACCTACTTGGGTAGCGAACGCGTGGTGCCTAACTACAACACGATGGGCTTGGCCAAGGCTGCGCTTGAAGCAAGTACCCGTTATCTCGCTGTGAGCTTGGGTAAGGAAGGTATTCGTGCCAATGCTATTTCTGCTGGTCCGATCAAGACTTTGGCGGCCTCTGGTATTCAAGATTTCGGCAAGTTGCTTCGCACGATGGAAGGCGCTGCGCCGCTCGGTCGTACGGTGACGACGGACGAAGTAGGTAACACGGCGGCCTTCTTGTTGTCTGATTTGGCTAGCGGCCTTACGGGCGACGTTGTTTATGTGGACGCAGGTTTCCATGCCGTTGGCGCTGCGACGATTGAAGTCGAAAAGTAATTTTCGTCTAAAAAATCATTTATGGGTGCGGGGGTCGAACTTTGTCGATTCCCGCATTTATTTTTTGGCTAGCCTTCGTTATAGTGTTTTGAGTTTATCCCTAAGCTCAGAATGACGACGAATTCATATGACTTTAGCATTTAAAAAAGTTGCGGTTTTTGTAAAACCAACCGAAATCATGGTCGTGCCATTACAGGCCTTGATTCGCGTGATAGAGAAGTGTGGTGCAGAAGTTTTCCTTTGTGAACGTAGCGCCGCCTCACTCAAAGGCCGTAGTCAACGTCCAGGCTATACACGGGCTGAGCTTGGTGCGATGTGTGATTTGGCTGTCGTGTTAGGTGGTGACGGGACGATGCTCGGTGTGGCTCGAGATTTGTCGAATGTTCAAATTCCGATTATCGGGGTGAATGCTGGGCGACTAGGTTTTATTACCGATATTGTTCTTGAAGACATGGAGCGCGTTTTACCGAAAGTGCTTCAGGGACGTTATATGCGAGATGTGCGTCGCTTGCTCGGGGGCGAAGTTGTTCGTCAAGGGAAAACGCTTTTTTCGGGTATCGCTGTCAATGACATTGGTATCAGTCACGGTCGTGCTGGTGGGATGGTCGAGTTTGTGATTTACGTCAACGGCCAACAGATGTCAAGTCAATCGGCTGATGGCATTATTTGTTCGACCGCAACAGGGTCTACTGCCTATGCGCTCGCTGCAGGTGGTCCTATTTTGCATCCATCGCTACAAGGGGTTTGTTTAGTGCCGGTGGCACCCCATACACTTTCGAATCGTCCGATTGTTTTGCCGGCGAATGTCGCCATTGATATTGAATTAACTAATGCGCGCGATGCCGTTGCTTACTTTGATATGCAGGATTTCTGTGATATTCAGCCTGGTGACGTGTTACGCATTCGTTCTACAGACCAAACCATGACAATGCTTCACCCGGCAGGGTACGACTATTTTGATTTGTTGCGTCGCAAGTTGAAGTGGAACTTTATGCCGACAAGTGTGAAGAGACAGACGAACCGCTCGTCGAACTGATACAGTATCTTTTTTTAAGTCAAACTTCGAGTGGAGTTTATATGCTGACCACGCTCAGTCTGCGTGACTTTGTTATCGTTGAGTCTCTAAATTTAGATGTTCGCCGTGGCTTTACTGTTTTAACTGGGGAAACCGGGGCAGGTAAGTCGATCTTAATCGATGCCCTTCAATTGATTTTAGGTGGACGTGCAGATGCGAGTGTCGTGCGTGAAGGCGCAGAACGTACGCATATCGTGGCTGAATTCCAACCGTCCTCTGAAGCAAAGGCGTGGTTAGTCGCGAATGAACTCCAAACCGGAGAAGAGTCGCTCCTCATTCGACGTACCGTTGATACCAAAGGCCGTTCACGTGCCTGGGTGAATGGTGTTGTTGTGACGGCTACTCAGTTACGTGAGTTGGGTGAAACGTTAATTGATGTACATGGACAACATGCACATCAATCGCTCCTTAAGTCGACGTATCAACTTCAGTTGCTTGATGATCATGTGGGCACATCGTCGGAACGCGTGGCGGTTCGTGAAGCATATTTTGCTTGGCAAAAGGCTCGCAAAGCGTTGGATGATGCGACTGCTAACGCAGATGCTATTGCCGAAAAGGCTGAGCGACTTTCTTGGATGATCGAAGATCTCGAAACGCTCTCGCCAAAAGCGGGTGAATGGGATGAATTAAACGCAGATCATCGTCGTTTGTCTCACGGTGTTGCTATTGCTGACGGCTTAAATCAGATCGTTAATCAGTTGACGGATGATCCTGAGTCTGTGTCTTCAATGCTTTCATCTGTGCATGCGAAGTTGACGAGTTTAAGTCGATATGACGATAAACTTTCACAGATGGTCGAAACACTTTCGAGTGGGATGGATCTCGTTGAGGAAGTAGCTCGAGATGCATCGCGCTATTTAGATCGATCGGATTTAGATGGCGCACGTTTTGCCGAAGTTGATCGACGTGTGTCGCATTATTATGAGTTAGCGCGTAAATTCAGAACAGAACCCGAGTCATTGCATGCTCTACTAGAAGATAGTCGTCGACAACTTAAGATGTTGACGGGAGCTAAGGACGTCGAGGGACTCAAAAAGGCTGAAGGCGAGGCTCGTCGTCAATACGATTTAGTGGCATCGCAGTTGACCGCAGTGCGTAATAAAGCTGCTCTAGCGCTGGCTGATGCGGTGACTGAGCAAATGCAACGTCTTTCTATGAAGGGCGCGCGTTTAGAAATTGCTTTGGTGGCACAAGCACCTTCTGCGAATGGTTCTGAGCATTGTGAGTTTCTGATTGCTGGTCATGCTGGTGTACAAACGCGTCCATTGATCAAAGTCGCATCGGGTGGGGAATTGGCTCGTATCAGTTTGGCTATTGCTGTGATTACGGCTGCCGCAATGCCAGTGCCGACGCTGATTTTTGACGAAGTGGATAGTGGTATTGGTGGCGCAACGGCGGAAGTCGTAGGTCAGTTGCTACATCGCTTAGGGGCGAGTAGGCAGGTTCTTTGTGTGACCCACTTGCCACAAGTGGCTGCTTGTGGCGACAATCATTGGAGAGTGGAAAAGCACTTCACAGGTGAGACAACGCAGAGTCAGCTTAGAGTACTGAATGACGCTGAGCGAATCGAAGAGGTTGCACGTATGTTAGCTGGTGTGTCGATTTCTGATAATACGCGTGCGGTGGCTCAAGAAATGTTAATGATAGGCCATCAAGAAATGACTAAGGAATGAGGAACACAATGACGTTAGCTGAGCGGAAACTACCCATTTCGTTGGTTGTGATTACGAAGAACGAAGCGTCTTGTCTGGCTAAGTGCTTAGAGAGTGCTAATTTTGTTTCTGAAATCGTCGTTGTTGATTCTGGTAGTACTGACGAAACAGTAAATATTGCCGAACGTTTTGGTGCAAAAGTGCTTCATCAAGACTGGCTAGGTTTTGGCCCTCAAAAGCAATTTGCTGTTAATTGTGCGAGTTATGACTGGGTATTGTGTCTTGATGCGGACGAATATCTATCGCCGAAATTGAAAGCTTCTCTTCAAGATCTTTTTAGAGATGAACCAACTGATTGCGCATACCAGTTTCCGCGATGCAATAAGTTTTTAGGTCGTTTTTTACGACATGGAGAGGGCTACCCAGATTGCTGTTTGAGGCTATTTAATCGCCAGCATGCGCAATGGAGTGATGATTTGGTTCACGAAAAAATCATCCCAAACACCGATGACTTTAAGGTGGGAGTATTGCGCGGGGATTTGATGCATGAATCAGGAGAAAGTTTGTATAAGTACATTGAGAAGCAAAATACTTATACATCGCTTCAAGCAAATAGAATGTTTTCTCAAGGTGTTAATGTAACCTCTTTGAAGATTATTCTGAGTCCGTTTATAAGGTTTTTGAAATATTATTTTCTAAAATTTGGTTTTTTAGATGGGATGTCAGGCTTTGTTCATATATCCATAGGTTGCTTTACTGTATTTTTAAAATATGCAAAGTTAAAGTGTTTGCTGTTGGACAGTAATCGTAAGGGTGATTTTTGATCAATAAAAAAGCAATTAAGGTATAGCGCCTTAATTGCTTTTTCGATTGAGTGATTTTTGAAGGCTACGCGAAGCGCTTACATTTTAGTGAAGTAGAGAGGTGAACACTCTATTCATTTTTACACCAGTATTGTTCAATTCTCTTTGTTTTAAGACGGCCTATCTGTATTTTTGCTTTCTCAATCAGTCGTAATGGATTGATTTTGTTGAAGCTGTTCGTTTTGTTGGTTCGCCCCCTACCAGTAATCGTGGTTTCAACATCATCGATTACTTTAACGACACATTCTTGCAATCGCCAGGTTGAAATAACTTTAGGAAACTCAAAAAACAGTCCGAACATGAAGTTATCGATTGGACCTTCAATTTTATTTGACATCGATAGTGCTTTTAAAGCAGCTTCTCGAGAGATCATGTACGCGTATGCTCCGCAAGGAGAGGAATATTTGACGCGCACTAAATGACTGTCATTGGGTAGCGTGATGGTTTTGTCAGAATAAGTCGTGTCGATAGCGTAGCTAAATTGAATAAGCTGGACTTCACTGGGAATCCAGTGAGTGGACTCAAAATACTCCTTGGCTTTTTGATGGAAAAAAGAGTCGTCTTCCAAAACTAATGCCCAGTCATCATTCGAATCTATGAGTTTCTGCCAACATTTTTTATGACTTAAAAAGCAACCTACTTCACCAGGAGTCAGAACATAGGGGTAACGCCAGTTAGGTGCAGTAATCTGTTTTTTTTCGGTATCTGCGAGTTTTGAACCATCGACTGCAGGAATTCTTTCAAAGTTAATTCCCAAAGCGGCTAAGCGCTGAGACATGATTTCCAAGCGTTCTTTGGATCGATCCATGTTCACAAGATAAACTTGCATTTTTTATTCCTTGAGCGTGTCTTGCGTAATTGCCAAAAGGGGAACCTAGTTTGATCATACAGGTTTTAGGGTTTGGCTTTTGAGGAAATGAACGACTAGTTTGTCAAGCTCGACGTCATCCTTATCTTTAGGGGCATCTTGTTTAGGTAAAGACCGTCACGACAGGTCTTTGTGTGACGGTCTAGTACATTTTTTGAACTTACAATTGCTGATCGATGCTGTGTAAGACAATATCTAGTGTTGGCCACCCTTCGACACTATTACCTAAACAAACAGCACGCTGATTCCAGGGGCGAGTTCTTGCTGGGTCGGTAACGCCTAACAGGGTGATTTGGTTAGCGCCAACTGCTGCTGCAACATGACTAATGCCAGAGTCATTAGCAATAACGAGGTGCGCTCGTTTAGCTAGTGCTGCGTAATTTCCAAGCGTGGTTGGTGGGAGAATGGTTGCATCGGGGCATGCCTTCTTATTCGCTTCCTCTTCTCTCACAGAGGGGAAGATAATGGGCTCATAGCCTTTTTCACGTAATGGACCGCAAAGCTCATTAAAGTGCTTCCACTGCTTTTCTTTGCCATGGTGTAAGCCACGAGCGATCGGTGCCAACAGAACAAACTTTTCTGGGATGTTGTATTGATGCATCAGGTTGCGTGCGGCAGCTTCATGGCGAGCTAATAGCTTCATACCTAATTCTTCAGGCACTTCATCCCAAGCAGGTGTACCGCCCCAAGCTTTAATGGCACCGTGCGCTAAACGGAAAAAACGTTCCACTTCATGCATGGAACCGGGTTCTTCAACCACTTTTTCTAAGAGCAACCGGCGGCCGTCCGTTGCAAAACCTGCGTTTCGAACACGGCCTATCGAAAAGAGTAAGGCTGAACTAAAAGAGTTCGGAAACAGCAAGCCTAAGGGGCGGGGGCCCAAATGATTACTGATATAGCGAATACGTTGAAGGTCTTCAGTCACATGGCCTTCAATCGGGTCAAATCGCCAACTCATGCCAGACATTAAGTCTTCAGCCCAACGTTTGCCTGTGAGCATCGGAGTAAAGCCGCTGGCCTCAAGTAAACGCAGAGCAGGGAGTGTCATGCAACAATCGCCGACGTGATTGGGAAGTCGACACAGAACATTTGGCATTTTTAATACAACTCGCAGTGGAAAGTAGTCAATAGTTAGTTCATTGTATATGGTTAGCCTGTATGATGAACACCGACAAACTACGGACTTTGCCCCATGTATAAAAAACTCCCGATTTTTAGTAACGAATATTTGATGCGTTTGTTCCGCTATCTGCCGCCCTATAAAGGTCTAATCATCGGAGCGATGTTGGCCATGATTGTCGGTGGTGGCGCTTCGTCCCTTATTGCACTTGTATTGGGAAAGCTGACAGATATGGGTTTTTACGAGCACAACAAGATGGTTGCAGTATGGGCGCCAATTGCTTTGATTGGGATTTCTATTCTTCATGGCGGTACCCAATATTTAAGCTCGTATTTGTTGGTGCGAGTTTCGCAGTCTCTGTTGTTAGAAATTCGAACAACAATGTTCGAGCGCGTTTTGCAATGGGGCGAGCCTTCTTATATGGCTCATCGTTGTGGTGAAGTTCAGTCCAAGTTTATTAATGAAGCTTCTACCGCGTTGGGCACTGCCGCGAACGTGATGACGACCATCGTTCGCGATTCTATACAGATTATCTGTTTGATTAGCGTTCTGATTTATCACAATTGGAAGTTGACGTTAGTTACGTTCATTGTGGCACCGCTCTTAGCTATGGTTTTAAAGTGGGTGAATAAGCGTATTAAGCGTTTGACCTCTGAAACGCAGAAGACCTATGGTGAGCTGATTGGCACGATTGCAGAAGCTTATAACGGCGAACGTGTGGTGAAAATTTATGATGGTATGGCTTATGAGCGTGAACGTTTTAAGCAGGTCAATCAACGATTAAAGTCATTGGTCTTGAAGTCTCAACGCGTCAATGCTTCGGGGACGCCTCTCACACAATTGGTGGCGATGTCAGGTGTCTCGATTGTGGTTGTTGTGGCTTTAGCGCAAGCACAGACTGGGAGTTTAACGATCGGTGAATTTACAACCTTTTTGTCTGCGATGTTGCTCTTAATGCCGCCGATTCGTCATTTGTCGAGTTTGAATGGGGCTACAGCAGCCATGACGGCTGCCGCTGAAAGTCTGTTTAAATTTATTGATGAAGAGCCTGAAAAGGATCCTGGTCAGACCGAGCTGCAACGTATTACTGGTGCAGTGCGTTTCGAAAATGTTGAGTTTGCCTACCCTAATAGTGAAAAGACCGCCATTCGATCATTCAGTTTGAATGTAAAACCTGGAGAGGTGATCGCATTAGTCGGTAGCTCAGGATCGGGTAAGTCGACGTTAATCAATATGATTCCGCGTTTCTGGGCGCCGACGAAGGGGGAAATCTATTTTGACGATATACCTCAGAGCTCGGTGACGCTCAAGAGTTTGCGTCAGCAGATTGCCTTGGTCAGTCAAGAAGTTATGATCTTCGACGGGACGATCGCTGAAAATATCGCGTATGGATGCCGTGATCGTGTTAGCGATGAGGAGATTTGGAAAGCCGCTGAGGCTGCGGCGTTGGCTGATCTAATTCGTAGTTTGCCAGAAGGTTTGGATACGCCTGTGGGAGCTAGTGGCAGTCAGCTTTCAGGAGGACAACGACAGCGTATTTCGATTGCTCGAGCTTTTTTGAAGAACGCTCCTATTTTGTTGTTGGACGAGGCAACGAGTGCATTAGATACCGAAAGCGAACGTCATATTCAAACATCGCTAAACACTTTGATGAAGGGACGCACGACATTTGTGGTGGCACATCGTTTGTCGACCGTCAAAGGGGCGGATCGTATTGTTGTGATGCGCGAAGGGCAAATTGTTGAAATTGGGTCTCATGAAGAATTGATGGCCCTTCAAGGGGTGTATGAACATCTCTATACAATTCAATTCAAAAGTCATGCGAACGTTTAAATAAACTGTTCGAACATCAAACTTCATTGAAAAATTAAAGGGATCCACGCGTCTGAATTGGATCACATTGAGAATTAAAATTGTTGGAATAAAAAAATGGCAGTCAGTGTTTTTGACATGTTCAAAGTGGGAATTGGTCCATCTTCTTCTCATACAGTTGGACCGATGCGTGCGGGTTACTCTTTCGTCAAACTTCTCCGTGATCGCGGGATTTTAAAACAGGTGACTGGCTTAAAAGTGGAGCTTATGGGGAGTTTAGCGGCCACGGGTAAAGGACATGGTACAGATACGGCTACCCAATTGGGGTTGATGGGACGTAGCCCAGAAACCATGGATCCTGATGAAGTCGAGACATTGATTGCCGAAGTTAAATCGACGCACAAGCTGATGCTCGATAACGAAGTGTGCGTTGCATTTGCCCCGGAACGTGATATTGCCTTTCATGCGGATAAGGTGCCGGCTTTTCATACGAACGCCATGACGCTCTCTGTCTATAGAGAGGATGATTTGCTCTATAGCCGTCGCTATTATTCGGTGGGCGGTGGGTTTATTGTGGTTGCGCAAGAAGATAACCCAGAAGAACCGGTAACCCCGCCAGTGTTTAAGGGCAAAGTTGAGCGCCCTTATCCTTACCGTACGGGCGCTGAACTACTACAGCAGGCCAGAGAAAATAACTTGACGATTGCTGAGCTAGTTTTTCGCAATGAGTGTGCAACGCATTCCCCTGAAGAGGTGAACCGAAAGTTGGATGAGGTTTGGCAGGTGATGCACGCTGCGGTTGAGCGTGGGATGAAACAAACAGAAGTGTTGCCCGGCCCATTTCGTATTGCCCGTCGTGCCAATGCCTTGATGCATGATGTGATGCAACGCACCGATGATCCGTTGGTTGTGATGGATTGGGTCAATGTCTATGCCATGGCGGTAGCTGAAGAAAATGCCTCTGGTGGTCGTGTGGTGACAGCCCCGACGAACGGGGCGGCTGGCGTGATTCCGGCGGTAATTGAATACTATTTACGTCATGTTCCGAGCAGCACGCCTGAAGGAGTGAGAACTTTTTTGTTAACGGCTGGGGCGATCGGCATGCTCTATAAAGAAAATGCTTCTATCTCTGGTGCCGAAGTTGGCTGCCAAGGGGAGGTCGGTGTCGCGTGCTCAATGGCGGCGGCCGGTCTAGCCGCTGTGCGCGGTGGCACGATTGAACAAATCGAAAACGCCGCTGAAATTGGTATGGAGCACAATCTTGGTTTGACGTGTGACCCAGTGGCCGGTCAGGTGCAGATCCCTTGTATTGAACGTAATGCGATTGCAGCAGTCAAGGCGATCAATGCGGCAAGAATGGCTTTGCGTGGAAATGGTGCACATTACATTAGTCTCGATCAGGTGATTAGAACTATGATGGAAACTGGACGAGACATGCAAAGTAAATATAAAGAAACGAGTCGAGGTGGTTTAGCTGTTTGCATTGTGGAGTGCTAAGCCAGGTACAGCTATGCTGATCGGGGTACTTTTTGGCATTGCGGCGTGCATGATTTGGGGCAGCGTTTACGTTGCTCCATTAATTTTGCCGGACTATTCGCCTGCCGTGATTGCGATGGTTCGCTATTTTGTTTTTGGTCTACTGTCGGTAGGTTTTGCGATTTCTCAATGGAAAGAACTCAGAACCTATCAGTGGGCCGATTGGCGACGTGCGACGGCGTTAGGGATTGTGGGCAATATATTTTATTATTGGTTGCTCGCTGAAGCGTGCCAAAAGGCAGGGGCTTCGATTGCTGGGGCTTTTACGGCCATGATTCCGATTTTAGTGGCTGTGATTGGCAACTTGAGAGCCAAAGAAAAAGCCAAACCATGGAGACGATTGCTGCCGCCACTCATGTTGGTGCTGTTAGGCATGATATGCCTCAACTGGACTGAGTTTGTGGTTTTGGTTGGATCCGGTAGCGTTACGTCGGGTGAGTTTTGGCTTGGAGTGCTTTTTGCCTTTTTGTCGCTCTTTGTGTGGACCTGGTATCCGTTAAGTAATGCAGAGTGGCTGTTGGCACATCCAGAGCATTCGCCAAAAACTTGGTCGACCGCACAAGGTTTAACGCTTTTACCTTGTGCCTTTATTGGCATGATTGTGTTATTGGCTAATGAGTCCCCTGAGACGATTATGGGCCCAACGCCCTGGCTCTTTTTAGGCGTGGCGATCTTTTTAGGTATCTTTGCCTCCTGGATCGGTATTGTGCTTTGGAGTTTGATGAGCCAACGCCTGCCACCCGCGTTAGGTGGACAGATGATTATTTTTGAAACGCTCTTTGCGGTGATTTATGCGCATCTATGGCGTGAAGAATGGCCAACCCCACTCTTAGTGGTGGGGATGACCTTGTTGTTGCTTGGCGTGCTAGGTTCTTTACGCGTTTTTAGTTCGTCACGTTAATGGGTGAGATACCAATCGATCGTCGAACGAACGCCATCTTCAAAGGTGATTAAGGGGGCCCAACCGAGGGCGTGACGCAATTTGCTGCAATTTAGGGCATAGCGTCGGTCGTGCCCAGGACGATCTTGAACGTAGGTGATGGCAGAGGCGTGTGGTTGACCATCTATACGAGGTTCTACTTTGTCGAGGGCGCCCATCAAAGTTTCTAAAAAATGTAAGTTCGTTAATTCGTGATTGGTGCCAACGTTGAAGATGTCGCCTGGCTTGGCTTTTGCCAAGATTAAACGAATAGCGCGACAGAAGTCATGGACATGAATCCAGTCGCGGATTTGTTGACCATCGCCGTAGACAGGGAGTGTCTGCCCTGATCGTGCTCTCATGAGCATGAAGGGCAAAAGTTTTTCGGGATATTGGCGTGGTCCATAGTTATTGGTACAACGGATCGTCACAACAGGTAAATCGTAGGTGCGATGATAGGCTCGACCAAATTGATCGGCTGCGGCTTTACTCGCAGAGTAGGGGCTACTCGGGTCAAAAGGCGTTGTTTCAACATTAGGAGGACTATCTAACTCGATGGAACCGTAGACCTCATCCGTTGAAATGTTAATAAAGCGAAAATCGGTTTTGGCTGATTCATCTAACGAGCACCAGTAGTGGTAAGCAGCTCCAAGCAGTGTGGTCGTGCCGGTGACGTTGGTCTCAATGAAGACTTGCGGACCCGTAATCGAACGGTCAACGTGGCTCTCTGCGGCAAAGTGGATGATGGCGCGTGGACGATGTGTTGCCAAAAGGTGAGTCACCAACGCTTCGTCAAGGATATTGCCATGGACAAAGTGATGTTTAGGGTGATGCTCAACGTCTTTTAAATTGCTGAGTTGTCCTGCATAAGTCAAAGCATCGAGGGTGACAATGCCTTCATCATGCTCTTTAAACCATTCGGTGATGAAGTTGGAGCCAATAAAACCAGCACCGCCCGTAATAAGCAACATGCGTATAAATCCTGCAGAAGAAAGGGGAAGAACTTCAAAAGGGAGGGGCGAACCCACTACAATGTGTAGCAGTTTATTTTGAGCGCAAAGTCGCAGGCAGGCAAGGAGCCGCCATCGTGGAACATATACTGATTAACTGTACGCCCCGTGAAGTGCGTGTCGCCATTGTAGTGGATGGCGTTCTTCAAGATCTTTTTATTGAACGAAGCAGTGCCCGTGGTTTGGTGGGTAATGTTTATTTGGGTAAGGTCGTTCGTGTCTTACCTGGGATGCAAAGTGCTTTCGTGGATGTTGGCTTAGAGCGAACAGCTTTTTTGCATGTCGCTGATATTGCTGAAGCGCATCGCGAGGGTGAAAAGCCTGCTCCTATTGAAACGATACTCCATGAAGGGCAATCCTTGATGGTTCAGGTAGCTAAGGATCCGATTGGCACCAAAGGTGCTCGCTTGACCACAACGATTTCTTTGGCTGGTCGTAAGTTGGTTTATTTACCCAAAGATCATCACATTGGCGTGTCTCAACGTATTGAAGACATATCTTTAAGGGAATCTCTTCGACAGCTCCTGACAGAACTACGCCCTGAGTCTGAGAAAGGGGGCTACATTATTCGCACTAGCGCTGAAGAGGGAGCAACAGCGCAAGAGTTTCAAGACGACATGGTGTATTTAGGTCGTCTTTGGAGTGAAATCCATCAGCTCGCGAGTAAGAGTACGGGACCCAAGTTGCTTTATCAAGACCTCTCTTTGGCTCAACGCGTGTTGCGCGATATGGTGCATCAAGAAACGCAAAAGGTCGAAGTTGATAGCCGTACCAATTTTGAAGCTCTACAAAGCTTTGCGGATCGCTTTGTCCCTGCGGCAAAAGATCGTTTGACACTTTATCGTGGTGAACGGCCTCTTTTTGAGTTGCATGGTATCGAAACCGAAATTGAACATGCACTTGAGCGCCGGGTTGATCTAAAAAGTGGCGGGTATTTGGTCTTTGATCAAACCGAGGCGATGACCACGATTGACGTCAATACGGGTGGCTATGTGGGTAAGCGTGATTTTAGTGACACGGTTTTTAAAACAAACTTAGAAGCTGCTCAAACGATTGCTCGTCAGTTACGTTTGCGTAACTTGGGTGGGATCATCATCGTTGACTTTATCGATATGAGTTGCGATGAACATCGTGATGCAGTGCTCGCAGAATTACGCCGTTCTGTTTCAACAGATCGTACGCGTATGACGGTGAGTAATTTCACCGAATTAGGTTTGGTCGAAATGACGCGTAAACGCACGCGTGAATCATTGGCGCACGTGCTTTGTGAGCCGTGTCCAATGTGTGGCGGTCGAGGCGAAGTGCGCACAGCTCGAACAGTTTGTTATGCGATCATGCGTGAGATTGTTCGTCTTTGTAAGCAATATCAAGAAACCAAGGAATTCCACATTCAGGCAAGCCAGCCCGTAATTGAAATGCTTTTAGAAGAAGAGTCTGAGGCATTAGAGTTGTTACAGGCATTCGTCGAAAAGCCTGTGTTGCTTGAAGTGGAGCCAAGCTATACCCAAGAGCAATTTGATGTGATTCTGGCCTAAGGAATGAATGCATGAGTAACACTTATCGTGGCCCAAGCTTTTATTGGTACGACTTTGAAACGTTTGGCCTTCATCGCCGTAAGGATCGTCCTGCACAGTTTGCAGGGATGCGTACGGATATGGCTTTTAACCCCGTTTCTCAGGGTGAAGTGCTATATGCCAAACCGTCAACCGATTATTTGCCCAAGCCTGAAAGTTGCTTGGTCACGGGAATCACCCCTCAGGAATGTCAAGCCAAAGGGATGGCTGAAAGTGAGTTTGCCGGGGAAATTTGGTCAAAATTCAATCAACCCGAAACAATCTCGATTGGCTACAACACCTTAGGGTTTGACGATGAGGTGTCGAGATTTTTATTTTGGCGAAATTTTTTAGATCCGTATTCTCATCAGTGGAAAAACGGTTGTTCGCGTTGGGATATCTTTCCGTTAATCTGTGCTGTTTGGGCATTGCGAGGCAATGGTATTCAGTGGCCGCTTTGGAAGGATGTCGATCCGAATAACCAAGAACGTGATGGTGTGTGCTTTAAGCTTGAATATTTGAGTCAAGCTAATGGTATTACGCACACGCATGCTCATGATGCACTTAGTGACGTTGAAGCGACCTTGGGGCTTGCAAAGTTGATTCAACAAACCGAGCCTCGACTTTGGCAATGGGCATTAGATAATCGCACCAAGGCCGCTGTGAAGGCAGCAGTAGAAAAAGGCCCAGTTGTTTGGGTATCGCCTAAATTTGGTCAAAAGCACGGCTTTATTCGACTTGCGTCCATGATTAGCATCAATGCACAAAAAACAAATGAGGTTTTTATGTGGGATTTAATGCACGATCCAGAAAAATTGGCGCGCATGAGTGCTGCTGAATTAAAGTCACGATTGTTGGTGCGTAGAGATTCTTTATCTGAAGGGGTGGAGCCACTACCAGTCTATCGACTCTTAGTGAACAGCTCGCCTTTTGTGTGTTCTGCCTTAAAAGTGGTTACGCCTGAACGAGCAGAAAAGTTTGGTCTTGATTTGGATGTCGCGCGTCAAAATCATGCGAAGTTGCAAGCCATTTTGCCGATGCTTCAAGGTGCGTTGTTAGAGTTTTCTGAAAACCAAGAAAAACCCATGCCGTCAGATGTGGACTATGGTCTTTATGACGGAGGGTTTGCGAGCCGAGAAGATGCGAGTAGCATGGATGTTGTGCGCCGTTCGTCGCCAGAACGTTTGGCCGATTTGACAGCAACTCGCTCGATACATTTTGAAGATGAACGACTGAATACTTTGCTATTCCGATTTAGGGCACGTAATTGGCCTGATACCTTAACGGCGAAAGAAGCTCAAGCATGGCGAGCTTTCTGCCAGGCGCGTTTGATGGATGGCCAAGACGATGCGTTGACGATCGCAGACTTTTTTGATGAGATTGATCGTCTGCAAGAGAATAGCTGGGATAACGAGGCGCATCAGGCCGTTCTCGAAGCGCTCTACGAGTGGGGTGAGCAATTAGGTGAATATTGTGCGAGTTAGCCAAATAAGGAGAAAGCGATGAAGAAGGATAAGGTTTATCCCCCCGTTGCTTCACAGAAAGTGGCTTTTATTGGTCTAGGTACCATGGGCTCTCCGATGGCGGGTCATTTAGCCCTGGCTGGTCATGACGTTTGTGTCTATAACCGTACAACTGAAAAAGCGCAACGTTGGGTCGACACTTTTGGTGGACGTATGGCGTTGACACCAGCAGAAGCTGCTCAAGGTGCTTTGGTCGTTTTTGCTTGTGTCGGGAATGATGATGACCTTCGAAGTGTGGTCTTAGGGGATCATGGTGCTTTTCGTGGGATGAGCGCAGGAACGTTCTTCGTTGACCATACAACGGCGAGTGCTTCTGTCGCCCGAGAGTTGTCGGCAAAAGCGCGTGAACAAGGCATTCAGTTTGTTGATGCGCCTGTGTCGGGTGGTCAGTCAGGCGCTGAGAACGGTTGTTTGACTGTCATGTGCGGAGGAGACGACACAGCTTTTGAGCGTGTCAAACCAGTGATGACTGCCTATGCAGATGCAACGACTTATTTTGGTGCTTCAGGCTCAGGGCAACTCGCCAAGATGGTCAATCAGATTTGTATTGCGGGTTGTGTGCAAGGTTTGGCTGAGGCCGTGGCTTTTGGTAAAAATGCGGGCTTAGATATGGCGAAAGTCATTGATGCCTTAAGTTCAGGTGCCGCATCATCTTGGCAAATGATCAATCGTGGCAAAACGATGGATCAAGGCAAATTTGATTTTGGTTTTGCGGTGGATTGGATGCGTAAGGACTTGGGGATCGTGAAAGATGAAGCTAAGCGCAATGGGTCTGAAATCCCTGTGACGACGTTAGTCGACGAATACTACGAAGAAATTCAACGCGCTGGTGGCGGGCGTTTGGATACGTCAAGTTTGATTATTCGTTTGAATAGTTAAAAATATAATTTTTTTATCTCATGTTTTGTATGAATAATCTTCAGAATCAGATATTTAATTTACTGAAAAGATTCGATGCTTTTTGTAAAGATAATGACGTGGAGTATTTTTTGATTTATGGCACGATGTTGGGAGCAGTTCGACATCAAGGGTTTATACCATGGGATGATGATGTTGATCTTGCTATGGATAGTGACAATTTTGCTAAGTTAAAAAAACTCTCAAAAGAAGGGCGGCTTCCTGACGGATTAGTGTTCCAAGATGCTCTTTATACCAAAGGCTGTCGAGTTCCGAAAATAAGAGATGTTAATAGCAATGTTATTGATACTAATGGGGTAACAGGAATATTCATAGATATTTTTCCGTTGCAAAAATACTCGCCAAGACAGGTTTCAATCTTTAAATTCTTCTTTAGAGCTTTGAAATTTCGAGGTAGGAGGAAAAATATTAATAATAAACTGTATAGGTTGTTTTTTACACTATTTTCGTTGCCTGGATATTTATCATTTGTCTTTGTTAGGTATGTGTTTTCAAATATTGATGAGGAGTGTAGTGGTACATGGATGGGGCACACTCCAGTGACAAACCCTGAATTTTTTATAGAAAAAGAAGATGTTTATCCATTGAAGTTAATGAGGTTTGAAGACGGAGAATTTTTTGTACCTCATAATTACGATAAAATTTTGACATTAATGTATGGTGATTACATGACGCCAGTTGAGGATGTGAATAATAGGCATTTTAAATAGTATAATAATTTATTATCGACAAACATCCCTGTGGTTAATTTCTGTAGTAGCCTAATAGACAGGAATGTCGATTAGTTAGAGAAGTTGATGTAAAGGTAGCTAGCAACGGCTACAATGTCTAAATTACTTTCATTGCATTCGGATGAGATCGATGACTTCTGAAAACGAAGTGCCTGCCACTGGTGCGCAGGTTACCAACTTTATTCGCAACATTATTGATGACGATCTTGCACGCGGGGCTAACTTGCCTCGTTATTGGTGCGGTCATCCTGCCCCGTATAGTGAACAATTAGAAAAGGGTGAACCTGATATTGCTCGTATTCGTACGCGCTTCCCGCCGGAACCCAATGGCTACCTTCATATTGGTCATGCCAAGAGTATTTGTTTGAATTTTGGTTTGGCTCGTGACTATCATGGCGCTTGTCATATGCGTTTTGACGATACGAATCCTGTCAAGGAAGACCAGGAATATGTTGACGGTATTAAGGATAGTGTCCGTTGGCTTGGTTTTGATTGGAAGTTTGGTAACGAAACGAACTTGTATTTCGCAAGCTCCTACTTTGAACACATGTTCGCTTTTGCAGAACATTTGATTCGTACGGGCTACGCTTACGTGGATGAACAAACCGCTGACGAAATGCGCGAAAACCGTGGCACGTTGAAGGAACCTGGTAAGAATTCGCCGTATCGCGATCGTTCTCCTGAAGAAAATATGACGCGTTTCCATGAAATGCGTGACGGTAAGCATCCTGAAGGTTCTATGGTGCTTCGTGCCAAAATTGATATGGCAAGCCCAAATATGAATCTTCGAGATCCTGCGATCTATCGTATTCGTTTTGCCGAACATCATGCGACGGGTGACAAGTGGTGCGTCTATCCGATGTATACCTTTGCGCATCCGATCGAAGACTCGTTGGAAAATATTACACATTCCATCTGTACGCTGGAATTCGAAGATCAGCGTGCTTTCTACAACTGGGCGCTTGAACGTATTATTCCGTTGCTTCGTCGTCCACAGTATGAAGAAGCGCTCGGCATCCTTCATCGTATGGCTGCAGGCGACGATGATCGTGCCATAGCGTTTGTGAAGTTGGCTTATGAGCATCGCGCTAAGCTCGGTACGAGCTTGCCTGAACTCAGCATGTCGCGTTTAATGGAAGGCTGGGCTGACGGCATTCCGACGGATGTCAATGATGCGACAGTCACTCAGTTCTTTGCTGAGTTACTGCGCTTCCCAGAACACTTCACGCCGCTCATGCAAGCTGCATTAGATGTCGTGCGTCCGAACTTTTTCTTGCTCTCACATCAGTATGAGTTCAACCGCTTGAACTTGACTTATGTGGTGGTGAGCAAGCGTAAGTTAATTCAGTTGGTTCAGGAAAAGCATGTCGATGGTTGGGATGACCCACGTATGCCAACGATCGTTGGTTTGCGTCGTCGTGGCTTTACGCCGAAGAGCCTTCAGAATTTTGCCGAACGTTGCGGCGTTTCTAAGGTGTCTGGTGGTTGGATTGACTATTCGGTTTTGGAACAGTGCTTGCGTGAAGACTTAGAAGAGCGTGCCGCTCGTCGAGTTGCAGTACTCCGTCCGTTGAAGTTGATCATTGATAACTACCCAGAAGGCCAAAGTGAAACGTTGGAAGCGAACAACCATCCTCAGCATCCTGAAATGGGCGTTCGTGATATTACGTTCTCTCGCGAGCTTTGGATTGAAGAAAGTGACTTTGCTGAAGTGCCACCTAAGGGCTTCCGTCGCTTAACGATCCCGGCTGATGGTACACCGGCTAAGCCTGTGCGTTTGCGTTATGGCTTTGTGATTGTACCGACGTCTTTCGACAAGGACGAAACGGGTAAGGTTGTTGCTGTTCATGCGAATTATTTGCCTGAAACGCGCTCTGGTACGGAAGGTTCGATGTCTGTGAAGACAAAGGCCACGATCCATTGGTTGGATGCTAAGACTGCAGTGCCCGCTGAGGTACGTGTGTACGATCGTCTTTTCAATGTGCCGCATCCTGACGAAGGTGAAGGTAACTTTTTGGATCGTTTGACGCCGAACTCGAAGACAGTGTTGGCATCCTATGTTGAACCTGCCGCTGCTCAGGCTGCACGAGACGATAAGTTCCAGTTTGAACGTAATGGCTACTTTGTCGCTGATCGTGAAGATCATACGTCTGAAAAGCCTGTCTTCAATCTGGCTGTTGGCTTGAAGGATTCCTGGGGTAAGTAAAGCACTGACTGCCTGACGAATCTGCATTGGGGATGGCCTATTGCGTCATCCCCAATTTTTTGGGTGCTAATGAAGCTACGAAGCTTTTCTGGATAGGCTTGGTAGTCAATAAACATCGACTGAGATGTCAATTCAACGGACTTGCTTGGTTGATGCGTTCAATCGTGACGAGTACAAATGAGTCCGTTAAACTGACAACTTTAAAGTCAATATTCTTATTTCATTCAGATCATGACCGATCCTCGATTCATTCATCTTCGACTCCACTCTGAATACTCTGTGACGGACGGTATTGTTCGCATAGATCCTGCGATTCATCGAACGCTTGAAAATGGTGGTGTTGCTTTAGGTATTACCGACTTGATGAATGTATTCGGGGGCTTGCGTTTTTACACCCATGCTTTGTCGGCTGGTATCAAGCCGATTTTGGGGTGTGACATCAAAATACGAAACAATAAATTCCCAGATAACCCGTTCCGAATGGCTTTCTATTGTATGAACCACACGGGTTACCATTCGCTCTGCGTATTGCTAACCAAAGCGTTTTTGGAGTCTGAGGATCCGTATCGTGGTCAAATTCGTGATGAATGGTTAGACGAGCCTGGCGCAACGGACGGGCTGATTGCTTTGACTGGTGGCGCGAAAGGGCGTCTTTCGCAACTCTTAGAAACCGGGAGTGAACGCCAGGCTGGATCAATTATCAGTAGTTTGAAGGCGCGTTTTCCGCAACGTTTATATATCGAATTGCAACGTGCTGGTCGTTCTAGAGACGAAATGCGCGTGAACTTTTTGACGAATCTCGCTGCTGAACACGGTCTACCTGTGGTGGCTACGCATCCTATTCAGTTTTTGGATCAGGAAGACTTTGAAGCTCATGAAGTGCGTTGTTGTATTGCACAAGGCTATACCCTGAACGACCCGCGCCGAGATAAGAGCGTGACGCGTGAGCAGTACATGAAGACTGAAGACGAGATGTGCGAACTCTTTAGCGATATTCCGTCTGCGCTCACGAATTCTGTCGAAATTGCCAAGCGGTGTAGTTTGGACGGGGTTTTGTCAAAACCTCAATTGCCGTTGTTCCCGACGCCCGATGGTATGAGTTTGGATGATTATATGGATCACCTTTCTCATGAAGGTCTCGAAAAGCGATTGACGTTCCTATATGACGATGCAAAGGAACGTGAAGCACGACGTCCTGCGTATGTGGAACGTTTGGAATATGAACTAGGGATCATCAAGAAGATGCAGTTCCCTGGCTACTTCTTGATCGTGCAAGACTTTATTAACTGGTCCAAGACGCATGGTGTACCTGTGGGGCCAGGTCGTGGTTCTGGTGCTGGTTCTTTAGTCGCTTATTCGTTAGGGATTACTGACCTTGATCCTCTCAAGTTTGACCTCCTTTTTGAACGTTTCTTGAATCCTGAGCGTGTGTCCATGCCTGACTTTGACGTGGACTTCTGTCAGTACAACCGTGACCGTACGATCGAATATGTAAAGAAGACGTATGGCGCAAGTGCCGTGAGTCAGATTGCAACCTTTGGTACATTGGGTGCTAAAGCGGTGGTTCGTGACGTGGCGCGCGTGATGGATATGCCTTTTATGAAGGCTGACCGTTTGGCTAAGCTCATTCCAGTGCAGCCAGGGAAAAATATTTCCCTTAATGACGCGATGACGGATATACCGGAATTTCGTGAGGCGGTCGAAAAGGACGATGAATATAAAGAGCTCATGAAACTGGCACGTCCCTTGGAAGGCTTGACGCGTAACCTAGGGATGCACGCTGGGGGTGTGTTGATTGCACCGGGTAGTTTGACGGACTTTTGTCCGCTTTATAACTCCGATGGCGCTCCAGAAAATACGGTGAGTCAGTTTGACAAGAAAGACGTTGAAAATGTCGGCTTGGTGAAGTTCGACTTTTTAGGGCTGACGACGCTATCGATTTTGGCGAAGTGTAAAGAATATATTGACAAGCTTTATCCTGAGCGTGATTTCGAGCTTGAGCGTATTCCTATTGACGATGAAGAAACCTATCGTTGCTTCCAAAATGCCAATACAGCAGCGGTCTTCCAGTTTGAATCGGAAGGGATGCGTCAATTGTTGCGTCAGGCGCGCCCAGACCGTCTTGAAGACTTAGTGGCTTTAAATGCTTTGTATCGTCCCGGTCCGATGGATCTGATTCCATCCTTTATTGCACGTAAGTTCGGTCGAGAAAAGGTGGAGTACTTAGATGAACGCATGGCGCCTGTGTTGGCAGAAACCTACGGCATCATGGTGTATCAGGAACAGGTGATGCGTGTGGCACAGGTCGTTGGTGGTTATTCGCTTGGCGGCGCAGACTTGTTGCGTCGTGCCATGGGTAAGAAAAACGTCGAAGAAATGAAACGCCAACGTGCCGTGTTCGTGAAAGGGGCGGGTGAGCGTGGTGTGAAAGAATCTGTGGCCACTGAGATCTTCAATTTGATGGAAAAGTTCGCGGGCTATGGCTTTAATAAGTCGCATGCGGCAGCTTATTCCTATGTGGCCTATCAGACGGCATTTTTAAAGACGCACTACACCTCCTGCTTTATGGCGGCTAACTTGTGTATGGTGATGGATCAGGGCGAAAAGATGAAAGCGCTCTTGGATGATGCTCGTATGAACGGGATTGAGATCCTTCCGCCAGACATCAATGCTTCAGAATGGTTCTTTACTGCCCCTGATGAAAAGCATGTTCGCTTCGGGTTAGGTGGGATCAAGGGCATGGGTCGTCAGCAAGTGGATGTCATGATGGAAACACGTCGTAAAGATGGCCCGTTTATTGACATCTTTGATTTGACCGCGCGTGTGCCAGGCTTAAATTCGAGAATTTTGGAAGGTTTAGTCAAGGTTGGGGCTTTTGACTCTGTTGATCCTGATCGCGGTAAGCTTTTCGCGAATGTTTCTCAGGCATTGACGGCTGGTCATGCGGTTGTGGCTAGTGAAGGGCAGAGTAGCCTTTTTGGTGACGATGTTCAGGTTAAGCGTATTGTCAGTTGGGTTGACGCGGCTGCCTGGTCAGAGCGTAAAAAATTGATCGAAGAAAAGGGTGCGCTAGGGTTTTGGTTGTCTGGGCACTTGTTCGATCTTTATCAAAAAGAAGTCTCTCACTACACATCTCTTGAACTTGGGCAAATTCAGCCTTCACGTGAGACTGTCAAGCTTGCAGGGATTGTGACGAATATCCGCGTTATTCAAGGGAAACGCGGTCGTATGGGGGCTGTCCAGTTAGACGATGGGACTGCGGTATTAGAGGTAGTTTGTTTTTCTGACGCTTGGGAAAAGTGTAAGAACAAATTCGTTGTCGACTCGGTTGTTTGTCTTGAAGGGCGTGTGCGATACGATGAATTCAATAAGCGTGTATCGGTCAACGTTGACAATGCCATGACGTTAGATGACTTCAGAGCGACCGCAGCTTCGTGTCTACGTGTTGATGTCGATGCTAGTAGCGCTAGTAATATCCGTGATCTCGAACCGATTTTTGCCAGGTTTAAAAAAGAGACGGGGGTGACGGTAGTGCTGAATGTACGTACGAAGAAAATGCAAGGTCGTATTTATCTACCGTTCACGGTCGGCAATATCGACAATTTAAGAACAGATCTGCGTAATAGTGGGCAGATTATGACGACAGAAATGGAGTATTAAGCGGATTAAGGTGTTGAGGGAGTCTAAATCAGACAAACTCAACACCTCTGTCTTAAGCGGGAAAATAAAAAAAGCTCGTACAGTTTAGACTGTACGAGCTTTTGTTCTGGGGTGGGAAATGGGACTCGAACCCACGACAACCGGAATCACAATCCGGGACTCTACCAACTGAGCTATTCCCACCAGAAATCTTTGGCCTGCCCGGCAGGGATCGAACCTGCGACCACCTGCTTAGAAGGCAGGTGCTCTATCCAACTGAGCTACGGGCAGATTGATCTCAATGTCCGGCTGGACCAGAATTTGGTCGGGGTGAAGAGATTCGAACTCCCGACATCCTGCTCCCAAAGCAGGCGCGCTACCAGACTGCGCTACACCCCGAAGAAGATGAATTGTACACGAAAAATTAAAAAAAGCAAATTCTTTTTGAAAAAACTTCAAGAAAAGTGATTTTTTTAAGAAACCACCCCGATTGATACGTTTCGTGCTGTGACATTCGTCTCAAAATTGTACAATGAAGAATCGGAGATTGACTCCTCTTTTTATAGGGAAAAAGGGAAAAACAATGACGCAAGAACACGATAACTCCAACGATCCGTTACATGCCAAGAAGAAGGCCTGGTCTGGTCGTTTTTCGGAACCCGTGGATGCTTTTGTGCTTCGCTATACCGCTAGTGTTGATTTTGACAAGCGTATGGCGATGGCTGACATTGACGGCTCGTTAGCTCACGCTGCTATGTTGGCCAAGGTGGGTGTGATCACCGAACAGGATTTGGCTGACATTCGCCGTGGTATGGCTCAGATTCGTGAAGAAATCACGTCTGGCGCTTTTGAATGGCAGCTTGAACTTGAAGACGTGCATCTTAATATCGAAGCTCGTTTGACGGCTTTGATTGGTGATGCTGGTAAGCGTCTTCATACAGGTCGTTCCCGTAATGACCAGGTCGCAACTGATATTCGTCTCTACCTTCGTAGCGAAATCGACGTGATCGTTAGCCGTCTTGAACATCTTCAGGAAGTGCTCGTTCATCAGGCCAAGCAGAATGCTGGCTTGATCATGCCGGGCTTTACCCATATGCAGGTTGCTCAGCCAGTGACGTTTGGTCACCATATGTTGGCTTATGTTGAAATGTTCGAACGTGACCGTGAACGCATGCTCGACCTTCGTCGCCGAGTGAATCGTAGCCCGTTGGGTTCTGCGGCGCTCGCTGGTACGACGTATCCGATCGATCGTCACTATTCTGCTGAATTGCTCGGTTTTGAAGCCGTTTGCCAGAATTCGCTCGATGCCGTGTCCGACCGTGACTTCGCCATCGAATTCTGCTCAGCCGCGGCTGTGTTGATGATGCACATTTCTCGCCTCTCTGAAGAGTTGATCATTTGGATGAGCCAGCGCTTTGCCTTTATCAAGTTGCCCGATCGTTTCACGACGGGGAGCTCGATCATGCCGCAGAAGAAGAATCCTGACGTGCCTGAAACGGCTCGTGGTAAGGCAGGTCGCGTCTATGGCGACTTGATCGCGATGTTGACCTTGATGAAGGGTACGCCGCTCGCTTACAACAAGGACTTCCAGGAAGACAAGGAACCAGTATTCGATGCGATCGATACGGTCAAGGATACGTTGCGAGCCTTCTGCGATATGATGGCTGGTGTTGAACCTCAGGCTGATGCTATGCATCACGCTGCCCAAGCAGGGTATCCGACAGCCACTGACTTGGCTGACTACCTTGTTCGTCATGGTACGCCGTTCCGTACGGCTCACGACATCGTTGGTCAGACGGTTCGTGCCGCTTCTGAACGTGGTTGCGGTCTTGAAGATCTTCCGCTTGATGTGCTTAAGAGCTTCAGCCCGGCGATCGAAGAAGACGTCTACGAAGTACTTAAGCTTGAAGGTTCTGTGAATGCCCGTAACCACCTTGGTGGTACGGCACCAGCTCAGGTTCGCGCTCAGGTCGAACGTTGGGAAGGCATCATTGCTGAACGCGCTACCAAGTAAGAGGTTAGAGAGAAATATTCAGGCGGTTTGATCCAACTCAGACTTCCTGAGATTCTCTGAAAAAAGGAGCTCGGAGAAATCCGGGCTCTTTTAGTCTGCAGTCTACACTGAACGCTTCCGATCAGATGAATTCTTCATTTATCTGCCTGAAATACAAATCAAAGTATCCCCGAGTATGGAAAATTTTATTAATACCCTAAACGGCATCATTTGGTCTCCAGTGCTTGTTTCATTATGTTTAGGGGCAGGTCTTTTCTTTTCAATACGTTCTCGTTTTGTTCAACTTCGCATGTTTCCAGAAATGTGGCGGTTGTTGTTTCAAAAGAAAGAGGATGAAATTGGTTTATCGAGTTTTCAGGCCCTCTCGCTTACGCTTGCCGGACGTGTAGGGACAGGTAATATTGCTGGTGTTGCAACGGCGATTTGTTTCGGTGGTCCGGGCGCTCTTTTTTGGATGTGGATGGTCGCCTTCTTGGGGGCTTCATCAGCCTTTGTTGAGTCGACCTTAGGACAAATTTATAAAGAGAAAATCGAAGGCCAATACCGTGGTGGTCCAGCTTTCTATATTGAACGCGGTTTACGCATGAAGCCTTATGCTTGGACTTTTGCGATTGTGACGATTCTTGCCTCATGCTTTTTCTGTCCAGGTGTCCAGAGTAATTCGATTGCCTTGGCGTGGCATGAAGCTTTTGGTTTAGAGGCTGAAATTACAGCTGCCATTGTCGCCTCCATTACCTGCTTTGTGATTGTGGGTGGTTTACGCCGTATTGCGACTTTTACGTCGTGGATTGTGCCTTTTATGGCTCAAGCCTATATCGTGGTGGCTTTGATTATTGTTGGGGTCAATTGGGAGCAGATTCCTGATGTCTTCCACATGATTGTGAGCAGTGCTTTGGGTCTGGATTCGATCACAGGCGGTTTGCTTGGTTCAGCCATCGCTTGGGGCGTCAAGCGCGGGATCTACTCTAACGAAGCTGGTCAAGGCACGGGGCCTCACGCGTCGTCTGCGGCTGCCGTTTCTCATCCAGCAAAGCAAGGTTTAGTGCAAGCCTTTTCGGTTTATATCGATACGCTCTTTGTGTGTTCTGCCACAGGGTTCATGATCCTCATGACGGGCTGCTACAACATGGTGAGCCCCAATGGTCAGACGCTCTACGAAGGGTTGCCTGGCGTAGAAGCTGGCCCCGTTTATACGCAGGCAGCTATTGACCAGTTGATGCCTGGTTGGGGCGGACCATTTATTGCAATTACGATTTTCTTCTTTGCCTTTACGACGATTCTGGGCTACTACTATATGGCCGAAACCAATGTGGCCTACCTCAATCGTTACATTAGAAAACCCGTGATGATTACGGTTTGTAAGGCGATCTTTATTGGTACTGTGGCTTTTGGTGCGATTAATTCTTCTACGCTGATTTGGACGATGGCTGACGTCGGTGTGGGTACGATGGCTTGGCTGAATATCATCGCTATTTTGCTGTTGCAAAAGCCTGCCTTCTTAGCTTTGAAGGATTATGAAATACAGCTACGTGAAGGTCGCAATCCAGTGTTCCATCCAGAACAGTTAGGGATTGAGCATGCGACGTATTGGGAAGGTGGTCGAGCAGAAGCAAACTTGGCCGTTGAAGAGGCGTCGGGTGTGGACAACCTCACAGGGTTGGATCCGAAAAATCCGGTATAAAAACAAAAGAGACCGTATTTTGTCGGTCTCTTTTGTTTTATCAGTAGGTTCAGTTTTAAAGAACCTCTTCGTAAACCTTGCTCAATTGACAGAAAATGGCCTTATCTTCTTCTGTAGAGGGACGGAATGGTGCTTCAGAAATAGCGATACCAGCGATATCTGAGACCGTATAGAAACGTAGTTTTTCAGTGATACCTGAGTTGCTACCACCGTCGGTTTGGAAACCGATCATCTTAATTTCGTTCGTGGGGGTCAATCCACAAGCATAAGGAGATACCACACGGTCAAAACCGTGATAGGCAAATTCCAGGCTTTTGTTTTCTTTAATGGCCTGTGCGATGGTGTCTACTGTCGTCATTTCCGTTCTCCTTGGTCAATTGTCAAACGGTTAAAGGATCGAGCTCGTTCGAAATCTATCCGTAACGAGCTGATATCTTATTCCATTATCAACCTAAAACGATGTAAATGGCATGACTTGTCTCAAATATCTTTCAAAAGCTTGATTTAACTATGTGTGTTTTGACCCGTTAGCTTGAAATACTTTTGCATCACGAGTATGGCAATGAGTTCTTCTCGAGGCTTGTCAAAGAATTGACGCACGAACTTATGCGCGTTTTGGAGGATGGTTTCAGCTTCATCGATATGTTGACTGTAGTACTGAATCTTTTCCTCTAAGTCTGAGAAGTCATCCTTAATTTCAATGTAATGCACACCTGCTTTAAGTCGACCTTCCATAAACCAAGTTTCATACTTGGGTTTAGGCATGATGGCGATGGAGTTCGATGACATCACCCATTTCAAGTTGCTCGCGACGTCATTGCCTTCAAGGCAGATGATAAATTTGTAGTGGAGATGATCGTACAGGGTAATCAGCGGTTTATTCCATTCTGCAGGCAAATCAGACTTATGTGCTGTATTTGCGCAATCTACCAATGGATGGCCGAAATACATTTTCATGAAACGCTGACGATGTGTTTGAAAGGTCGCGCCACGGAAAATCGCCATATCGCGCTTCGAGGCAAAAGATCGCTTATCTTTCAAGAAGGTGAAATGGCGAACTTTGTCCAAATTGAGGACGACGTCGTTTTGATTCTCGCCAAGAATAGGTCGGCTTTTGACAATGGATGGCGTTGTACCTATTTGTGTGTTGTCGCCAAAAAGGGTGTCGATCTTTAGTGTGGGCTCAAAGTATCGCGTGATTTCGAATGTATCTCGGTTATAGGTACTTCCTTCATTTGGAATATCAGCCAAAAAGTGCTTGCCTGTGATGGGAGATGTGTGAGTCAGTTTGTTGTAGTAATTGACACGGTCGAGAATGTAGTCTTTATCGGCGCGATGTTCTAGGGAATGTAATAGCGCTGTTTTATGGTGCTGTAGCCACCATTGCGGTATCCAGTTACGCAAGGCACAACGAAGGTAATAGACAAACTTCAAATTTTTGCCGCGAGGCTTTAGGATGTAGCTAGGACGGATTTTGTGCAGACTAATACGAAGAGCCATGGTGGATCCCTAGAGAGTTAAAAAAGGACCTTTCTCACGCATGTAAGAAAGGCCCCTTTTAGTCAAACTATGACAATGTTAAGCTTGAGGCAAACGAGCGAGCTGCTCGCGAACCTTGGCTAAAAGGTCGCTAAAGTCAGCTAAACGCTTCTTCTCAGTCTCAACCACTTGGGCTGGTGCACGTGCCACAAAGCGTTCATTGCCAAGTTTAGCTTCGCACTTCTTGACTTCACCTTCGAGACGAGCAACTTCCTTAGAAAGGCGATCACGTTCGGCAGCAAGGTCAATTTCAACCTTAAGCATTAATTTGAAGTCGCTCACAATGGCCACAGGGGCGATGGCGCCTTCGTTGACGGCTTCAATGCTTTCAACGTGTTCAACGCTTTCCAAGCGAGCTAAAGCCTGAAGATAAGGTGCGGCTGCAAGACAAGCATCCTTTGGGCCGGAAATCAAGAGCGGAATGCGCTTACCTGGCTGAAGTTGCATTTCACCACGTAGATTACGAACGGCGTCGATCATGGCCTTGATATCGGCCATACGAGCGTCGGTGTCAGCATTCAAAGCGGTTTCGCTAAAGACAGGATAGTCCTGGATCATGATAGATGTATCTTCGTCAGCACGGCGAGTACCGGCGGCGAGAGACACCTTCTGCCAAAGTTCTTCCGTAATGAACGGAATGATCGGGTGTGCGAGACGCAAAATGGTTTCAAGCACCGTCACAAGGGTGTGACGGGTGGCGCGGCAAGTGGCCTCATCACCCTTCAATTGAACCTTGGTGAGCTCAAGATACCAGTCACAATATTCATTCCAAACGAACGAATAGATAGCGTTGGCAGCTACGTCGAGACGGAAGGTTGCATATGCCTGACGAACATCACGAATGGTTTTGGCGAGTTCACTCTGAATCCAATGATCAACAAACGTAAAGTTCATTGGCGCGTTAGCGGTTTCACCCGTGCCGCAGTCCTGACCTTCAACGTTCATCAACACAAAGCGCGTGGCGTTCCAAAGCTTCGTGCAGAAATTACGATAGCCTTCGGCACGCTTCAAGTCGAAGTTCACATTACGACCTAAGGTGGCATAGGCAGCCATCGTGAAGCGAAGGGCGTCAGCGCCGTGTGCGGCGATGCCTTCCGGATAGACCTTACGCAGCTTTTTTTCGACTTGCGGTGCCTTTTCAGGCTGACGCAAGCCTGTCGTGTTTTTCTTCACGAGATCTTCAAGACCGATACCCTGAATAATGTCTAACGGGTCAAGCGTATTGCCTTCAGATTTAGACATCTTCTTGCCTTCAGCGTCACGCACGAGACCGTGGATGTAGACGTTATGGAAGGGGACACGACCCGTAAAGTGCTTGGTCATCATGACCATACGAGCCACCCAGAAGAAGATGATGTCATAACCCGTGACCAAGACAGAGCTTGGCAAGTAGAGGTCATAAGCCGTATGATCGTCACCCTGCGGCTCAGGCCAGCCAAGCGTAGAGAACGGAACGAGTGCAGAGGAAAACCACGTGTCAAGGACGTCAGCGTCACGCGTGAGTTTCACGCCTTCGCCAGCCTGCTTTTGAGCCTCGGCTTCAGAGCGGGCGACGTAGACGTTGCCAGCTTCGTCATACCAAGCAGGAATCTGATGACCCCAAAGTAACTGACGAGAGATACACCAGTCCTGAATGTTTTCGAGCCACTGGCGGTAAACGCCACGCCACTCCTTCGGAAAGATATTGACTTCGCCAGACTCAACGGCTTCGAGACCCACTTCACCAATCGACTTGCCAGGGTAACGCGTGCCTTCAGGGGCGGGCTTACTCATGGCCATGTACCACTGGTCGGAGAGCATCGGTTCAACAATCTCACCTGTACGTGTGACGCGAGGCACCATGTGGCGATGATCCTTAACAGCGACCAAAAGGCCGGCGGCTTCAAGGTCAGCAATCACAGCTTTACGGCATTCATAACGATCCATGCCACGATACTTTTCGGGCACGTTCTCGTTCATGCGAGCGGTCTTCGTGAGCACGTTCAACATGGCGAGGTTGTGGCGACGACCGACTTCAAAGTCATTGAAGTCATGAGCCGGGGTGATCTTCACGCAACCAGAACCAAATTCACGGTCAACGTAGTTGTCTGCAATGACCGGAATCGTGCGACCGGTTAACGGGAGAACCAAGGATTTACCGACGAGCGCAGTGTAACGTTCGTCTTCAGGATTCACAGCAACTGCTTGGTCACCAAAGAGCGTTTCTGGACGTGTTGTCGCTACGACGACGCCTTCGCTACCGTCTGCACCTGGGTAGCGGATTTCCCACAAGTGGCCATTTTCTTCTGCGCTTTCGACTTCGAGGTCGGAGACAGCGGACTGAAGCTTCGGATCCCAGTTCACAAGGCGATTGCCACGATAAATCAAACCTTCTTCGTAGAGACGCACGAAGGTTTCGATCACAACCTTGGAGAGCTTGTCGTCCATCGTGAAGTAGGTGCGTTCCCAGTCGACGCTGTCGCCCATGCGGCGCATCTGGTTAAGAATCGTACCGCCAGAGAATTTTTGCCATTCCCAGACCTTGGCAATGAATTCTTCACGAGATAAAGACTTAAAGTCGATGCCCTGGCTTTCAAGCTTACGTTCAACCACGATTTGGGTGGCGATACCGGCGTGGTCCGTACCAGGAATCCAAGCGGTATTGTAGCCAGCCATGCGATGGTAACGCGTCAGCGTATCCATGACTGTCTGATTGAAGGCGTGACCCATGTGAAGAATGCCCGTAATGTTTGGAGGCGGAAGCTGAATAGCAAAGCTCGGCTTCTTGGGGTCAAGTCCAGCCTTGAAGTAGCCACGTTCTTCCCAAACGGGGTACCAACGGGCTTCGATTTCGGCTGGGTCAAAGCTCTTGGCGAGCTCTTGAGTATTCGTATCAGTCATTTGTAGCCAGTAGTAAGACGAAAAAAGATTGACAAAAGTTAAGCATGAGGCGTAAGGCTCTCCAATGCTTAGCTCTAGTCAGAAAATCTTATTATTGTCGCACGAAATAGAAAGGAAAACCCATCAACTTATTGTTTTGATGGGTTTTGAGAAGGGATTTAGTTGGAATGAAGTTTGTTGAGGTCGATTTTGTCGAGTTCTTTGACTACCGCTTCAGTGACTAACCCGTTAATCGAACGGTCAATGTCGACTCGAACACGAGAAAGTGCATTTTGTAGAGATACCTCTAAAGTCTCTTTAAGCGCTTGACGAACGGCTGACTCTATCAGAGGCGTCAAAGTGAGCGCTATAGTTTTTTTCTCTTCATTGGTCAGCATGCGTGTTGCTTCGCCGAGCTGCGTAACTTCTTGGGTCTGGACGACTTCGGGAAGTGTGGCAGGTGTCTCGGCCATGAGACGAACATCTCGCCAAGTCAGCTTGACGCGGTCAGTGAGATCAAAGCACTGCGTGTCAATGACGGGTTCTTTTCTAGGCGTAGACATAAAAAGGCACTCTACAAAAAGATTATTGTTTGCGATCGTAAGCAGCTAATTCAACACCCGCTGCGCGGTACGCGCGAAAACGAGCCCGAGAGGCTTGAAGTTCTTGAGGATCTGTGCTGACCACGTCAATAATGCGCGAGAATCGGTCGAAACACGTTTCCCATGTGGGCGGCAAATTGTCGTCCAGAAGTAGAAGCACATCGGCATTGAGTTCTTCAAGCTGACTCGAAAACACGATAGGCGTTTCGGACGCGAGAGGACTGCTTGCGGGTACATGAGGCAAAAAAGCGAGATCATCGAAACGCCATAAAAGGCTATTGAGTTCGCTCAGCTTTCGTTCATCCGCAGACCAGATAGCCAAAGTGAGCCCGCGCCGATAAACGGTACGAGCAACAAGGCAGGCATAACGAAGGCGATGAGGAACGTTGTAATGAAAGTCGATTTTCTGCATGACTCTAATTATGGCTGAAAGCGAGCAGTTGCGTGACTTCTACTCGCTTTCAGGCTGTAAATGCATGTGAACGCTTTAGTGTATTTGGTTAAAAAGGAATCGGGTGAGCATGGGAACAGGACGTCCTGTCGAATAACGATCTCGTCCCGATGTGTTTGCGGTTGCTGCGATATCTAAATGTGCCCAAGGAATGTCTTCAACAAACGTTGACAAGAAGGCGGCTGCGCTCGAGGCACCACCATCACGAACCGTGGCCTGATTGGCGATGTCCGCAACAGGTGTACGCATGAGTTTGGCGTATTCGGGGCCAACAGGAAGACGCCAGGCAGGGTCTAGCGACGCTTGACCGGCTCTTAGTAGATCATTGGCAAGTTTTTCGTTTGGCGTGAAAAGGCCTGTATACGGCGCGCCCAGTGCAATACAACATGCACCAGTCAGCGTTGCTGCGTCGATGATGCATTGCGGTTTATGGCGTGCTGTCCAGGTGAGAGCATCAGCTAATACCATACGACCTTCGCAGTCGGTATTGAGAATTTCGATGGTTTTACCAGACAGAGAGGTCACAACATCGCCCGGTTTAGCAGCGCTCCCGGACGGTAAATTTTCACAAGCGGCGACAATCCCCAAAAGGTTGATCGGCAATTGAGCACGAGCAATGGCTAAAAGAGTACCAATGACAGCAGCGGCGCCCGACATATCAAAGGTCATATCTGCCATGTTGGCAGCAGGTTTAAGCGAAATGCCGCCGGCGTCAAAAGTAATCCCTTTACCCACGAGGGCATAAGGCGCTTCTTCTGATTGTGCCCCCTGATATTGGATGGTAATTAATCGAGGTTGTTCGATGCTACCTTGGGCTACCGACAAGAAGGCGCCCATACCCAAAGCTTCGATGTCGGCTTTTTCAAGGACAGTCACAGAGGTGTTGGGTATTTGTGCGACTGATTTCGTCAAAGTGTCAGCTAAGAAGGACGGCGTGCAGTAATTGCCAGGCAGTTCGGCTAAATATCGCATGATGGCCATGCCTTCGGCGGCGACCTTCCCTTCTTTGAGACCATGCGTAATGGCATCGGTGAGCTCTTCTGACACCCAGTGAATGGACTGAGTTTTAGAAGATTGAGGTGACTGTGTTTTTAACGTAGTACGCTGAGTTAAGGCGTTTAGTGCCGTGGAGGCGAAAAGAGAAGCTGCTTCTTGAACGGTTAAATCGCTGGGTAACCATTCTTCAATAGCGTACGCTTGCGAGGTTGCCCAAGATAACGATGATGCAGCTTTTTCGATCGCTTCTTTAAAAACGGTTGCATTGAAGGTTTTGAGTTCGCCTAAACCAAGTACCGCGATGCCACCTGGATAATCTTCGTTTTGGGTGATAAAGTGCGTCTGCCCAACTTTAGCTTCAAAAATGCCTTTTTCGACATATTGAGTAATGATGCCATGATAACGAGCATCGAAGAGAGTGGCAGAGGGCGACAAAACAGCCTTGTCATTTTCAATAAAGACACCAACCACAAAGAGTGATGTGTTGATATAGGAAGGTAAGAGGGCAGAGATGTGAGCGTTTAAATGCGGTAAAACAGAAGACATAACCGTTAGTCCTATCAAATGTGTGTCCTCTCATTCTACCGTCGAGTTATCCCTAAGCAATGTAGCAAAAGCTGAAAAGCTATCGGATAATGAAAGAACGATTTCACTAAAGGAGTCACTCATGGATGCTCAGCCCAAACTCAGACTTTCTCGTCCAACCAATCATTTGGAAGATGTGTTGACATTTTATGTTGATGGTCTTGGTTTTGAAGTATTGGATCGCTTTGATAATCAGCAGGGGTGGGATGGTTTGATTCTCGGTCACCGTGATTGGCCGTATCAGTTTGAATTTACGTCTCGTCGTGACGGGACAGTTGTGTCTCCAGCGCCTACGCCTGAACATTTTGTGGTGTTCTGTATCCCAGAAGGTGAACATTGGGAAAAGCGTCTCAAAGCTTTGTTTGAGTGTGGCTACCAACAGGTCACGCCGCCTCAGCTTTATGCAGATGCAGGAACCGCCACTTATGAAGACCCAGATGGCTATCGGGTCGTACTTGTTCGTGGTCGATGGAAGAAATAAAATACCGTGTTTACGGTATTTCTATAATTATCTTATAGGTATAAAGTTCAATTCCTGCACGTCTTAAGTGTAGGAATTGAACAAAGGTTGGGGGGGTAGCTCAGCTGGGAGAGCGCTGCGTTCGCAATGCAGAGGTCGGGAGTTCGATCCTCCTCCTCTCCACCACTTAAGTTCAAAAGATCCCGAACAGTTTAATGGCTGTTGCGGGATTTTTTTTGATCAAATTGTAGGTTTTCTAGCCTTATACAAAGGCTCTCTGTAGCTAATCAAAGAGGATTAGCTACAGAGAGCCGTTGAGTGAGTCAATTAGATTCTGCTTGTGGACGCATTATTGGGTGCAAGAGTGTCAGTGAACTCGCTTCACTTGCTCAACATTCGCATTTTGCTTAATGGTTCGAATGACGTGCATTAAGTGACCGCGATCTCGAACTTGTACAGTGATACGAATATATTTCTGTGCGTTTTCGTCTTCAATGCTCATGCCGATGATGCTGGATTTTGCTTCAGCGACACTGGTAGCAACTTGCGCAATGGCGGTGCGTGGATCTTCGACACGAATCTCAAGGGGGGCAGCAAAATTCGCTTGACGTTGCTCAGGTGCCCACGTCACTTCAACCCAACGTTTTGGATCTGTCTTCATGCCACGTTCGACATGTGGACAGTCTGCACGGTGAATAATTAAACCGTGTCCCACGCGACTAAAGCCAACGATCTTGTCTCCAGGGATGGGATGACAGCACTTCGATAATTCAACAGCCATCCCTTCTGTGCCACGAATCACAATGGCAGGTAAAGCCGGCGGCACAGCGTCACTATGAAGATGGCTCATGAGACGCACAAGACGATGAATGACGGTAGCAGGTAAATCCTTGCCAAGACCGATAGAGGCATAGAGCGCATCATGGTCTGGTACATCTAACTCTTCTTGCAAAGTTGTCCAAACATGTTCTGGAATCTTTTCTAAATCCAGTTGATTTTCAGTTGCTAGACGAGCGAGTACATCGTGTCCAACTTGGGTTGCGTCATCAAATCGGCAGTTACGTAAGAATTGACGGATTTCTGCACGAGCGCGACCAGAGTGAACGAATTCAAGCCATTCTGGACTTGGTGAGGCCATCGGGTCGGTGATAATTTCAACCATGTCGCCATTATGAAGCGTCGTGGAGAGCGGTCGAATTTCACCGTTAATGCGGCATTCTTTGGTGTGGTTGCCGACGTCCGTATGGATTTGATAAGCAAAGTCGACTGATGTGCTACCACGCGGCAACGAAATAATTTGGCCTTTCGGTGTGAAGGCGTAAACGCGGTTCGGGAATAAGTCGACTTTAATGTTTTCTAAGAATTCATTGCTGTCGAGGCTAGTGCGTTGAATATCCATCAAGCTTTGTAGCCAAGCCGCAGTGCGCGATTGCATGTCACTGCTATCGAAATCGTTTTTGAACATCCACTGCGTCAAAATGCCGTTTTCGGCCACTTGATGCATTTGTTCTGTACGGATTTGAAATTCGACAGGGGTGCCGTAAGGACCAATGACAGTGGTATGAAGACTCTGATAGCCGTTGAGTTTGGGGATGGCAATAAAGTCCTTAAACCGGCGGTGAACAGGCTTATAAAGGCGATGTAAGGCGCCGAGCGCAAGGTAGCAGTCGTTAACCTCACGAACAATGACTCGGAAACCGTAAATGTCGAGTGCATCAGAGAAAGACTGATGATTTTCTCGCATCTTGTTATAAATGCCGTAGATGGTCTTATCGCGACCAATAATTCGGCAACGAATCCCTTCTTTGGGTAAGAAGTTCTTCGTTTCGGCGAGAATACGCTCGAGCACTGCTCGACGATTGTTTCGCATTAAGAGCACGTTTTCGTAAAGTATCTTGTAGCGAAGCGGATAGCGATTCGCAAAACTAAGTTCTTGTAGCTCACGAAAGACGCTGTTCATGCCGAGCTGGTGCGCAATGGGCACATAAATATCTAATGTTTCATTCGCGATACGTGCACATTTTTCGGGACGCATGACGCCCAACGTACGCATATTGTGTACTCGGTCAGCTAACTTGACTATAATCACGCGCAAGTCTCGGGACATCGCAAGAAGCATCTTGCGAAAACTCTCGGCTTGTGCAGCGGCCGCAGACGAAAAACGCAATTTGTCGAGTTTACTCACACCATCAACAAGCTCTGCGACTTCAATGCCAAATTTTTCGGCCATTTCTTGTTTACTGGTGCCCGTGTCTTCAAGCACGTCATGCATGAGACCGGCTTGAATGGTCGCGGCGTCCATTTTCCATGAGGCGAGGATTGAAGCAACAGCAATCGGGTGAGTGATATAGGGTTCACCAGACTTACGGAATTGACCAAGATGGGCGTTGTCGGCGTAACGATACGCTTCACGAATCTTTTCAACATCAGGTGTTGAGAGATATTGCCGGCAGAGTTCAACCAAGGCACTCGCAGTGACTGTTGCGGATGGGCCTTTAGGCGTAAACATGGGCAAATCAGCTTCAGGCAGAATGACCTGTGCTGGCGTAGGAATGACAGGGGAAGACTTAGACGATGGTTTGACGGAAATAGGCTTGCGTGTCGAGGGGATGGGTTGAGGACTTTGATGCTTACCATCTTCCCGGGTCGCGTAGAGGTCATCAGGATATTGAATGCGCTCGGTAGTCATATGTGCAAGAATTCCGTACTGATTGGGAGACAGCGGTTATGGTTAGAAGTTCTTTTCTAGTTTGGTACGCTAGCTGGTTCCCAAAAATAAAAAAGGCCAGGCTTTTCGCCGACTTTCACGGCAAAATAACCTGACCGATGTGAAAGAGTGCGTATCTAACAGTTTACGGCACGCGCTTCAACATTTCGAGTCCTACTTCACCTTTCGCGACTTCACGAAGGGCGACAACAGCGGGTTTGTCCTTGGCTTCAACCTTCGGGGCATAGCCCTGTGTCAGGTGGCGAGCGCGATAAGCGGCGCAAAGCACCATCTGGAAGCGATTCGGAATCTTCTTCAGGCAGTCTTCAACAGTAATACGAGCCATTTTGATTACAACAGTTTAAAAAAGAGAAAAGGAGTGAGGCTGGCGGTTTCTTTAGAAAAATATCAGAGCGGAATGCCAAGTGAGGCGAACTGCTCACGGTGGCGTATAGCCTGTTGTGCATAGGCTAAGCGGCTTGCCACGACAACAGATTGCATCTGAGAAAGCGCCTTATCGAATTCTTCGTTAATTATAACGTATTCAAATTCAGGTGCATGGGACATCTCAGCGCCTGCGCCAAGCAAGCGTCGAGTGATTGTTTGTTCGGAATCGGTGCCGCGATGATGTAAACGCCATTCGAGCGCCTCGATGGATGGGGGCAGGATAAAGATACCCACAGTACCCGCAAAGCGTTCGCGTACTTGGCGAGCACCTTGCCAATCGATTTCAAGGAGAACGTCGTTACCTTGAGCTATTTGGCTTTCAATCCAAATACGGCTTGTCCCGTAGTAGTTACCGTGAACGAGGGCAGACTCTAAAAATTCACCGCGTTCGCGCATGGCTAAGAATTCAGCTTCGCTAACAAAGTGATATTCTCGACCATTTTCTTCACCGGGACGAGGGGCGCGTGTGGTGTGCGAAATAGAAAGCTTCAACGTGGGTTCAAGCTTAAGAAGCGCATTGACGAGCGACGATTTACCAGCACCCGACGGAGCCGTCACGAGAAAGAGTCGGCCAGCGTGAAGTGGACGAGCGGCGGAAGCATTAGACATTCGAAGTCTCCATCTGACAATCGAGACGGCTTCTATTGAAAAGTCGTCAAACGGTCACATCCACGAAAATTTAGGATGGATCGAAATAAGAAGATGGCTATTGTAAGGGAGAGTGACTTTCATGTGTCGGTACTCTCCCTATTTCTTTGGCGTTATTCGAGGTTTTGAATCTGCTCGCGCATCTGTTCGATGATGACCTTGAGCGCAACGGATGCGTTCGTCATTTCGATTGCTGCGGCTTTAGAACCTAATGTGTTAGCTTCGCGATTCATTTCTTGTACGACGAAGTCAAGACGACGACCGACAGCACCACCCTTTTTGAGGATGCGGCGAACTTCGGCGACATGGGTGAAGAGACGATTAATTTCTTCTTCAACGTCCATACGAAGGGCGTAGAGCACGACTTCTTGACGGATACGGTCGCTCACTTCCTCTCGTGTTAGCGTGCTCTTTTCGGTGAGTGCAGACGACAAAGCGTTTTCGAGACGTTCGCGCAATTTGTTTTCAATGTGCGCCAAAATGTCAGGCATGCGACCTTTAATATCTGTGACAACTTCTTCGATTTGCTCGCAGTTGTTAAGCAAAACATTCGCTAAAGCTTCACCTTCACGCGCACGAGAAGCCGTAAACGCATCGAGCATATTGTTAAGCACAGTCAATACAGCTTGAGCAACAGCGTCTTGATCTAGACGATCAATCACCATGACGCCAGGCATGGCAAGAAGGTTAGAGACCGAGAGTTTATTGGCTTGAGGGAACGTCTCAAGAATCGTATTTTGTACTTCAATGAGACGATTCAGTACAGTGGTGTTGATGCGAACAGGGGCAGCGTTTTCGTCTGGCGTAATGTAGCCGCGAATTTCAACCTTGCCGCGAGCAATACGCTTTTGTAGCGTTTCACGAATCAGTGGATCGGCAAAGCGAAGATCTTCATTAAGACGTAGTGTCAAATCAAGAAAACGCGAATTGACTGAACGGCATTCAATTGTAACGGTACCGAGTGGGGTTACACCAGAGGCGACAGCATAACCCGTCATACTAGCAACGGTCATGAAAAAACTCCTAGAGATATGAGACATGCGTCGCAGATCAAGAAAGCGCTGGCTGCGACAAGCGCCGCCATTGTAACGCGTTTATCTACCTTATTTGAAGTTCTTGCGCTAGCATAACGACACTGATTGAAATTTCGTCTTTGGAGTTAAGTAATGACACAGACCCGTGTGGACGGCCGTAAGGCTGATGAACTTCGCCCGTTAAATTTTACGCGTGGCTTTACTAAGTATGCTGAAGGTAGTGTCTTGGTTTGTGCAGGTGATACTCGCATACTTTGCACAGCGAGCGTCACGCCTGGTGTCCCACGTTTTTTGATGGGGCGCGGTGAAGGTTGGGTGACGGCTGAATATGGGTTGTTGCCTCGTTCGACTGGTACGCGTTGTGAGCGCGAAGCTGCCAAAGGTAAGCAATCTGGCCGTACGCAAGAAATTCAGCGTTTGATTGGTCGTAGCTTACGTGCAGCTGTCGATCGCAAGAAGTTAGGTGACTTCACGATTCAGTTGGACTGTGATGTTTTACAGGCCGACGGTGGTACGCGCTGTGCTTCTATTGCAGGGTCTTGGGTGGCGTTGCGTGATGCGGTCAACGGTATGTTAGAAAAGGGCCAAATCACAGAAGATCCGATTCTGACGCAAGTGAGCGCAGTGTCTGCCGGGATTGTTGAAGGTCGTCCTGTGCTTGACCTGAATTACGCTGAAGATAGCGGTTGCGACACCGATATGAATGTGGTGATGACGGGCGAAGGTCGTTTTGTTGAAATTCAAGGGACGGCAGAAGGTGCGGCGTTTTCGCGAGAAGAGCTCAATGAACTCCTTCGTTTAGCCGAAAAGGGCAATCTAGAAATTATGGCTGCTCAACGCGCAGCCTTTGAGTCCTAAGGAGAAGCGTATGACTAAGTCACTCGTTTTGGCTTCGAATAACCAAGGCAAACTCCGTGAATTTCAGGCCATGTTTGCCGAGTTGGGTGTTGAAGTGATTAATCAAGGGGCATTAGGCGTACCGTCTTGCCCAGAGCCCTTTGGTACCTTTATTGAAAATTGTCTAGCGAAAGCGCGTCACGCTGCGCGTGTGACGGGGCGTCCTGCGATGGCCGATGATTCAGGTATTTGTGTCAATGCTTTGAATGGGATGCCGGGAGTTTTTTCGGCGCGTTTTGCTGGCGAAGAGGCAAACGATGCCGCTAATAATCAGCTGTTGGTTCAAAAGTTAGCGGGGATTGAAGATCGCCGTGCGCACTATACCTGTGTGTTGGTGGCTGTACGAACCCCTGAAGATCCCGAGCCTTTAATTGCTGTTGGGCATTGGTATGGCGAAGTGTGCGATACCCCCAAGGGTGAGGGTGGCTTTGGTTACGACCCCTATTTTTATGTGCCAACTGTAGGTAAAACCGCTGCTGAAATGACTGCAGAAGAAAAGAATCATCAGAGTCATCGCGGTAAGGCCTTAGTAAAGATGAGCCAATTGTTGCGCGAAAACTGGGGTTGGTAATCGTGACGGTGCCCAACTTTACTGAAGAAGCGATCCAAAAGATTCCGCTAGCGCTTTATTTGCATTGGCCTTGGTGTGTGCGAAAGTGTCCATATTGTGACTTTAATTCACATGCCATTCCTCAAGGTTTGAATGATGAGGCTTATGTAGATTTAGTGTTGCGGGATCTGAACCACTGGATGGGGCGTACCGAAGGTCGCCCGATTAGCAGTGTCTTTATTGGTGGTGGTACGCCGAGCCTCATGTGTGGACAAGCTGTCGATAAATTGCTAAGTGGCGCTAATCAGCTTTTTGGTTTTACGTCTGATTGTGAAATCACGTTAGAAGCCAATCCTGGGACGACTGATGAGAGTCGCTTTAAAGCGTTTAAGGCGGCTGGGGTGAATCGCGTGTCTGTGGGTGTACAGAGCTTTATGAATGAAAAGCTCCAGGTGTTGGGGCGCATTCATTCATCTGACGAAGCCAAACGCGCTGCGCAACATGCGGGTGAGGTGTTTGGTAACTTCAATTTGGACTTGATGTTCGCATTACCAGGTGAAACGCTCGACGAAGTGGCGACAGAAGTTGAGACGGCGGTTGGACTTGGTGCGACTCATCTCTCGTTTTATCAGTTAACGATTGAACCGGGGACGGCGTTTGCGAAACGCATACCAACAGGTCTACCTGATGATGACACCTGCGCTGATATGTCTGATCTTGTGATCCAACGACTCTCGTCAGCTGGGTTTGATCATTACGAAGTATCTGGGTATGCTAAGCCTGGCTATCGTTGTCGACATAATCTCAATTACTGGCAGTTCGGTGATTATTTGGCAGCGGGCGCTGGTGCGCATGGCAAATTGACGACTCCAGATGGCATTCTTCGTGAAGTAAGGGAAATGTCTCCCCGACGTTACGCTGAGAAGGTGAATGGCGTTGGGCACGCATGTATTGAAACTACAGTCATTGAAAAAGATGGTTTGCCGTTTGAATTTATGCTGAATGTTTTGCGCTTAACGGAAGGTGTGCCAGCTACGTTGTTTGAAACACGAACGGGGTTGCCGCTAAGTGTGGTTGAGTCTCAACTGACTGATTTAAGAACACGAGGGTTATTGGTGCCTGATGAAACGCATATTAAGCCGACACCTCAGGGAAGGGCTTTTTTATCAGACCTTCAGGAAGCTTTTCTTTGATGCTCAGAATGCACCAAAGAAGTGCGATAATAAAATGATGTGATTCATGCTAGTGCATAAAAGAGAGCATTGTGGTGCCAAAAGTGCTTCTTCAATGCGTGTGTTTGATAGAAATGACTCAAGGTAAGCCATTCTTTCTTATTGCACGCTTTGGCATGGATTTTGCTACTAATTGGTCAAACATGACGGGTTTAGCTCGTTTGCCCCAATACATACCAGGCTAGGCGTAAAAAATGCCTTGCTGGCTAATCTCTAGGAGACAAATAAATGACGTCCGTTTCTGATGTTTTGCAGATGATTAAGGACAATGATGTCAAGTTCGTGGATCTGCGTTTGACGGATATTCGCGGTAAAGAAATGCACGTGACTGTGCCTGCCGCCATGATCGATGAAGACGTATTCGAACTTGGCCAGCCCTTTGACGGTTCGTCCTTTGCTGGCTGGCGTGGTATTGAAGCATCCGACATGCTTTTGATGCCAGATCCTGATTCTGCTCGCATGGATCCGTTCCGTGAGGTCAATACATTGATTCTTCAGTGCGCGGTTCATGAGCCAAATACGGGTAAGGATTATGATCGCGATCCGCGTTCGATCGGTCTTCGCGCTGAAGCTTATTTGAAGTCTACGGGCATTGGCGATACGGCCTATTTTGGTCCAGAACCTGAATTCTTCATTTTCGATGCTGTGCGTTGGGAACATCGCATGGGTAAGAGCTTCTTTGAAGTCGAAAGTGAAGAAGGTCCCTGGGCGACAGGCTTGAAGCAAGAAGGTGGCAATCTGGGCTACCACAACCGTGTGAAGGGTGGTTATTTCCCAGTGTCTCCGGTGGACTCTTTTGCTGATATGCGCGCTGAAATGTGCACGTTGCTCGATCAGCAGGGGGTGCCTGTCGAAATTCACCATCATGAAGTGGGTGGTGCTGGTCAGTGCGAAATCGGTACGCGGTTTAGCACGCTTGTGAAGCGCGCCGACTGGACGCAGATCACGAAGTACACGGTCCAGAATGTGGCCGCCGCTTATGGTAAGACGGCCACCTTCATGCCGAAGCCCATCGAAGGTGATGCAGGCTCTGGTATGCATGTGCATCAGTCCATTTGGAAGGATGGCCAGAACCTCTTTGCTGGTAATGGCTATGCAGGTCTCTCTGAAATGGCCCTCTACTATATTGGTGGTGTGATCAAGCACGCACGCGCTCTCAATGCGCTCACTAACCCGACGATCAACTCTTATCGTCGTTTGGTGCCTGGTTTTGAAGCTCCGGTGAAGTTGGCTTATTCGTCTTGCAACCGTTCGGCCTCGATTCGTATTCCGCATGTGAATAGCCCGAAGGCTCGCCGTGTTGAAGTCCGTTTCCCTGATCCGGCCGCTAACCCGTATTTGGCTTTCTCCGCACTCTTGATGGCGGGCTTAGACGGTATTCAGAATAAGATTCATCCGGGTGACGCTGCAGACAAGAACCTTTATGATCTGCCGCCTGAAGAAAACGCCAAGATCCCGACGATCTGCTCGTCTTTGGATCAGGCGCTTGAGTGCTTGGATAAGGATCGTGAATTCTTGACCCGTGGTGGCGTCTTTACGGATGAATTTATCGACGCTTATATCGCCATGAAGATGGAAGAAGTTCAGCGTTGGCGCTTGGCCGTTACCCCGATCGAATACGACATGTACTATTCGCTCTAATGGGTTAACGTTGGCATATCTAGCATGACTACAGAAGCGGGCTCGGCGATATTCTGCCGTAGCCCGTTTTTTTATGAGGAATCTTGATTGATGCGTCGCAAAAAGGATAGTTGGCAGCTTACCATGGATCAGCTGTCGACCGCCGTCTTCCTAACGGATGAGCAGGGCACGATTGTATGGGGCAACGGGGCGGCGGAAATGCTTCTGGAAACCTCTTGTAAAACGTTCACAGGCATGCGTTTGATTGAACGTTTACCGGAGTGTGAAGAGTGGTTTCGTCATTTGGTTAGAGATGACCATTTAATGCCCGCTCGATTAGTGGCGCGTCTTTTGCGATTAAAGCGAGGTACTCAGCCCGAAGAAGTTCATGTTCAGGCAGTGCTTTCGGTGGTGACGGAACTGTGTGAAGATTATCCGATGGCGCGTGCGCTCGTTGAGGTCGTTGAGGTTGAAGATACGCTTTTGCAGGATCGTGAGCAGACGTCGTGTGAATTAATGGAAGCTAATCGCCAGTTGCTACGTAATTTAGCTCACGAAATCAAGAATCCCTTAGGGGGTATTCGTGGTGCAGCGCAACTTTTAGATGCCGATCTCGTTCGAGAAGAAGATCGTGAGTGTACTAGCATCATCATTGGTGAAGCCGATCGTTTGCAAGCCCTGGTTGATCGATTTTTGGCGCCTTATCGACAAGCGACTTCGAAAGAGCCTCTCAATCTCCACGAAATTTTAGAGCACGTGAAAAGCTTGGTTTTGATGGAGTATCCCCAGCATTTGACATTCGTGCGAGACTATGACATTTCTGCGCCCGCCATTATGGGTGATAAGGCACGATTGACACAGGTCTTTTTGAATTTGGTCAAAAATGCCGCAGAAGCTTTAACGCAAGCGCGTGTGCAAGGAGCGGCAACGATCACTTTGAGGACACGTATTGTACGAGATGTGCTGATTGGCTCAGAACGTGTGAGATTGGCTTTGGCAGCTGAAGTGATTGACAATGGTCCTGGCATTCCACTAGAGATGCAAGAAAAAGTGTTTTATCCCCTGGTGACAGGACGTGCAGAAGGTTCTGGATTGGGTTTAAGTTTGGCGCAGACTTTTGTGAGACAGGGTAGTGGCACGATTCTTTTAGAGAGCGTGCCTGGTAGAACGTGCTTTAGAGTCTTAATGCCGTTGACGTTATCGTGAGTGAGGATATCGTGATAGAAAAAGAAGAGACCGCCCCAATTTGGGTTGTTGATGATGATCATGCGATTCGATGGGTTTTGTCGCGAGCTTTGTCTAAGGTGGGGCACACTTGCCGATTGTTTGAACGCGCGCAAGATGTTTTAGAGGCACTTGAGGTCGAGCAGCCCTTGGTGTTGGTGAGTGACATTCGTATGCCAGGCTTAAGTGGGGTTGAGCTTTTAAGTCGTATTAAGACGGATTGGCGGCATCTTCCTGTCATTATTATGACGGCTTATTCAGATCTCGATAGTGCAGTGTCGGCATTCCAGGGCGGTGCGTTCGAATATTTGACGAAGCCTTTTGATGTCACCAAAGCAGTTGAACTCATTGAGCGCGCCATGAAGGAGTCGGAGCGTAGCCTTGCGTCATCGAGTGCGGCTAACGATACTGCGAATAAGGACGAGCAAACTGAAGTGCAAATGGTCCCTGATTTGATCGGTCAGGCACCAGCTATGCAAGAAGTTTTCCGAGCAATTGGTCGACTCTCTCAAAGTAACGTCACGGTTTTATTAACAGGTGAATCGGGTGCAGGTAAAGAAGTGGTTGCGAGAGCAATTTGGCGACATAGCCAACGAGCTGACAAGCCGTACATAGCGATTAATATGGCTGCGATTCCTCGAGAACTATTAGAAAGTGAACTTTTTGGTCATGAAAAAGGGGCGTTTACAGGTGCCACAGCTTTACGGTTAGGTCGCTTTGAGCAAGCGAGAGGTGGCACACTATTTTTGGACGAAATCGGTGATATGCCCATGGAACTCCAGACACGGTTACTGCGTGTTTTGAGTAACGGCTTTTTTTATCGTGTAGGCGGCCATCAGTCGATTCGTGCTGACGTTCGAATTATTGCGGCAACCAATCAAAATTTAGAAGCCTGTGTTAAAGAAGGGCGCTTTAGAGAGGATTTGTATCATCGACTTAATGTGATTCGGTTAAGACTTCCGCCTTTAAGAGAGCGTCCCGAGGATATCGCACCTTTAGCCCAACATTTTCTTTTGTCAGGGGCTAAAGACATGGGGGTTGAACCGAAACGTTTAACACCTGAAGCTTTGGCAATGCTTGAGAAATTTCCGTTCCCTGGTAACGTACGTCAGTTAGAAAATCTGTGTCGTTGGGTGTTGGTGATGGCGCCTTCAGTTGAAGTTCGTGTTGAAGATTTGCCTGATGACATCAAAGATCAAATTCAGCAGAACGATCTAAAGCGCACTGAGTCAAGTGCGGCAACGCTAGGGGATTGGACTCAAGGTTTGGCACAAACGGCGGCAGAGCAATTATCCAAAGATCTCCCTGACGTTTGGGGCGCTTTGTTGCAAGACTTTGAGCGAACCGTAATCCAAGAAGCGCTGAATGTCACGCATGGTCGTCGTATGGAAGCCGCCCAACGTTTAGGCTTAGGGCGCAATACGTTGACTAGAAAGATTCAGGAATTAGAGTTAGATGACTGAAGTTCGTTCTAATCCCCCTAAAACACTGGATACCCCCGAAAATATGCATCGGGGGATTGCTATGGTTTTACTGCCTGGATACGGGACTCAACAGACGACCATAGATCAAAATGAACCGAAAGGGCTGATTAATTCACCTCATGTTGATCGCGGCTTCGTGGTGGCAACAGTGTTAGGTTGGCTTCATCAAGCAGGCTTAGATGTGAAGCGAATGGCGCCTGCTTTTCGTCTTTGTGTATGGCCTGAAACCTGGGAAAGCCAAGCGTTACATGGCCCACAGATGGTGAGTGGGCTCGTGAAGCAGTCGGAAGCGTTTATTGAAGAAATGAACGACACGCAACCCGCGCTCATTGTGTTGGTTTCATGCTATTTGCATGATGCGTTGTTGGTGCCAGAGATAGAGGAAGCGCTTGAATCTGCGTTAGGCAAACCTTTGATGCCTCCAACAAGGCTTTGCACCACACGGTTACGTGCACAAGCGCAACGGTGGGAACGTGCGTTGGTCATTAGTTTGCCTATGCCAAGTCAGCGTACAACGCCTGCTTTTGTCGAAGCGCTGACGAATGGACTTAAACATTGGTTGAATCAAGATGGATGTTAAACACATGCCTGCGTTAAGTTGGAAGCAGAAAATTCGTTGTCGACTCTCGAGCACGAAAGCCAGACGTGCTTGGATGGTTTGGGCCATTTGGGGAATGTTGGGAACCTTGCTCACGATGGAGGGGACGCAAGGTCTCTTGGGGCTTAATGGACTCAGTGTTGCCGGTTTACTGACAGCCCCTTTTTGGTTGGCTTTTGCGTTATGGCCGATCTTCTATGTCTGGCGCCGTTGGTATGATCGTCCGTTATGGGCTGAAGAGACGGTTGTATTGTTGCATGACACAGAAAATGAAGTGCCGTTTGGTTTAGAGATCATCGTGGGTCATCATGGGATCAAGGTCGCCGCCGAAGAGCTACATCAAATTGAAGGCATTGATGACCTTTTGATAGACGTTCAAAAACATCAATCAGATCCAATAGCCGGCCTTCCATTTGAAACGTTCGATGCACAGTCTTTAGTGCAATGGGGACAACGTTGGTTAGAGAAACCTCGTTCAGCCAATGAAGATGCCTTGCAATTCGCGCGTTGGACGGATACGCTGAGATACGAGGTTCAAAAAATCATTCAATAAAGCATGAGGCGAAGTGAGAGCTTCGCCTCAACCTACTTTTAAAAGTTGAATGTCACCAAGACTGGCGTATGATCAGACGGTTGCGCCTGGGCTCTGAGCGCCGTGTGAATATTTGCTTCAGAAAGCTGAGGCATCAAAGCATCAGAAATCAGCAAGTGGTCGATTCTAAGCCCATGATTTTTTTCAAAGCCTTTCATGCGGTAATCCCACCAAGAGTACCCCGCTTCTTTGGGATGACAATGGCGATAACTATCGATGAGACCAAGGCTTAAGAGGTCTTGAAAAGCTTGACGTTCTGGTGGACTCACTAAGATGCCGTCTTTCCAGCTTTCAGGGTTCCACACGTCTAAGTCTGTTGGCGCAATATTGAAGTCCCCACCAAGAACGAGACGGGGATAGGTTTTGAGGCTAGTTTCTAAATAAGTTCGAAGGGCACGCAACCAATCTAACTTATAGAGGTATTTCCAACTGCCTGGTGTCATACCGTTCGGAAAATAGCCTCCAACGAAACGAAGCGATTCGCCACTTGCTAAATGTGTGAGGGTCGCAGCAACGAGACGCTTTTGCTCATCTGGAAATCCAGGTAGATTCAAGTCTACGTCGACAGGTGCGCCCATGGTGGCACGGCGCGTCAAGAGTGCAACACCGTTATACGTTTTTTGCCCAGTAAAGATCACATCAAAACCAGCTTCTTGAATGGTGTCCACGGGGAACTGATCATCGGTCACTTTTGTTTCTTGAAGAACGATTGCATCAACAGAAGAGTGAGTGAGCCAATCTAATAGTTGAGGGAGTCGAACTTTTAGTGAGTTAACGTTCCAGCTGGCAAGCGTAATGGTGGGCACTGTGGTACTCCTAACGAGTGACTTGAAAATCTTTAAGTGAACGAGAAGACTTTAGCACGGATCACGAAAAAGCCCTTCTCGTGATGTGGAGAAGGGCTTTAAAGGTTACTCGTTGTCAGCCATACCGCTATGGCGCATCAATGCGTCAATACTCGGTTTACGACCTCTAAACGCGACGAAGTTATCCATAGCGTCGCGACTCGAACCACGCGCCAGGATTTCATTCATAAAGCGTTGACCCGTTTGGGTATTGAGAATTCCTGTTTCTTCAAAGGCACTAAAAGCGTCGGCAGAGAGAACCTCAGCCCACTTGTAGCTGTAGTAACCAGCGGCATAACCTCCGGCAAAAATATGCGAAAAGCTTTGCGGGAAACGGTTGTATGCAGGCGGGAAGCTCACCGCAACTTCTTGACGCACATCGTTTAAGAGTGCCTGAACGTCATCCACATTGGGGTCAAATGACGTATGAAGGAGCATGTCAAAGAGGGCAAACTCGACTTGACGCACGCAAGCCATACCCGATTGGAAATTCTTGGCAGCCAACATCTTGTCAAAGAGTTCGCGAGGAAGCGTGGCACCCGTATCGATATGATGTGTGAGCTGCTTGACGACGTCCCATTCCCAAGCAAAGTTTTCCATAAACTGGCTCGGTAGTTCGACAGCATCCCATTCCACTCCACTGATACCCGAGACAGCTACTTCGGTTTGTTGCGTTAACAAGTGGTGGAGACAGTGACCGAACTCATGAAAGAGTGTCGTGACATCGTCATGGGTCATGGTGGCTGGACGACCATCGATACCCGGTGCGAAGTTGCAGACGAGATAGGCGACAGGGGTCTGAAGTTTGCCATTGACATAGCAACGGGTACGGTCGCTATCCATCCAAGCACCAGAACGCTTGCCTTCACGAGCGTAAAGGTCAGCATAGAAAGCGGCAATCGGCTGATCGTTATGGAAGACTTCAAAGAACTTCACGTCAGGATGCCAGGTGCTGGCGGCACTCTGACGGATCTTGATGCCATAGAGCGTTTCTGCTAAATGGAAGAGTCCTGCAAAGACAGTGGGTTCTGTGAAGTACTGTTTAACTTCTTGATCGGAGTAGCTATAGCGTGCCTGACGTAATTTTTCAGAGGCGTAAGCCTGATCCCACGGCTTTAGATCATCAATGCAAAGCGTTTCTTTAGCGAAGGCGCGCAAGGCTGTCATGTCTTTTTGGGCATAGGGCTTGGCACGCGAAGCGAGGTCACGCAAGAAGGCGATCACTTCTTTGGGAGTATCGGCCATCTTGGTGGCCAAGGAGGCTTCGGCATAGTTAGCAAAACCCAAGAGGCTTGACTCTTCTTGGCGCAACTGCAAGATTTCTTTGATTAACGGCGTATTGTCAAACTTTGAACCGTCAAATTCAGCCGCGCGCGTGGCAAAAGCGTGATAGACCGTTTCACGAAGGGCACGGTCATCAGCATATTGCATGACAGGCAAATAGGACGGGAAGTGAAGCGTAATACGCCAACCTGTTTGACCTGCGGCTTTCGCATTTGCGGCGTACATTGCCTTGGTATCAGCGGGGATGCCTGCTAAGCGAGCTTCGTCTTCGATCAAGAGATGCCAAGCATTGGTTGCGTCCAACAAATTTTCGCTGAACCTTTGGTTCAACATCGACAGACGTTCCCCAATTGCCTTGACGCGAGTGCGTTCTGTTTCAGGCAACTCTGCCCCAGAGAGTCGGAAATCTCGAATTTCACGGTCAATGATGCGCCGACGTACGTCAGAGAGCGTAGCGAAAGCATCAGACGCCTTCATAGCGCGGTACTTGGCAAAGAGCGCTTCATTTTGAGAAAGATCAATGAAGAGCTGTGTCACCATGGGCAGTTTGGCGTTATAGGCATCACGCAGTTCAGGGGTATCGACCACACTCTGAAGATGACCAACAACACCCCAGGCACGCGTAAAGGCTAGCGTAGCGAGTTCTAAGGGTTGAACAACTGCTTTCCACGTTGCGGGTGTATCGGGCGCCGTTACCTGAGCAATGGTGTCTTGGAGTTGTTGAGCAAGCTTATCGACAGCAGGCGCAATATCAGTTGGCTTAATCGCGCTGTAATCAATCAGCCCAGTGGCATTTAATAAGGGATTTTGGACTTGAGTCACGACAAGAGTTCCTTTTAGAGACCGAGACGGCGTTCAACCGCTTCAACCGTATTTGTCATCAGCATGGCGATGGTCATAGGGCCCACGCCACCGGGAACGGGAGTAATGGCCGAGGCCACTTCACGAACGGTTTCGTAGTCGACGTCGCCGCAGAGCTTGCCATTTTCATCACGGTTCATACCCACGTCGATCACGACGGCACCGGGCTTGACCATATCGGCCTTCACCATCTTGGCGCGCCCCACGGCGGCTACTAAAATGTCAGCCTGACGCGTGATGGCGCCAAGGTCTTGCGTACGGCTATGAGCGACGGTGACCGTAGCATTTTTTTCAAGCAACATCAAGGCTTGAGGTTTGCCCACAATGTTAGAGCGACCAATGACCACCGCATGCTTACCAGACGGGTCGCAACTTGCTTCTTCAAGCAGCTTCATGACGCCATAAGGCGTGCAAGGACGAAAACCTGTGCGACCTGTCAACAAGGAGCCGGCCGACACAACGTGGAAGCCGTCAACGTCCTTTTCTGGAGAAATGGCGGCAATCACAATTTCAGACGATAAGTGCTTAGGTAAGGGTAATTGCACAAGGATGCCGTCAATAGCGTCATCGTGATTCAAACGATCAATCACGGCGAGCAATTCTGTTTCGGTGGTGTCCGCAGAAAGACGAATTTCTTCAGAGTGAATGCCTGTACATTCGCAAGCACGCACTTTGTTGCGAACATACACCTGACTAGCAGGATCTTCACCCACCAATACGACGGCTAACCCTGGACGGTGACCCTTTTGGGCGCACACATCTACACGGGTCTTCAGTTCATCTTGAATGCGAACGGCGAGACCTTTGCCGTCAATAATCTTGGCTGTCATGAAAAACTCCTCCATAGAAATGAAAAGATCCCTCGCGCCGTTGAAGCGGAGAGACCTGCCGGGCAAGACCGGAAAACCAATCGATGTGATGACGACCTAAGGCGAGCACCACAACCAGACTGGTGAACGTGTTTAGCGGAGCATGTTAGTGCCCATGACGACACGCATCAGGTCGGCAACGGTGCCAGAGTTGGTCTTGTCCATGATCGAAGCACGGTGTGCTTCAACTGTCTTAATAGAAATACCAAGGTCATCAGCGATCTGCTTATTCAAGCGACCGTTGATAATGCGTTCGAGCACTTGCTGTTCGCGTGGCGTCAGCTTGGCGAGCAAGGCTTCGTTCAGACTACGGCGTTCTTTTTCCATGTGACGTTCACGCGCTTCATGAAGCATACGTTCAACGAGCTGCTTAAGGGCAGCCTGTTCAAACGGCTTTTCAATGAAGTCAACGGCACCACGCTTGAGGGCGTTGACAGCCATGGAAACGTCACCGTGACCCGTAATAAAGATGATCGGAAGTTCGGCGTTACGCGCAAGCAAGTGTTCCTGAACTTCTAAGCCACTCATGCCAGGCATACGAACGTCAAGCACGAGCACAGCGATGGCTTTCGGGTCGTATTTGGCGATAAAGCTTTCACCGCTATCATAAAGTTCAACACGATAGTCGCTAGCTTCTAAAAGCCACTTCAACGAATCGCGAACAGCATCGTCGTCATCAACGACATAAACGGTGCCAAGGGTTTCAGGTGTCTCTGAACCGTAATCGTAGGGGAACATGTAAAAAATCTCTCCTTTGAAAAGTCTTCTGATTTTACATCAGTTCTTGTCCTTCACGTGCAAGAGGCACTGTGAATGTAAAGGTTGCACCGCCACCCGGCGTATCTGTGATGAGAATACGGCCATGATGGACTTCAACAATAGAGCGGCAGATGTTAAGCCCCATCCCCATCCCTTCGTCTTTTGTTGAATAAAAGGCATCAAAAAGTAAGGCCTTTGTGGGGTCTGGAATGCCTGGGCCATGGTCGGCTACGACGAACTGAATAAAGTTACCTGATTCATGCAATTGCACGGTGAGATCAATCGTGTGATTAGGGCAGGACAATACCGCTTCCATGGCATTTTTTAAGAGGTTTAAAAGCAGTTGCTCTAACATCACCGAGTCGCCCACCATCTCTGGAAGATTAGGTTCGATCACGGTATTGATGGTGGCCTTCAATTTGTCTGCTTGAATGAGCGCTAATTCCATGGTTTCGTTGACGACACTTTCGGGTGAGAGTCTCGTAAATTGAGGATCGGTCTTCTTGGCAGCGGCAAAGCCACGGATACGCTTAATGATGGCAGCAGCGCGTTGCGCTTGACGGGCCATTTTTGAGAGAGCCAAGAGGGTATCTTCGCGGCTCAATTTGCCTGCCTCAATCATGACGCTTGCCCCTGAGGCGTAATTTGAAATGGCGGCCAAGGGTTGATTCAATTCGTGTGCCAATGAACTTGCCATTTCACCCATGGTTACGAGGCGTTGCGTTGTTTCGGCTCGCTTCATCTGGGCCTCAAGGGCCAATTCGGTTTCACGCTGATTGGTGATGTCCGTAGCAATAATCATGCGAGCGGGCGTATCGTCCGTCCAGGTCAGCCACTGGATACGGGCATCAAACCAACGATTACTCGTTTCGTCAAAGACCCCTTCACGGGACATGAGCGTGTGTTTTTGCGCGATGAGTTTCATGAGACGGATGGCACCATCGGTGGTGCATCCAAAGAAACGTTCATAAGGCGTGTTATGGAATAGTAGGCGCGGATGATCTTGGTCACCACTCACCACACAAATGGCCGAATTCATGGATTGCACCACACGCGTAAAGCGTTCGTGAGCGGCCTTCATGCGTTCTCTAGCACGTTTTTGTTCGGTAATGTCGTAAAGCTCACCAATCCAACCAATCACACGACGGTTTTCGTTAAGAAGGGGTGACACATTGAGTTGGCCATCAAAAATGACACCATCACTACGACGGACTCTGAATTCGAGTGATCGTACATGGCGTTCTTCGGGGTGCTCTAAGATGCCCGTAAGTGTCGCCGAAATATCATCTTCCCAATAAGGGTAGGGTGGCATGAGGCCAATCAAGTCTTCTTTACGGAACCCTACCAACTTTTCAAACGTTTCGTTCACAAAGAGGATACGTCCTTCACGGTCGGTGACGCGAATCCCTGCTAGTGTAGAGTCACTCATTGCCACGCGTAGTGAGTTTTCTGCAAAAAGACGTTGGTGTGCACGGTGTTGCACGCGTTGATTGCGTAATAAAAGCGCTAAAGCGACAGCTAAAAGACCAGCCAAGGCAATGATGATCCAGAATTTCAGATTATCGATCGTGAGTAACGAATGTTCATAACTGAGGCTCACTAAACGCAAATTCGGGTCATTTAATAATGGAATGCTCGTGATGTACGAGAGAGAACGACTCGCTGAACGCGGTTGCTTATGGTTAGTGAGCGGTTGGCCGTTTTGTTCAAAGTAGAAGATGTAAGGCGTCGTGCCAATCACGCTATTGGCGGCGTCACTAATTAGACGCGACAAATTGATACGTGCAATCAGAACCTGGTCTTCTGAGGGTGTTGGGACAAAAAGGTCCACAAAGACCTGATTGTTGTCTTTGATGGTGTAAGGCGGCGTAATAATGGGCGCTTCACGCACGATGGTCGTTTGAATGGCTGTGCGGACAGCTTCTGAGTCCATGCGTTGCGGCGCATCATCAGGAATGAAGGTGCTTTGAGAAGGAGATGCCCAATGACGTAGCAAGCGATAGCCTCGAGTGACGAGGGACATATCAAGGACTTCACGACGGTCTTGCATAAACGAAAGCGCGGCCAATTCAGCACTGGCCGTTCGTGGGGCGACGCCTGGAATTTGCATCAGACGCATGCTGGTCTTTTGCAAAAGTTCTGTGGTGCCAAGAAGACGCGATTCAACGGACTGAACAATCAGATCTGTGGACTGTTGCAAACGAATGCTTTCGGCGCGGCGGTCAGCATCAATCATGAAGATGGTGACCACAATAAAACAGGCGGCTAATAAAACAAGTGCAGCCCATGAGGCATAGATTCCTACACGGGAATTAACGCTTGTGTCGTGCGAGGCATTGAGTTTTTTAAACGTTGACGCGACTTGTTCGTCGGTAAAGTCAATGGGCATGTCAATAGGTCTGAAAATAGTTGCGTGTGGGTGAATTGTAGTCTAGTGCGCAGGTGACATTCTATATAAGCGCACTTGTAGCGCATTTGGCATCATAGCTTCGCATCAGGCGTCAGGCTCTGTAAAATAGTAAGCTAACTATTTTCTTACCTTTTCGGAAGACTCTCATGGCTCTAACTCAGCAGGAACTTAAGCGTGAAGTGGCTCGTGCGGCCCTTGCCTATGTAGAAGACGGTCGTATTCTCGGTGTTGGTACTGGGTCGACGGTTGATCAATTTATTGATCAGTTGCCGACGATCCGTGAAAAGATTCCGGCTTGTGTGTCGTCAAGCGAACGTTCAACGAAGCGTCTTGAAGCTTTGGGCTTTAAGGTCTTGGATATGAACGAAGTTGATGATATCGGTGTTTATGTCGACGGCGCCGATGAAATTGATCCTGGTTTTTCGATGATCAAAGGGGGCGGCGGCGCTTTGACGCGTGAAAAGATTGTAGCCTCGATTTCGGGTCGATTTGTTTGCATTGCGGATGCTTCGAAGCAAGTGCCAGTGTTGGGTCACTTCCCTTTGCCCGTCGAAGTGATTCCGATGGCCGCACGTGCGGTGAAGGCAAAGCTCGAAGCGTTGGGCGCTACAGTGGTGTTACGTGACTTTGTGACCGATAACGGTTGTCACATTTTGGATGCTGCTGGTCTTGAGATTACAGACCCGAAGGCGCTTGAAGCAGAAATCAATAGCTGGCCTGGTGTCGTGACTGTGGGTCTTTTTGCCGCTCGTGGTGCGGATGTCTTGCTCTTAGGTACGCAGGACGGCGTTAAGACATTTGAACGCGTCTAGATTTGTTGTTTGGGTAAAGAAACAAAAAAAGCCCTGTCTTTTAAAAAGGCAGGGCGTTGGTCTGCGAAAGCGGTTAAGCTAACGAACGCTTAGTACTTGGGCGGCACTGGCACAAAGTTTTCCGGCACCTTGACGCCTTCAGCGTCACCAAAGAAATAACGTTCGCACTGCTGCATCAGATGCTGACGTGCAGACAAGTCGGCCAAGTTAAGGCCATATTCATTCACCATCATCGTCTGAAGACGCGTCCATTCAGTCCAGGCTTCTTTACTCACTTCGCGCCAAATGCGAGCGCCAAGTTCGCCAGGGAAGGGTGGATAATCAAGGCCTTCAGCTTCCTTGTTGAGTTTCACGCAGTTAACCATGCGAGCCATCAGTTTGCTCCTTCGTTAAGGTGTTGAAAACGGTTCGGCATTTGACCGTCCGTTCAATCAGTCCGTACATTGTAGCGCGAGTCTAATGTGAGGCTCGTGACGAATTGATCGAAAGACACGTGAGCTTACAAAGAGTTCGTTGTTTTATTCAATAGAGAATTAGTAAATTTATGTCTGATCGTGCGCTTTTTGCGGCCTTTCAAAAAGTAAAGGCCCAGGTCGATGGAGCCGTTTCGGCGACCCGTGAAAAAGAAGCTAAAGCTCGCGCCGAAGAAGAAAAGGCCAAGGCGCAAAAGAAGGCACGCGTCATCAAGGCGGCGGAGGCCAAAAAAGAAAAGGCGAGTGGTGCGACCATTAGTGCGTCGGCCTTTAGTGCTAAAGGCGGCTTTGGTGAAGCCTTAGCTACGGCAGCTCGCTCTTCGGGCGCTTCATTCCAGATGGCAGAGCGTACACATAGTCCGAAGAAAAAACAATATGCCGCTGTGGTTGACCTTAAGACGCGAAGTGCCCATCACACACAACCCTCGACGACTCAGACTCATCCTACTTCTAAGCAACGTTATCAAGAGGCTAAGCAGCCGATTCCAAAAAACAAAACGCAACCACAACCGACAAAGGCGCTCGATAGTAAGAAAGAACGCGCCCCTCGGTTGTCGTATGAAGAGCGTCGTCATCCCGTGCCACCATTTACGCTGATGCCTGGGTTACCAGTCTCGGAGCGTGGTGAAGAAGTCGCTAAAGCGATTCGCGAAAACCGTGTGGTGATTGTTTGCGGTGAAACAGGGTCTGGTAAAACAACACAATTACCCAAAATTGCAATGATGGCGGGTCGTGGTATGCACGGCATGATTGCGCACACGCAGCCTCGCCGTATTGCTGCGAGTTCTATTGCAAAGCGTATTGCCGAAGAACTAAAAACCGAACCTGGCGAGGTAGTGGGCTATAAAGTCCGTTTTACTGATACGATGAGTCCAGGCGCAACGATCAAATTGATGACGGATGGGATTTTGCTCGCTGAGACGCAACATGATCCGCAATTACGTCAATACGATACGATTATTATCGACGAAGCGCATGAGCGTTCAATCAATATCGACTTTTTGCTTGGTTACCTCAAGCGTCTGCTTGCTAAGCGGCGCGACCTTAAAGTCATTGTGACCTCGGCCACGATTGATGCGGAGCGCTTTGCAAAGCACTTTGAGATCGATGGTCAGCCTGCGCCCATTTTGACGATTTCAGGCCGCACGTATCCAGTTGAAGTGCGTTATCGTCCCATGGAAGATATCGATGAGACGGACGACAAAACGATGTTGGCGGCCATTGATAATGCTGTGGGTGAACTTGAAGCCACGGGACGAGGCGATATTTTGGTCTTTTTGCCTGGTGAGCGAGAAATTCGCGAGGCGGCAGATCAATTGCGAAAGTCACGCCCTGCATCCACTGAAATTCTGCCCCTTTTTGCGCGTTTGACCGCTACTGAGCAAGAGCGTGTCTTTAAACCAACAGGCGCTCGCCGCATTGTGCTTTCGACCAATGTGGCTGAAACGTCGATTACTGTGCCTGGGATTCGCTTTGTCGTGGATACGGGGTTAGCACGCGTCAAACGTTATTCGTATCGCAATAAGGTTGAGCAACTGCAGATTGAACCTATTAGCCAGGCTTCGGCTAACCAGCGTGCTGGGCGTTGCGGTCGTGTTGCAGATGGCGTATGTATTCGTCTTTATAGTGAAGAAGACTTTAAGGCGCGTTCCGAATTTACGGATCCAGAGATTTTGCGCTCCAACTTGGCCGCCGTCATTTTGCGTGCCATTGCTTTGAAGTTGGGCGATGTGCGTGAGTTCCCATTTGTACAGACGCCACTTCCGAGAGCTATTGCGGACGGTTTCTCGATCCTGCAAGAACTCAATGCCGTAACAGAAGCAGGGAATTTAACGAAGGTCGGTAAAGAACTTGCACGCCTACCTGTCGATCCTCGCTTGGGACGTATGCTCTTGGCTGGGGCAGAGTCTGGCAGTTTAGAAGAACTCTTGACGATTTGTTCTGGTCTCTCAATTCAGGATCCGCGTGAGCGTCCGGTCGATCAACAACAGGCTGCCGATGAAGCGCATAAAAAGTTGGCGGATGAAAAGTCTGACTTTTTGTCGTACGTAAAGCTTTGGCAGTGGTACGAAAAAGCTTTGGCTGAAAAAGAAAGCAATCGTAAGTTGGAGCAAGACTTACATCGTCGCTTCTTGTCTGCGCGTCGTCTTAGAGAATGGCGTGACGTACGTCGTCAGTTAGTACAGCTTACCGATGAGCTCGGTTGGCGGCGTAATACGGCACCGGCGACCTTTGAAGAAGTGCATCGTGCGTTGCTGACTGGCCTTTTGGGCAATATTGGTTCGAAAGCTGTAGAGAGCGATTTCCGTGCGCCACCCTACTTAGGGGCTCGCGGGATTCGGTTCTGGATTTGGCCGGGGTCCGCTCGAGCTAAAAAGGCCGGACGCTGGGTGCTCGCGGCAGAACTTGTTGATACATCACGCCTATATGCACGCTGTGTGGCCGACATTGAACCCGAGTGGATCGAAGAGGTTGCAGGCGATCTGATACGTAAACACTGGACTGAGCCCCATTGGGAAAAGAGTCGCGGTGAAGTCGTCGCGTTTGAGCGAGGAACGCTCTATGGCCTTACGCTTTATCAGCAGCGTCGTGTGAGTTTTGCGCTACACGATCCGAAGCTAGCGCGTGAACTCTTTATCCGTCAGGCGTTGGTCGAAGGTGAGTGGGATGGTCGTGCAGCGTTTTATACGCATAACGCTCGACTTATGCGTGAGATTGAAGACCTTGAGCACAAAACCCGCCGTCCCGACGTGTTGGTTGACGACGAGTTAATTTTTGCCTTCTATGACGAAAAGCTTCCTGCGGATGTTTGCAGTACGGTGACACTCAACCGTTGGTTAAAGCGTATGGATCAAGAAGATCCGAAATGTCTACACATGACACGCGAAGCTTTGATGCGTCACGATGCCTCTGGGGTCACCAATCGCTATTTCCCAAAGACGATGGAAATGGCCGGGGTGAGTATGGCGCTCAATTATCACTTTGAGCCGGGTAGCCCCCGTGACGGTCTCACGTTGGGGGTACCCCTTTACGCATTAAACCAAATCGATGCCGTACGTGCTGAATGGTTAGTGCCCGGCATGGTGAAAGAAAAAGCCCAAGCATTAATTCGCGCGCTCCCTCAAAAAATCCGTCGCCATTGTGTACCCGTGGCTGAGTTTGTCGCTGGGTTCTTTACTCGTACCCAAGAAGGGGAAGCGCGTAATACACCATTCTTAGAAGTATTAGCTAATGATATTCGTACGCAGACGGGGGTTCCCTGTGTGCCGTCGGACTTTAAGCTTGAACAATTGCCAGCTCACCTCATCATGAATTTTAAGATTCTTGATGAGCACGGCCGTCAAATTGGTATGGGGCGCAACTTGGCGCAGTTGCGCGCAGAATACGGTGAAGCGGCACAGGCGACATTCCGTCATGTGGCTCAAGAAGATGTCGACGTCGCAAAAGACCTTGAAGAGGGGATTACGGACTGGACGTTTGGTGAGTTGCCTGAACTCATGGAAATTTCTCGACGTGGTCAAACCTTAATTGGGCATCCAGCACTGACAGACCGTGGGTCGGATTGTGCGATTGAAGTCTATGACGATCCGTTTGAAGCACAACGTGAACATCGCAAGGGGCTCTTGAGACTCTTTAGGTTAGCTTTGCGTGAGCAAGTGAAGTTCGTTGAACGTACGTTGCGTGAATTGGGGCGCGTTCAGATGCAGGCGCAGACCGTACCAGGGCTTGCAAAACTCTTCGAGAATCTTGAGACGCTTTCGACCGCGGTCGTGGATTGTGCGTTAGAGTCCACGGCTTTGGCAGAGCCTTGGCCGCAAGACGAATCGAGCTTCAGAGCGCGTCGAGAAGATGTCAAAGGACGTCTTACGTTGGTTGCAGGCGAAATTTCGCGATTACTCACCGAAATCGTCTCTGAAGCCTCGGGGATCCCGTGTAAAATACGCCGGCTTTCGTCAGATAAAGCTTTAGTGGCTGATTTAGAGTGGCAACTAGGTGATCTTTTTAAACATCAATTCCTGACGACAGTGCCGCTCGCGCAGTTAGCGCACTACCCACGTTACCTCAAGGCGATTCATTATCGACTCGATCGCTATCGTGATGATCCGACACGCGATGAGACGCGTCGAGCCGATATCGAACGTTTAACTGTGCCATGGTTGAGGGCAAAAGCAGCGCGGCGAGGGCAAGTGGATACACGGTTAGATGATTTTGGGTGGATGCTACAGGAGTTACGCGTATCACTCTTTGCTCAGCAATTGCGTACACCAATGCCCGTGAGTGTGAAACGCCTCGAGCGGGTTTGGGTATCCATTACGCAGCTCTAAGTACGTCATCCGTTTTGGTTACCATTCGTCGCAATTCAGTTGAAAATTCGGGTAAGTTGCCATTTCTAAAAAGAGTGTGATTAATTAAAATAAACAAATTCATTTTGTATCGGTTGAGTGGATACAAAAGCACCTCTTTTTCCAGTGCCTTTCAGGCTATAGGCAACTGTCGTGAATTTTAATTGGAAGAAAATTGTACTTACTTTAGGGCTCGGTGCTTTTGTAGCAACCGGGCCACTTTGCGTAAACGATGCTGAAGCAGCTACGGCTCAGAGTGTCAAGACGACAAAGAAAAAAGTTACTAAAAAGCAAGTCAAGAAGACGAATTTCAAATCCTCAGCGAAGAAGGCGAAATATGCCACAAAGAAAAATGTGGCAAAGCGCACTACTAAGCGTAAAGCTCGTCGTACTGTGAAACGCTCCGCTCCTTCGCAAGCAACATTGGCTGGATTACGTCAAACGCCAGATTTACTCAATTTGGGAAGCAGCGTTGCTCTGGCGATTGATCAAGATACAGGGGAAGAGCTTTTTAGCAAGAATGCGGATATCGAGTTACCTATTGCCTCTGTCACGAAGCTGATGACGGCTTTGGTGATTGCCGAAAGCGGTCTCTCGATGAACGAGAAAATCAAAATTTCGCGTGCGGACTACGTGCGTTCCACGGCTCGATCTAAGTTGCGTAAAGGGATGGTCATGACGCGTAGCGCGGTGCTCAAAGCTGCGTTGATGTCGAGTGACAATCGCGCAGCCACTGCGTTGGCGCGTACTTATCCAGGTGGACGCAAGGCTTTTGTTCAAAAGATGAATGAAACCGCCCAGCGTTTAGGGATGAACGATTCGGAGTTTGCTGATCCTTCAGGCTTAGACAATCGTAATCATGCGACCGCTCGAGATTTAGCCAAGCTCGTGGCTGAGGCGCATAAGTATGAAGTGATTCGTGAGTCTTCGACTTTGCCTTCGACACGCGTGAAGGCTGGGCGTTACCAATTGCGTCTCACTACGACGAATCGTTTGCTTGGTAATCCTGATTGGCAGATTGGGGTCCAAAAAACGGGTTTTACGACCGCAGCAGGCCGTTGCATGGTTGTTCAAAGCGAGTTTGCTGATCGTCGTGTAGTGATGGTGCTCTTAGATAGTCCCAATAGTGCACAACGCGCACAAGATATGCAAACGATGAGACGCTTTGTTGAGAACGAAGAGCGTATCAATGAACAGTTCTCTTCTGTGAGACCCTTTGAAATGTTCTAAGTCAGAATGCTAAAAGCCCGCGCAATGCGGGCTTTTGATATTCTTGGTAGGGTGAAAGTGGTTACAAGTCGCCGTAACCACGACCACGAACGCGTTAATTAATTCGCGCGCCCATAGCGGTTGAGATGGATTGCGTGATGTTGCAAAGCGTCGCGATATGTTGATGTTGAAACTCTATCGCTCGATGTGTAGCCAAAGAGAGTGTTGCGATGAGGGATCCTTGCGGACCAAAAATCGGCGCGGCCACACAATGAACACTGGTTTCGTGCTCTTCTAGGTCATAAGCCCATCCTGTTTCGCGAACCTTTGCGAGCGTCAACAGCAGTTTGTCTAAGCACTGAATTGAATGTTTTGTACAGACCTTGAGGCTTGAGCGTTGGCAATACGCGCGAAGTTCTTCAAGCGTCATGTGGGAGAGAAAGAGTTTGCCACCCGAGGTAGTGTGTAGGGGAGCCCACGAGCCGATGCGACGCAATTGGTTGGCCTTTTGCTCAGGCGCTAAAACGTGCTCGATATAGAGCAAGCGATCGTTGTCACGAATGGCTAAGTTGACCGGCATGTGCGTTTTAGCATGGAGTTGTTGCATAAAAGGTAATGCGCGTTGACGAACAATGAAACGCTCATAAACGAGGTTACCCAACTCCAGTAAACGAAGTCCTAAACTCCATTGTCCAATGGCATTTTGTTTGGCAAATCCTATGCTGTGCAAGGATCCGAGAATGCGATGGACGGTGGAGGTCGAGAGCCCCGTCTCTTTTGCTAAAGCTGTTAGGCTTAATGGTTCAGGCGAGGCTTCGAGTTTAGAGAGCAATAAAGCAGCACGGTCGAGGACTTGAATGCCAGAGCGTGCGCTCTTATCCTCTGCGTTAGTCATCATGCCTCTGCTTTGGGTAAAGCCGCGGCAACGATTTCAGCGATGTCGGCGATCTGTGTGTTTTCGGCTTCGGGCGTCAAAGACTTAGCACTTTCGAGCATGGTTAAGCAATGCGGGCAGGCCACGGCGATGCAACCACTATCCGACTCACGAAGATCTTTAAGGCGGATGACGTTGACAGGGGTATCTTGACGACGTTCGATCCACATCTGGCCACCGCCAGCACCGCAACAAAGCGTATTTGAGCCTTCTTCGTATGTCTTACGCATGGTGCCACAGATCTGTCCCAAGACGGCACGGGGTTCTTTAGTCACGCCGTTAATGCGAGCGAGATAGCACGGATCGTGATAGACCGTCGGAATGTCGTTTTTCGTTAACCCTGGCAAACGACCTTCACGGATCAGGTCATTAATGAAAATCGTGTGAGTGACCACGGGCCATTTGAAGTCATCAAAGGTCGGGTATTCATTCTTGAGCGTATTGAAGCAGTGCGGACACGCGGTCAAAATGCGATCAAAGTCATATTGCGCGAAGTTGCCGATGTTTTCTGCTGCGGCTGTTTGATAGAGGTATTCTTCGCCTAAGCGACGAGCAAATTCGCCATGGCAGCGCTCTTCAGCCATCACAGCAAAGTTAACGCCGGCGGTCTTCAGAATGGTTACCATGCTACGGGCAATGCGACGAGCACGACGGTCGTAACTCGCGGCACATCCCACCCAATAGAGGATGTCGTAGTGGGTACCAGCTTCAGCGACAGGAACATCGAGATCCTTAGCCCAGTCCATGCGTTCGTAGGGGTCTAACCCCCAAGGATTGCCAACAGAGGCGGTATTTTCAAGCGCTATTGCAGCGCCTTCTGGGAATTCGCCTTGTTCAAGCGCCCAGTGTCGACGCATATTCACAATCATGTCAGGGATATTGATCCCGGCAGGGCAGGCCTGAGCACAAGCGCAACACGTTGTGCAAGACCACAAGGCGTCGCGAGAAACGATGTCCGATAAAGTCGGAAGATTCGCTTCTGAGGATGCTTTTTCTTCCTTGTGCATACGATCGCGCAAACTAACGATCATGGCGCGAGGATCTAAAGGTGTGCCCGCGCGAACGGCCGGGCAAACGTCACGACAACGGCCGCATTCAGTACAGGCGTCAAAAGAAGCACGCTCACGCGTATTGAATTGCTCAAAAGACGAAATGCCAAAGGTTTCTTGTTCTTCGATGTCTTCAATTTTGTGAATCTGACCAGCAGGCTTTTCTTCACGCGTCGCTAAGCCGACAGGTGTGCGATACAAGTGGGCATAGTAGGTGAGCGGGATCGCTGCGATAAAGCCTAAAGAGGCTAAGCCGTGAATCGACCAAAGCCATGTATGAATGCTACGTAAGGTGGCTTCCGTTAACCCAAACGATAAGAGGGCTTGCGCGATCTGATGGCCGACAGGGGAGAAATTAGACCAAGAGGGCATCGTGGCAGCAAGGCGCAACCCTTCAACGAGAAAGCCTGTGATCACAATAAAGGCAAGTGACAGGTAGGCGCAGACGAAGCGACCGTCACGAGGTACGCGAGAGGCCCTACCCCAACGACGAAGGGCGCCAACCAATAACGTCAATAAAACAGCAACCCCAGCGCAATCGAGAATGAATTTATAGGCGAGGTAGACATTCCCTTTGAGGAACTGGTTGCCAAAGATATAGTGAGCAATATCCCAGTCAAGGGTGGCAAATGCGGTACCGCAAAAGAGTAAGAAAAAGCCCCAGGCGAGAATGGCATGCATACGGCCTGCCCCAGTTTCTCGAATTTTCTTTTGTGTAAAAATGCCCTTGATGACTTCAATCCATCGCGCCTTCTTATTTGTGACGGGGTGGGGGTCTTGTGCGCCTTGCAACCAAAGTTTGCGATTACGAATCACACCAGCAATCAAAATAAGGATGGCGGCAAGGCCGAGGATATAGACGGCAATTTCGCCCCAAAGAGGGACATTCCAAAAGCCTGGACGAATAGGGAGGTCGGTCATGGGATTAGAAGGTGAATGGGATGGATACTTTAAAGCCGCTATTGTACCGAAAAGAAAGGGCTTTTCCGCATTATGGAAAAGCCCTTTTGTGAATTAGGTGAAATTAAATGACCTGACGGTAGCGAATGATACCTGTACGGGGATCTTTGACGGACTCCATCAGAACGGGGCCTGAGAGACGTACGGTGCGAGTAGGTAAGGTCATCGGTGGGTGACCTCGACGCCAGTCGCGGGCAATGGTGATGTGAGCACGGAAAGCTTTACGATCCATAGGAAGACCCAAACGCGTGATGGTGTCACGTACTTCTTTAACGACAGGGTTCAAACTTTCGGCAGGACTCAAGCCTGCGTAAAGAATTCGATGGCGATCAAATGTACCGACACGAGCAATCGTAATGTCTCGAGGTGTGAGCGTTGCGAGCGGGCGAATCGCTGCTGATAGGTGATGCGCTTCTTCAGCGGTCACGTCACCTACAAACGCTAAGGTGAGGTGAAGGTTCGTGCTTGGCGTAAAGCGCGCAAGTGGATCAAAGCGAGCAAAGGCTTTGGCGTCACGAGCCAAAGTATCGCAAACATCGTGTGGAAGCAGGAGTGCAGCAAAAACGCGGGGCATGGCAAATCCTTTGAAATGACACAGGATCAAAAGTGAAGAAATAAAAAATAAAAAATAAAAAATAAAAAACGCTACGATCCTGAGACCGTAGCGCTCGATGTTCGTGTGTAAAGCCTGTGTTTAGGCTTTCTGTTCGGTTCGCCAACGGGCGACCGCCTCAGAACATTCGGCGATAAGGGCCGGACCACTATAAATAAAGCCAGTGTAAAGTTGGACGAGCTTGGCACCCGCTTCCATCTTTTCAACAGCATCTTGCGACGTCATCACGCCACCAGAAGCAATGATGGGCAATGCCCCTTTTACGTGTTCAGCAATCAAACGAACGACTTCGGTAGATCGCTCACGTAAGGGAGCACCAGAGAGCCCACCTGTCTCGTTGCAATTAGGCATGCCCTGGATACGATCACGACTAATTGTTGTATTGGTTGCGATGACACCATCAATGCCGTGTGCTATTAATGTATCGATGCAACGCAGAATGTCATCGTTTTCCAAATCAGGGGCTAACTTCACGGCAATAGGCACATGTTTGCCGTTTCGTGTTTCTTTAAGTGCCTGACGACGAGTCGCGATACCGGCCACTAAAGCGTCAAATTTGTCTGTAGCCTGAAGGTCGCGTAAATTCGGGGTGTTGGGTGAAGAAATGTTGATTGCGATGTAATCAGCATGGTCGTAAACTGCATCTAAACACTTCTCATAATCAGATAACGCATTATCGATGGGGGTCACCTTGTTTTTGCCGATGTTAATCCCAAGGATCCCACCACGAAGACGGAAGGCATCGGCGCTACGAAGGTTTTCAATGACCTGGCCGCATCCTTCATTATTGAAGCCCATGCGATTGATAATGCCTTTGGCAGAGATGACGCGGAAGTAGCGTGGCTTCGGATTGCCTGGCTGAGCCAAAGGTGTAATCGTGCCAATTTCAACGTGTCCGAATCCTAACCCCCCAAAGGCGCTCACTCGCGTCCCATCTTTATCCATACCTGCGGCAAGGCCGATGGTATTTGGGAAGCGTAACCCCATAACTTCAATCGGATTTTCATCAGGCGTATGGGTCAAGCATTTGTGCAAACCAAGATGCACGGCCCAATCCAAATTGGCCATAGTTACTTGATGAGCCGTTTCAGGCTGCATCGAAAATAGAACTCGGCGACAAAACGAATAAAGCATGATGAGTTAAGAAGATAAGGGTTCTAGAATTTTTGGATCTGCGACGAATGTGCGTTCTGGCATCCAATGATCAGACCAGAATATCTCCATGGGCTGAAAACGTTTTTTGTAGTCCATGTTTGGGTAGTCAGGGAGCCAATAGCCTAAATAGACAAATCGCAACCCATGCTGTTGAGCATATTCAATCTCAGAAAGGATACCAAACGTGCCTAAACTTAACTTAGGAACATCAGGATCGTAGAACGTATAGACAGCGCTGATCGCGTCGTCTAAACAATCTATTATACAAACCATCTTAAGGTTGTTGGGATGCTCGGCGTCACTTGGTGTGCGGAATTCAAGGCATCGAGAGTCTGAACAGGTAGAAAAAAGCACGCTATTGACTTGAGCACGAGTCATCTTACTCATAGCGCCACCCGTATGACGACCATTCTGATATCGCTGATAAAGAGACCATTGTTCGTTAGTGATCGCCTCTAATGGCACTTCTTTCATGATCAAATGTCGATTGCGATTGAGTGTTCGGCGCATCGTGGCATTGGGATGAAAATGTGAGACATCAATTCGGGTGGGAATACAACGATGGCAATTTTGGCAACGTAAGCGATACAAGTAGGTACTATCTCGTCGAAATCCTTCAGAAATGAGTTGGCAATACATCGTCTGAACCCGCGAATCGTATGACGGAAGCGGAAGAACTTCCATGGTCAAAGAACGATTGTCGAAATAACTACATGGGCTATGGACGTGAACCGTTTCAAAGAGTAAGCCGCCAGCTTGCGTAAGATGGTGCTCGGGAGGAGCATCGTCATCGCGCTGGTCAAGCGAGGGGGTTAATGCTGGCCATTGTTTTTCGATAAAAGGAATGAGGCTCATACCTTTTGCTCGAAGCCAATTGTAATCAGGCGCTTGAGCTAAAGTGCGATTAAGCTTGAGAAAAAGGTCTCCCGGGATAATCTCAGCCCCTAAACGAAGGGTGTGTTCGGTGGGCATTTGGCAATCAATGAAAGGAAGATTAACGCTACTACAAAATGCCGCTAACCCTACTAAAGCCAACTTAGAGGCATCCGTTGCGCGAGCGAACATACTTTCGCCATAGACCATACGTCCTACGCTTGTAAAATAAAGGCCGCCGACAAGAACATCATCGACATAGACTGACACTGAATGTGCGTGACCTAGTTGGTGAAGGACCTTCCAGGTCTCAATCAGTTCTTGCGTCATCCAGGTGCCTTTGTTGCGTTCTTGATGATAGAGGGCGATTTCCTCAATCACAGCATCAAAATCGTCATCGAGTAAGATTTGGAGCGGCAGTGATTGATATTCATATCGCAAAGCAGCTTTGACGCGTTTTTTCATGGAGTGTGTCAAGTGGATCTTGGTGCTTTGAAATACAGTGCACGGAAAAAGCCGCCCCCAAGGGTATAAGCGAGTATATTCGACGTTATTTGGATAAGGCCATGGGAATGCCCCTTGGCGATAGCCTTCAACCACCAATTCGGGCGATAAGCCAAAAGAACAACATGAGGGTTCAAACTCGAAATCCTTCATCTGGTGACTTTGTGTGGGTGCAACAAAGTCGTCGATGTTGGAAGGGGTGATTAAACGGACACCAGGAAAGGTAGGATCGGTAGCCATGCGAAATAAATCAAAGGGACGTAATTTATCTAGAGATTGAAGACATCATAGCGAAGAAAAAACTTTTTTTTCAAAAAGTCTTGACAAACTCAAAAAGTTCGTATAACATTCAAATCTCAACGGAACAACAAATCCGTTACGACAGAATTGCCGCGGGGTGGAGCAGCCCGGTAGCTCGTCGGGCTCATAACCCGAAGGTCGGAGGTTCAAATCCTCCCCCCGCAACCAAGATCGAAAGCCTCAGTTCGAAGGAACTGGGGCTTTTTGACGTCGGTGGATTTGAAATTTTAAGGTGCGACGAAAAAAGGGTGGTTAGTTTGGTTGTGTCGGCTGCTGTAGCTAAAAGCAGCCAACGAATCGAATTGTTATCAATGGATGGCAATCAAACAACCAGCTCGTGCTTGAGCAGTCGGGAGTCTAAACACGCAATGTCGTCGTCCTTTCTCGATGAGCATTGCTAACCCTAATAGTTGTCCTGTGGCTGATAGCACTCTATAAGAATCTAGCTTTAATGTGATGTCATCTTTGGGATGAACGCAGTAAAGCAATGTGTCATTGCCATCCGCTTTGGCGTGAAAAACACGAAGGTAGCCTTTAGTTGCCAGGGTACGACGATCAAAGTAGCCGAGCAATGGATAGAGTACGGCGAGTAGGCTAGAAAATAATAAACAAAGCATGGCTGTCCAAATGGGATCAATGGACAGGTAGGACAGCATAAGAGAGCGACTATCTTTTTCTAAACTCGCTCGATCTGGATAAGCGTGAATGGTCCACTCTTCAGAAGGTTGATGTGGATTGTCTGGAAATGAAACTTTGGCTTGTAATGTCTCTTGAGTATTGACATTGGCTAAATTGAGTGTAACGTGCCAAGTAGTTTCATCAGTCAATAAAGCTGGGGAGGTCGTGAGCTGAGCGACGGCTAGGTGATTGTTGTTTGGCTCAAATTCGATGACGATACGGGCAGGTTGTTCTGGATTTGGATTGCGGAAGTCGCCAGAAAGTTCGATGGGGTCACCAACGAATGAACTAAGGTGACCTGTTGGTGTAGTGACGGCTGTCTGGAAAGCGTCGATAGATGCAATGGTACCAATGCCCAAAATACAGAGCATAAGACTTGGAATGCGTCGCCGTAGCTTAGAAAAAGGTGCTACGGCGTGAGTAATGTCAGATGGCGTCATGATCGTCCCTTTAAGAGGCTTCGAATAGATTTTAGGGGGAGAGTTTGATAAAGAGAAGAGATGTATCTGAGTACTCCATCTAATAGGATCTGAGTTGGCGCAAAAGGTGGTGTTCTGCTTAGATGATTTTTTTTTCATCAACTCTTGACAAATCAAAAAAAGACGTGCATAATTCAAATCCTTCGCTCCTCACGGAGCAAGACAGTTCTTTAAAAATCAGAATTCAACGAACCGATAAGTGTGAACATCGGCAGT
>JAHHRH010000060.1 GCA_020025915.1 Sutterella sp.
CTCCTTTTCATCATAGAGGGTGAGAACGGATTTGTCCTCATGTCCATTTTTTGCTCTAGCGTGAAAAAACTAAAAGCGTTAAATTTTGCAAACCATATTGCTCTCACACAGCAAACAAAACAGGCTCTTCGTGCATAGTCGTGGGGGAAGAGCCATCGCGTCAAATTAAATCATTGATTGAAATTGAACCAGGTCAGTTTGGTAAGGTTTACTATCACGCATCCATTTCAAGCTCAATCATGAAGCCCTACGGAAAGGCGTTGACCACGACATAAAGTACCTTTGTCTGACGTCGCATCGGTCTTACAGCATCACACCTTTGTAGATTAATTGAAGCCCTAAAAGCACCATCACAACACTTAACAAGACCACAATAAACCGCGGCTTACTCTGACGTGCAATCTTAGCACCAAGTTGCGCGCCAAAAATCGCACCGCAACCCACCGCTATGGCAGGTGCCCAAACAATATGATCTAAAAGTGCATGACCTAATACACCGACAGCCGCACTGACCATCAATACAAACGTCGAAGTCGCCACCGCAACCAAAGGCGGGAAACCCAACAAGAACACCATAATAGGCACATGTACAACGCCGCCACCGATCCCTAAAATCGAACTCAAGAACCCGACAAAGAGCGAGCAAAATACCCCTAACGCAATCTTGCTTTTTGGTAAGCTCATCGGGTCGAAGTCGTCCGCCGACATCGTGGCCTTTTTGCCTCGAGAGTTCCAATACATGAAGGCACCCAAGAATGCGAGCGTACTACCAAAAAAGATAGAAAAGCCTGATCCAGAGAACCATGTACTCACATAACTTCCTAAAAATGCACCGGGAATCGTCGCTAAAGCAAAGGGCAACGCAACCTTCAACATAATGCGCTGCTGACGAAAATAGGCGTACGTCCCAGACAAGGCATTCAGTAGAACCCCAAATAAACTGGTACCCACAACCTGTTGAACGGAACTAAACGTACTTCCGCTCGGAGGCATTAAGAAATACATAAATAGCGGGACCATAATCAGGCCCCCGCCAATCCCGACCAAGGCACCGAACGAGCCGACACCAATGCCTAGAATAAAAAGCTCAATGAATTCAATCATGATTTAGCCAATTTGAGGGATTTTCACGAGAACGCAGGTTGGCGAAGTCATTTCAACCAAAGAGATCATACACCTGAAAATAGTTGCTTTAAAAAAACGGGACTTCATCTAGAAATCCCGTCGATTTAAGATATGAATTTCAGTCCGTCTTAACAAGATGCCCAAAGTTCGTGAATCGCTCGGTGGATCGCATCCACATCTGCCTTGAAGCTACCTTGTACAAAGCCTTTGGCACCACCGCCACGACCATTCAACGCTTTATTGAGTGTCGTACTCCAAGTACGTAGCGTGTCGTCTGAACAAGCCAACACATAACTATAAACTCCAGTCGCCGTTTGTGAGAGCACTACGATCAAAGGCGATTTTTTCGCCTCAGCGAGCATGGTACAAAAATTGCGTAATTCAAATGGCGTCAATCCATCTTCAACTAGAACTAACGGTTCATTCGTGACAGCAATCGCTTGAACTTTGAGCGCAAAGATCGTTTTGACCAATTCAACGACTTTAGCCTCTTTCGCTACCAAATCATTTTGAAGGCGCTCAACTGTAGCACTGATTTCGAGTGGCTTAGCGGACAAAAGGTTCGAAACCGTTCGAGTTTCACGCACACGGGCGTCATAGTCACGCAACGCACGCAATCCACAGACAAAAGCAATACGAGTTCCGCCACGATGCTTCATGCGACTAAGCACTTTGAGGCAACCAATTTCACCAGTACGCTTAACGTGTACTCCGCAACACGCACATCGGTCACAACCTGGAACATTCACGATACGCACTTTACCCGTTAAAGCTTTTTTGCTACGGTAGTCCATGGCATCAAGCTCAGCTTGCGTCGGAAAGAGAACCTCGACTTCAAGATTCGCCACAATCGCTTCGTTCGAGCGACGTTCCATCTCGGCCACGTCTTCATCCGTCATCACACCATTAAAGTCACAGGTGATGACATCGTCATCCATATGGAAGCCGACATTATCAAAGCCAAAGGCTTGATTGACGAGTCCTGAGAAGATATGTTCGCCCGTATGGTTTTGCATATTGTCAAAGCGACGCTCCCAATCCAATACGCCTTCAACAACCTGGCCAACTTCAAGCGGTGCCTCGCAATAGTGAACTATGCCAGCATCCGTACGACGTACATCCGTCACTTTGACGCCTCCAAGCGTCCCTAAGTCCGCTGGTTGACCACCGCCTTCTGGATAAAAAGCCGTATCGTCCAACACGACCTCAAAACCTTTCTTACTTGCTGTAACGCTCAGAACCTTCGCAGAAAACGCTTGAACATAAGCATCGCGATAAAAAAGCTCATTCATGCTAGCCATAGTATTGCCTTAAAACAACCATTTTGAACATGGAAAGACGCAATCAATCCAACTGTATTTCATCGGGAGGGTTTCCTTCATAGTCAACTTCACGTTAGGTAAACTTCTCTAAAAAATGCAAAATGAGGACAAATCCGTTCTCACCCTCTATGATTGAACGCATCCAGACCGTGTACGTTTTATTGTATCGAGTAGGAGGCATGGGGTCACGCTAACCTAAAACTGCGCGGCTTATATCTCCGCCCTAAAGGACGAAGCTTTACGCCGCAATTTGGTAAAGAGACTTCACTCCAACATTACGCTCTAACAATTCTATGAAGTTTGTGAGCAAAAAAGGACTTCTTGGTGAAGTTCTACTCAGTATCACCTACCCTCTTCGGTATAATGTAACCATTTCTTTTAATATATTCGGCTGATCCTATTCGAGGATCTTCGCCACTGCGAGTCCACTAATGCATCAGATTTTGAAGTCCGCTGCCGTCACTATCACGGCAGTCTTTGCTTGTGCCTACTCTTATGCTGCCGATTTTGCAGCTCAGACGATCCGTTTAGCCCATACGGCCGCCGTCTCTCACGCACATCACGAAGCAGCCCAACTCTTTGCAAAGAATGTCGCTGACCGCACAGGTGGCAAGGTCAAGGTTGAAGTCTACCCTGCTGGCGAATTGGGTGACCAGCCAGCGTTGGCTGAACAGGTTACTTTGATGGCCTTGGATGGCGCCGTTGTGAGTTTAGGTAACCTCGCCATGTATTCCAAGAAGTTGAACGCCATGACGGCGCCCTTCCTTTTTGCGGATTACGACCATGCACACCGCACGATCGACAAATTCGTAATGCCTTGGATGAACGAAGGCTTGGTGCAGCACGATGCCATTGGTCTATCGATGTTTGACTATGGCTTCCGTCAGACCACCACGAAGGGAGTGCCCATTCATACGGCCGCTGACCTGAAGGGGCTCAAGATTCGCGTTCCGCCTTCTACGGGACTTTTGGCAGCCTTTGATGCCGTTGGCGCTAACACGCAAAAGATTGCTTACTCAGAACTCTATACGTCTTTGAAGCAAGGCGTGGTTGTAGGTCAAGAAAACCCTGTCTTCACGATTTTGGCTGACTCGCTTTTCGAAACGCAAGACCAGTTGGCGCTCACGAAGCACTATTTTGACTGCCAGGTCATGCTCTTTAATAAAACCTTCTTTGAAGGCCTCAGCCCTGAACTTCAAAAGATTTTGAAGGAAGAAGCGGTCAACGCTCAGAATTTGACGCGAGATCGTATTAGTCACGGTGAAGCTGCTGTCATTGAAGAACTCAAGACCAAGGGCATGAATGTCACGACACCCGATCGAGAATCCTTCGTGAAGATGATGACGCCGGCTTATGAGAAAATCGGCGAGCTCGCTGGTAAAGACGAAATGAAGAAGCTTCTTGACGCTGTCGAAGCAACTCGCACGAAGTAATCGAATCATTCGTCATGTTCATGTTCGTCATTTTTGCAGCGGTATTGGTGCTCATGCTCATCGGAGTGAGCACTGCCGTGACCATGGGCTTTGCGTCGATCGCTACTTTCCTTTTTGCTGGTGGCGATCCCGTGAAGCTCTTTTTAGTGCCGCAACGTATGTTTGCGCAGGTCTCTGGTATTACCTTAATGTCCATTCCCTTTTTCTTATTGATGGGGAATCTGATGTCCGTCGGTGGCGTGAGTCAAAGTCTCTTTGGTTTTGGTCGCGTATGTTTAGGTCACCGTTGGGGTGGGCTATCTAACGCTGCCATTGTGGCTTGCGTCGTGATGGCCGCGATGTCTGGATCTGCCGCTGCGTGCGCTGCAGGGATTGGCATGATTGCCATTGCGGAAATGTCGAAATCGGGTTACGGGCGCCCTTTTAGTTGCGCAACCATTGCCGCTGGCGGTGCCCTTGGCCCCATTATTCCACCATCGATCACACTGATTTTATACGCTGGTCTCACGCAAACTAGCGTGAATGCCCTCTTTGCAGCAGGCGCTGTCCCAGGGCTTATGCTTGGTATTGGCTTTATGGCTTGGTCAAGCTTGATGTGCGCGCGTAAGGGCTATGCCAAAACAACCTCTGTACCTATGCGTGAACGTTGGATTGCGTTTAAAGAAGCCTTCTTTGCTTTAATGACCCCTGTCATCGTCATGGGGGGCATGTTTGGCGGTTTTTTTACGGCAACCGAAGCGGCCGCTATAGCATCGCTTTATGTGATGTTTTTAGGCTTTTTCGTCTACAAGACGCTACACGTCAAAGACCTGCCGGGTATCTTTTGGGACACCGTTGAGCAGACAGCTAAAGTCATGTTCGTGATTGCCACAGCAGGATTCTTTCAGTATGTACTCCTTTATACACGTATTCCACAGCAAGCCATTGCCTTTATCTCAACCTCTTTTGCAACGATTGCGCCCGTCCTTTTGATCATCATTGCGCTTCTTGTCTTGATGGGTTGCTTCATGGAAGGGACAGCGATTTTGTTAATCACCGTCCCCATCTTTGTGCCGCTAGCAAAGACCTTTGGTTATGACGTCATTCAGTTAGGTGTCGTGATGTGTATTGCCTTAGCGATTGGTGTACTCACGCCGCCCGTTGGTCTGAATCTCTATGTTATGAGTTCAATTACTGGCGAAAAAGTGATGGCTATTGCTAAAGAAGCGGTAGGTTATGTATTGATTATGGTGTTGGCTGCCATTGCAGTGGCCTTTATTCCTGAACTCTCGTTGGGTCTAGCCCGTTTGGTGAATTAAGGAGACTGCTGTGAACACTCTACTAACTCTCTTGTGTACGTTAGATCGCGCTTTGAGTCAAGTCGCTCGCTCAGTGAGCGTCTTTTGCTTAGCCGCGATCTTTCTACTCTTTTTAGCGAATATCTTTGTTCGTTTTGTGCCCGTATATAACTTCACTCAAACGGATGATTGGATTCAAATTTTCTTGGTTTGGATGATTTTTCCGAGCGCCATGGAACTCGTGCGTACACGTAGTCACTTTATGGTTGATGTTCTTACTGAGCGTATGGTTGGTACCCTGACGGGACGAATTTGTCGCGTGGTCGTCACCCTTATTGAATTAACAACCTATGCTCTCATTTGCTGGCATGGGTGGGTCTGGGTAATGCGCGCCCAAGCCACTTTTCAATCGATTCCGTGGTTGCAAGTGCGTTGGGCTTATGCCGCTATTCCTGTGAGCGCCTTCTTTATGACACTCTATGGATGTCGCGACTTCATCCAGGCCTTGTTGGCATTAAAAAAAACAAAAGCCCATTAGCCTTAAGCCCCGAGGCCTTTACCCAATTACGGCGTAAAGCTCCGTCCTCATGACATGTACCACCCACCCGATGGCTAGAAGGCACGAATCTCCGCCGTTCACGACGGAGAGAACTGCAAATATGTATGACAATCACGTTTAGTCTCATCATAAATGTAATGGTATTTGTCGACGTTCGTGCCTTCGAATATTACGTGTTACGATTGAATTTTTGAAATTATTTTTGGTTGAGGCACATATGGGAATTAATCGTCGAACTTTGATCCAAACGATCCTTGCCATCCCTGTTGTAGTCCTTTCTGACCGAGCCAACGCCGTGGTGCACAAGGCAATTGCTGGCCCCATGTCTCATCCTGCGCCTACCATCTTTGAAGCGAATCTTCGTTGGGCAATGGATGCCGAACTCACACGCTGCAGACGTTATGGCGCACAAGATGCCATGCCAGCCTTCAAAGCAAATAGACACAGACAGCCGTGTATCATGTATGTCGGTATCTAAAACACTCGACGAGGTTTAACGTGACATCCGTCGTCGACCTGTTGGACGCTTTCGACCAGCCCACACCAGTGTCCGTGCGGCAATACGTCCAAAGACCGCAGCGGAGGCTAAAAGGTCACCATAAAGCGCATGTTCGCCATGAATGCCGCCCGTAACATCACCCGCAGCAGTCAGGCCTTCGATCGGTTGTCCATAGCGATCTAGGACCTGTGCTGTCTGATTTATTTCGATGCCGCCATAACTTGTGATGAGCTTAGGTGTGAGCTTGCTCAATGAAAAAGGCTTCTCAATCACACGTAAAAGTCTGGGATCACGCCCCAATGGATCAGGGCGCTCAAGCATTACGCTTTCGTTAAAGCGTTCAAGCGCCCGCATGAGTAATTGTTCTAACACGGGTTGCACCACTGGATCACGATGATCTTGACCATGCGCAATCATCCAAGCCACACTCTCAGGTTGACGTAAGACCGCTTGCAAAATTTCAGTCTTTTGCAGATCTTCACGAACAAAACGTTCCCCTAAGCGATTCACCAAAATGAAGCGCGACGGATCGTTTGGTATACCAAAGGTCGATGACGTACACCCAACTTCAAAGTAACTCATCCCCACAAGGCCTGCCCCAATGTCGGTCGCGGCCTGATGCATGATGCCTTCTGCCCCGTTGTCAAACCAAGGGGCGATGCGAGCAAGCCCTGGAGCATAAAGCGCCATCATGGATGAGTTACGAATAAAACTGCCGCTCGCTAAAACCACTCCACAATGCGCATGACACGTAAAGGGTTGCCCTCGACACACGCCTTCAACTCCTGTGACCGAGCCGTCATGCCCATCTTGTCCATCCGAACGCCTCGCACGCAAAAGAGTTTGCACCTCCGCCTCAGTGACGATCGGCACATCAAAGGGTTCTAATGCCCGTAAAAGCGCTTCAATATAAGCAGCGCCACTGTGTTGAATGGGTTTATGCGTTCGAGGAAAGTGGCTCCCTTGCGCTCGATAAATGCGATCTTCAAACTGCACACCAATCGTCTCGAGCCATTGCTGCGTCCCATAAGCTTCGTAGCAAAGCGTTTTCAAAAGCAATTCGCGACCTTTATCGCCTGAGCGCTTCAAAGCCTGTCGGAAGTGTTTTTCTGGGCTATCTTCAATCCCCAAAGGGATCTGCCGCCCCGAGTCAACGGCATTAAAACCCCCATATGAATGGGCTGTCGCGCCACCCGGCTTATCGGCTTTTTCAAAGACAATAGGGATAAGACCAAACTCTGCCACCGTGAGTGCTGCAGACAATCCTGCGAGCCCGGCTCCCACAATGACAACATCATAACCAGTTCCAGGCATCGTTATTCAATGGCTCCAAGGCGACGTAGTTGCGTAATGATCTGCGAGACACCTACAGCATGCTTAACACCTAACTTTTGACAGACATTCGATCGATGCACTTGTACCGTACGATCCGCAATCCCAAGGCGATCAGCAATTACTTTGTTCATCAAACCTTCGCTCACAAGCATCGCAACTTGCCGTTCACGAGGGCTCAGCACTTTCCAAGCTTCAAGCGTAGCGTCTTGAGCAATACTCGCCTCGAACTCTTCAAAACTCTGGCTCACGGCCATCTCAATACTTGACAACAGCTTTTCGTCCACGATGGGCTTTGTTAGAAAGTCAATCGCACCACGACGAATGGCTTTAACAGCCATTTCAATATCACCGTGCGCACTCACAAAGATGACGGGTAGACGATGGCTAAGTTCTAATAGTTTTTCATGGAGTTCCATACCCGTAAGCCCCGTCATGCGCACATCAAAAATGCCGCACCCTGGGATCGATGGGTCATCCAACTCTAAAAAGGCTTCAGCGCTCGGGTAAGTTCTCACGAGCCACCCTTCGCTTTCAATCAAAAACTTATATGATTCGCGAACCCCCGCATCGTCATCAACAATACGGATCACTGCACGGGCTTTACGACTATCCACGATTGTTTTCCTGTTCTAAAAAAGTGAACTACTCGTGCCTAAAGGCACGAGCTTCCAAAACAACAAACTAAACCGGA
>JAHHRH010000061.1 GCA_020025915.1 Sutterella sp.
ATAGTCGATCAGTATATGCATTGGTATAGAGAGAAAAGAATCAAAGCTTCATTAGGTGGCTTAAGTCCAAGATCTTTCCGACGCCTTTACAGCATTCAGTAGCTGACGTCTATACCTGAAAGAAGCCGAGATTTTTCGTTTTATGACGGGTGTTGATTGGCGTCATGGTCACTTATCGCGATATATAGACACCTGTCTATTAGGGAATTGTCTCTCTTAGAGATGATTGTTTAATCGTAGCGCGAGAGCCTAGAATGAGGCGGTACAAGGTGCTGACCAAGCCTTGTGTGTGTTATCTCTAAATAGAAGGAGAGGACTATGCCTCATTTCAAGACCTTAGCAATTACTGCGGCGATTGCAGCAGTGATGGCTGCACCCGCATCTGCCGCGATGACCGATGGTACCTATACGGGTGTTGGGCAAGGTAAAAATGGCGATGTTACGGTTGAGTTGCAAGTTACGAACGGTAAGCTTGCTCAAGTTCGCGTCGTTAAACATGCCGAAACTCCGGGAATTTCGGATGTTGCGCTCACAAGCTTGCCGCAGAGTATTGTTGATGCACAAAGTCTTAATGTGGATGTTGTGTCAGGTGCTACGCTGACGAGTGAAGGTATTCGTTTGGCCGTGGCTGATGCGATTCGCAAAGCAGGCGGTGATCCAGATGCTTTTGCAGCTGTCCCTGTGAAGAAGAAGGTGGCAACCAAACTCATCAAAGACCACGCCGACATTATTGTAGTCGGTGCGGGCGGCTCTGGGATGTCAGCGGCTGTACGTGCAGAGTCGCTTGGTGCCAATGTCATCTTGATTGAAAAGATGCCGATGATTGGTGGCGTGACAGCTTTGAATGCCGGGACCCTGATTGCAACGGGCTCTCGCTTCCAAAAGGAAAGTCTCAAAGAAACGAAGGATTCGCCAGAACTTGCCGCTAAGGATATCTTTAGAGTGGGTAAGAATCGGAATGATCCGTTGATGGTGAAGCAGGTCACGGAACGCGTGGGCGGTGTAGTTGACTGGCTCGTCTATGACCTCAAGATTCCATATGGCCCCGCTGCGACTCAATATCCCGACCATTCTGCGAATCGTCAATTGGGAGTGACAGGGCGTTCGGTCAACTTCTTGAAACTCATGCGTGAAAAGTTCGAGCATATGGGTGGCAAGCTGATGCTTGAAACTCGCGCACAAGAACTTTTGCGTGATAAGGACGGTCGCGTCGTGGGTATTCGTGCGACGGATTCGGCAGGCAATACAGTCGAACTTTCGTCGAAGGCGGTGATTTTGGCATCGGGTGGCTTTGGTGCTGTGAAGTCGATGCTCCCGAATGAAATGAATCAATACGTCTTCTATGGTCTTGACAGCGAAACGGGTGACGGCTACAAGATGGCTACGGCGATCGGTGCCGATACCATCAATATGGATCTCGTGAAGATGTATCCGCAGGGTGTTGAAACAGTACCTGGGCACGGTCTCGCTGCAACTGCTTCGTCGACCGACACGATGAAGAAGTCAGGTGCCATTTACGTGAACCGTGACGGTAAGCGATACGTCAATGAATTGGCGTCGCTCGGTGAACTCACCGATACAACGGTGGCTCAACCTGGCCACATCGCTTATATCGTAATGGATGCCAAGGCTTGGAAAGAGTACGTCAACAAGTCGCTTGAAGATCGCTTAGTGCCTGATGAAGCGTCTCTGATGAAGTGGACGAAGATCGTCAATAACGGTCATCCAGTGATGGCTGTGGCGGACGGCCTTAAGAAAGCCGCTGAAGTTATGGGTGTCAACCCAGAAGGCTTAGCTGCTACTGTCAAGTCATGGAACGATATGGTCGCCAACGGTAAGGACACGCAGTTCGGTCGTAAGATCGTCGGTGGTTTAGGTGAAGGTCCCTTCTATATTGTCGAACAGAAGGTGCGTTACCAAACCACGTTGGGTGGTTTACGCGCAGGCGAAGGCATGCGCATCCTTGATAAGAACGGTAAGCCCATCGAAGGCCTCTATGGTGCAGGTTGTGTCGTGGGTGGTGCCAACGGTGCTGACTCGATGACCGCTATGATGAACTCCTGGGCAATTGTCTCGGGTGTGATCGCGGCTGAAACGGCTGTGGGCAAAAAATAATTGCCTGGTTGCGTAGATAGTAAGCTGACGGGCGACGCTATCGATTTACCGAGGGTCGCCCTAGAAGCCCTGTTAGATAGGCTCTAGCAGGGCTTTGATGATTGTCGAAGGATGATTATTTGATCTCGTCCATAAATGTCACATAGGACTCACGATCAAGTTGTGGCTTAAAGGCCTTGCAAATGGCATCAGCCTTAGCGGCACCATCAACCAACAAATCCACGATCGTCATTGCAAGGACTTGTGGCGTCTTGATGTAAGCCACCTCACGATCGCGCAGTTGGTAGTCTGCGCCATGGAGGACGCCGTCCACACAACCTACCCAAGGATGAACTACAGGCATTAAGTGCGACACGTCCCCCATGTCGGTTGATCCAGCACTATGTTCGCCTAAGGTCACTTTGTTTTCACCAAAGAGGTCGACAGCATTTTCACGTAGCACCTGTCGGAAGGTCTCGTCAGGACGAAGCGGCAAGTAGCCAGGTAAGTTTTCAATCGTGCACTGAGCACCAATCGCATCAGCTCCAGCTTTGAGCGCGCGGTCGACTGTCTTGTTGTAGCGCGCCATCGCGTCAATATTAGATGCACGCACATAGCTTTCCATCTTGACGTAGTCTGGAATCACGTTAACGAGATCACCGCCTGCATTAATGATTGGGTGAAAGCGCACATGGTCTTGGTCTCTAAAGGTTTCACGAATGGCGTTGACACCCATGACCCCCATCATGGCTGCGTTAAGCGCATTAATGCCTTCTTCCGGGGCAAAGGCTGCGTGCGCGGGACGACCATGGTATTCGATGAGTTTGCCGATAAAGCCATTGCTAGATGCACCAAGGTTAAAGTCCGTTCCCGTTGCAACGTGCATTTGCATGGCCATATCGATATCGTCAAAAGCGCCCTCAGCGATGAGTTGCTGTTTGCCACCTAAGTACTTAAGGCGATTGGCTTGACGCTCGGCACCACGCCAATCAATTTCGACATATTCTTCGGCGGGAACCGCAAAAAGCACCACGTCACCGTCGAGTTCTTGCATGACATCACGTAACCCGCAGGCCACAGCAATCATGTTGGCGATCTGAATATTGTGACCACAGCAGTGCGCTGCCCCCGTCACAGGATCGGCATTTTTGTGGTTACGACAAACGATTGCATCGAGTTCAGCGAGCATTGCGATCGTGCGTTTTGACGTACGTCCTTTTAAGCGTGCTTTGACACCAGTGAGACCGTGATTCGTCGTAAATTCAATCCCGAGCTGAGATAAGGTTTCTTGAACTTTTTTGGAGGTTTTGAATTCTTTAAAGCCGAGTTCTGGTTCAGCGAGAATGGCCTCGGCAATGGCTTCAATCTCAGCACGATGTGCGACGATGGCGTCGCAAACTTTTTGCTTGATGGTTGCTTGATCCATGGATGTTTGTTGGATCGCTTTAGTCGCAGGTTTGACGATCTGCTAAAGCGATCCGCTCCTCTGTTAAGAATGTTGTCGTGGTTGACGCCTCAAGGTGTGTCGTGAGGCGCATGATGTTGGTTGTGCGCTTTAGAAAATACCTTCAAGGTGAAGCATCAATTCGGCGAGAGCCGTGGCACAAAGGAAGCTCCCCGAAGCAACGGCCATGGCGACAGGAACGATACGCCAAGAGAGGCGCTTGAAGGCTTCAATGTCCTTGCCTAAGCAAAGCCCGGCATAGGCCAAAATGGGGGTGGTGGTCGCGAGGAAGTTAATGTGTTTCGTCTGTTCAACAATCCAGATGCCGCCAGGGAAACTCGGGATCGAGACGATCACAGCCGTAATCGAGACCCAGAAGACCACTGGAAGCTTATTGAAGCCTGGCAACATTTGAATGACGACACCAAAGAAAGCGATGGCGACAATGATGAGAATGCCAACGGCACCTTGCGCGATATCGCCGTGATAACCAAAGGTATTGGCGACTAAGGTGTAGAGTCCCGTCACTAGAAGAATGAAGAGATAGTCCTTGACTTTTTCAAGATGGTTGATTATGGCGTTCATGATTGATATCCTTAAATGCTGTGTTTCTTCTCAAAGCGTGCAGATTGGATTGATTTAGGCCGTACGCTTATCGCCCGTCACGAATTCGTAAATTTTGACCGTGATCGGAAGCGAAATGAAGAGCGCAAAATAAATACCAAGCACCGAGGTCATCAAATTGGCAGCGGCCGCATAAGCCCCCACCGTTTCAGCGGCTTCAGGATAGGCCGTAATGATCGAGCCCGTACCTGCAGCCATCATCGAAGCGGAGCCAATGCCTGCCCCCATCGCTAACGAATGCGGATGGAAGATATCAAGCCCCGCAACGATACCTGCAAGAATCGAGATCCAAAGGGCACCAAAGACCGTGCCGCAAATGTACATGCCCATGACACCGCGGCCTTCAGGACTATCTAAGCCATATTTTTCACTGATGATGGCGACGTTAGGTTCACGGTCGATCGAGTAGCAGGCACCAATGGCCTCACGCTTCATGCCAAGCAACAAGGCAACCGGCAAACCAAAAATCAACGTGCCAAAGAAGTGACCAAATTCTTGCATGATGAGTGCCCAGCCCGAATTGAGGAGCATCTCAAGATTGGGACCGATCCCTAAACCAATTTTGGCGAGCAAGACCAACATGGCAATCGGCATAAATTTGGCCGCACGATCCATTTCAGGCATCTTTAGGATCTTGAATTTCGGATAAGAAATCAGTCCGCCTAAGACCAAGGCGTAAAGCAAGGGCAAAAGGACAACGAGTCCAAAGCGAAGCATGCCGATCGATTCGGCAATGATCACGATCACGAGCGCTAGAAGATGCAACTTCCAGTTTTTGATGAGGTCCATATAGGTGTCTCCAAGAGGGGTTTTAGTTAGTTGAAGGCATTTTTGGCCGTCTCAAGACGCATGTCTAGCGTGATTTGGCTTTTTTAGACGGATTTTGGGTGCAATGAGGGCGTAATTAAAGCCAACCAATGCGCCTAAAAACGCGACATCAACCGACAAAAATGTCAAAAAAGAAAAGGAAAGTTGAGTGGGCTCGCCAAAGAAACCAGGGCGGTCAAGCGAAGCCAGGAATCGCACACGTTAGAGTGAACGTGTGGATGTTGATGAGGATGTTGTAGAGGAGGAAGAAGTGGACGCAATACGGGTATTTATGTTCACCTGGGCTTGCCTTGCGAGGTCGTGTACCTCGATTTTGCGGTTTAACATCATCAAACTCCAATACTTAAAAGTGTGTAGCACAAAAGGTGCACACCAAAAATGATATGAAATACCTTAGCAGAAGCTAAAAAAATCTTCCTGAAGTCGAGCTAATGCTTTGATATGCGCCAATAAGAATAGGGTGAAGTGATTAGATTTTTGAAGGATAAACGAAAGAGGAGATATTCAAGGAGGATGGAGCATCAATCTAACATAAGATTGCATGAACGAACATGAGATTTGCATAAAACAAACAGCAGAAAGAGGCACGTAGATATTTACTGTTTGCAATAATAAATTCTCTCAGGTTAAAATGACTCTCATATCAGCATACGTAAACATCAAGGTTCACCATCATGCGCTTTCTTCACATTGACGGCAATACGTTTTATGCGTCGGTTCATCGTGTCTTTGAACCGATGCTTCGAGGTAAGCCCGTGATTGTGCTTTCAAATAATGATGGCTGCGTGGTGACGCGCACCGCTGAAGCGAAGGCTTTAGGCATTAAGTGCGGTGTACCTCTCTTTCAGATTAAAGACTTGGTTGAAAAGCATCATATTGTGGTGCGCTCGAGTAATTATGAACTCTATCAATCCATGTCTAATCGCATGATGACTACGATTCGTACTCTCGTGCCACGTCAAGAGATCTATTCGATTGATGAGCAGTTTGCGGATGTTACCGGGATGCCGATTGACCTTACCACCTTAGGGTTTCAAGTCCATGACCGTGTTTTAAAGTGGACAGGGATTCCGACGTGTGTGGGCATTGCGTCCACCAAAACCCTAGCTAAGCTTTGTGACCACTACGCGAAGAATTATCCCGCCTTTAAGTCTGTGCTTAATTGGGACGATTTAACGCCAACCAGACAAACTAAAGCCTGGTCCATGACACCCATCGATGAGGTGTGGGGTATTGGCGGCGCCCTGACCCTTAAACTCCAAGCTTTAGGCGTCAAGCACGTCTTAGATTTTGTGAGGCTTCCTCGAACCACCGTGCGTAAGTTAGGTGGCGTAGTGTTAGAGCGCACTTGGCTTGAGTTACAAGGTGAAGTATGTTTTCCGCTCGTAGAAACGCCACCTAAACGGCAGCAGATCGTGCGCTCACGTAGTTTCGGTGAGTTGATTACCGACAAAAATAGTGTGCTTGCTGCGGTTTCGGTACATATGGCTTCAGCTGCGCGCATCTTGAGAGCAGAAGGCACGGAAGCGACGCGCCTCACGGTGCAATTTCAGTCTGATCCCTTTAGAACGGACGATCCGCAATACTATGCGTCGCCTACGATCGAGTTTGATCGACCTACGTCTGACACGTTACGCCTAACGTATGCTGCCTGTACGTTGGTAGAACAGGCTTGGCGCCCTGGAATCAAGTATCGTCGTGCCGGTGTGATTCTCTCTCAATTAGTGGACGAAGGTGCACCGGCCTTATCGCAGTCTTTGTTTGATGATTCAGCGGCAGACATTCAACGCGTTAAGCGTCGAGAACTCATGAGTGTGATGGATACCTTGACCGACTTATATGGCAAAGGGATTATTAAAACCGCGAGTTCGGCACTTTCTACCAAGTGGGAGATGAAGCGAGACTTCTTGACACCATGCTATACGACCAATTGGGATGACGTTTTGGTCGTGCATTGACTAAGCACCAAAGATGTGAGAAGCCGTGAAGGCCACCTGCGGTTTAACAGTTGCGTTCAGTGAGAAGTGTGATGGTGATACGACATTCTTTTGAGGATAAACACGAAATGACACTAGCAGGATGTCAAGATCAAAGCGGAGCGCACTTCGAACGAATGGACATTACCAATAACGGCGACCGAGCCCAGTAACCACTCCTTCAATCGAAAATTGTTCATCCGTCGTGGGGGTGATGACGGCAAAAAGACCATTAGCGTTATCGGAGTGTAGAGAGGGTTGGTGACCTTCTAAACGATAGCGACGCACAAGATATTCACCCTCATAAAAGACCAAAACGAGGTCACCGGGTTTCGCGTCAAGTGACCGGTCAACAATCAAAATGTCGTTAGGCATAATGCCCGCATCAATCAAGGCTTCACCTTCCATCTTGACGACAAAAGTGGACGAGCGATTACGAACAAAATAACCATTCAAATCAAAGTCTTCTGCTTCATAGTCACTCGCGGGTGACGGAAAGCCGCATGATACAAAGGCATCCACATAGGGGAGCGTCATCAGGGAAGGGATCTCTGAGCATGGTCCTAAATAAAAAATGTCAGAAGTGATGTGGGTCATAGCTTAGTGTCGTCTTTTAAGGATGCGTTAAATGATAAAAGATTGTAGAGAATGGGCATGTTTTATGCAAGCGAGAAAAAATAGAATGGGCTTTAAGTTGCAATGTGGAGATGCATACCATCTAAACATGAACTGTCAAACTCTTCGGTCCACTTTCGTTTCAATCCTCTGACGATACTGCGGCGCTTTAGTGGACCCATCAATCAAGCGATTGTGCGCATGAAGCCTTCTGTGGACGTTCTCTCCGTCGTGAACGGCGGAGTAGCTTCTTGAGTGTAGCGCAGGGTTCGAAGAATGTGCCGTCGGAAAGCGTGCAGAAACGCACGCATCCCATGTCAATGCCGACACTATCGCCAGCATGCTCGGGAGGCTCCATTTCGTACTCGGTCTGGATGGAAACGTGCCA
>JAHHRH010000062.1 GCA_020025915.1 Sutterella sp.
AGTGGCGTCTAAACCGCCGTTGTTAAAACTGTCTCACAAAGTGGGGATAGTTCATCGTTCAAGTATTTATAATGATAAAATTACGTTTATTCCACATATAGATAACGATTTTTGGCTCATGAAAGCCTCAACTTCATACCCTAATTTCCAATCGTTGCGAGCGCAACCTTTATGGAAATTGTTAGCGGCCGATAATGCGCCTGCCATTCTTTCGCTCTTAGCTGAACATCTTGCCGATGAAGACCACGGTTTACGAGCGTCCGAATTTTTTGCCCGTCTTGACCATAGCCTTGAAGAACTTCGTGCCACGAATGTTGATTTACCCCAGTCGGCGCGCGAATATGTCGCCCAGTGGTTAAGTCAAGGCTATCTTGAGCGTACGTTGCCTTATGGTAGCGATGAAGACGTCTATGCTCTGACGTCAGCTTCAGCTGAAGCCATCCGCATTGTGAGTGGTATGGCAAAGCCTCGTTCTGAAGCCACCGAGTCGCGTTTGGCATTGGTGATTGATGCGTTAGATACGCTTGAAGAAGATACTGATCGAGATGTGGAGCGCCGCCGTTCTCGCCTCATGAAAGAGATGAGTCGTTTGCGTTGCGAACTCGATGCGGTCGATCGTGGCGAGATTCATGTATTAGATAAAGACACGGCTTTAGAGCGTGCACGCGAAATTCTGACGTTGTTTTCAGGGTTGGTGGGAGACTTCCATCGCGTGAAAGATCGTTTTGAAACGTTGAATAGCGATTTACGACGCAAGATTATGGAAGGCACGGGCTCTCGTGGGGATGTCTTGGACGATGTCTTTGCGGGGCTTGATTTAATTCGCATGAGTGCGGCTGGCCGCACCTTCTTTGCTTTTTGGCGTTTGTTAAATGATCCAGTAGCTTCCTCACGGTTAGAGGAGTCAATTGACGCCGTGTTGAGTCGCGATTTTGCTCAAGCGTTGACGCTAGAAGAGCGTCGTATTTTGCGTTATATGCGTCGAAGCCTATTAGAAAAGGGCGGAGACGTTCATGAAACGACGCGTCGATTGGCTCATGGATTGCGTCATTTTGTTGAAAGCCGTCAGTATCTTGAAGAGCATCGTTTGAATCGTTTGTTAACTGAAACGATGAGCGCCGGGATGGAAGCGGCTAAAACCACCAATGCTGTGCGTCAGACTGGAATTTTGATTAGTCATACGGGCTTTACGCCTCATTCAGTGTCGCAAATGACCTTGTGGGATCCTGTGACGCGCGCACGGCCTCAACCGATTGAAGATGGGATTGTGGCGCAGATTGACATGGCCGAAGTGGGCGAACGCATTAAACGCTCCGAAATTAATTTGCGTGAATTGAAAGCCAATGTGGTTGACGTCTTAAGTCGCAAGGATCAGGCGAGTGTGGCCGAAGTATTGGCTGCCTATCCAGCAAAGCAAGGCTTGGGTAGTGTGGTCGGCTTGATCGAACTTGCTCTTCGCGCAGGGATCCCAGGTACTGGGACCGAAACCCTCACTTGGCAAGGTCTTGATGGACAAACACGCTCTGCGACGGTGGTAGCACTTTATTTTGTAAAGGATAAATTAGATGACCTCACTCGAACCTATGAATGATCAAGGCGCTCGACAGCCGGCCGGTCTCTGGCGTGACGATACGGGTGAGCTAAGCTTAGATGCTCGTCGAGCCCTTGTGCAGTTACTCAAGGGACCAGTGCTCGACGGTACGCGTATGCCGGTGATTTGGCGTGCGTTGGAAGCAACAGAACGTGAAATTCGTAGCCGCTTGCATGACCTCTTTTTAGATCTCATTATCGACCGGGATCAGATGATTGCATTTACGCGTCAGACTGAAACCGGGATCGTGAAGGCACCGATTTTATTAAAGCGTAAGCCGCTTACCTATATCGAGACCTATCTCTTTTTGTTGTTACGCCAACGCTTGTCGGCTGCTGAAGGTCGCGGTGAACGCGCGGTGATTTATCTCAACGAAATCCGCGAATATTTGGCTGTGATTGGCAATGAAACCACGGACCGTGTGGGCTTTGAAAAGCATTTGACGGGCGCCGTCAAAAAGGCTGAGCGCTTTGGGGTACTACGCCACTTACGTAATGCCGAAGAAAGCTACGAAATTTCGCCTGTGCTTAAGATGATTATGACGGCAGACGTGGTTGAAGAAGTGAAGGCCTATTACGAAGGCAAGGTCACAACGCCTGTGAGTGTTACTGAGCCCGGTGTTGCCCCTGAAGATGAGATGGGACTAGAAGACGTCGACTTAGTCGATGATGAAGAGGATGATGAAGCATGACGGAATTTGCGCTATTTCCTGAATTGATGCCGGAAGACCAATTCCGTGCGGTGCGTTTGCAGGTCAATAACTGGGGGACTTTTAACGGCTACTACGATATTCCGATTGCCGAAGATGGATTTCTTTTTGTCGGGGCGTCGGGCTCGGGTAAGTCAACCTTATTGGACGCCTTTTCACAGCTCATGATTCCACCAAGATGGGTGGACTTTAATGCGGCCGCGCATGAAGCAGGTGGCAAGAGCCGCAGTGACCGTTCGATTGTGAGCTATGTGCGCGGGGCCTGGTCCGAATTGCAGACGGCCTCGGGCGTCACGACGCAATATTTGCGTAAGGGCACAACGATCTCGGTGTTGGCCTTAACCTTTGCGAATGCCCGTAAGCGTGTGACGCTTTTGCAGCTCTTTTGGTTGCGTGGCGTTGAAAATACCGTTTCTGACGTCAAGCGCCGCTATGTGGTGCTTGAGCGCGATATTGACATCAAAACCGAACTCAATGACTTTATTGATGGTGACCTTGATCAGCATCAGTTGAAGGCTGTGTTGGGTGCGGATGCCAAGATTTCGGAATTATTCCCGCCTTATGAAGCTGCCTTTACGGGACTTTTAGGGATCAAAAGTTCGCTGGCTTTGAAGTTACTTCATAAGACGCAGTCAGCCAAAAACCTCGGTGACTTGAATGACTTCTTGCGTAGCTTCATGCTCGATGAACCGAAGACCTACGGGATCGCGACGCGCTTAGTTGAAGAATTCACAGAACTCGATGCCTCACACCGTGCGGTGATGAGCGCGATGCAGCAGATCAAGATTTTGAATCCTGCGCTCACGGCCTTTGAGGGCATGCAAAAGGCAGAAGTCAAAAAGGCACACTTGGATATTCTCTATGCCAACCTCGATGCCTATCGTGAGTCGCATCGTGAAACCATGTTGATGGCGGATGCCACCTTAGCTGAAGGGGCTTGTCGTCGGCATGAAGAGGCCTGTAACGCATTAAAAACACAGTTAGCTAACGAAAAGGCCAATTTGGCCGACTTGGAGCTTCGTCAGCGCCAAAGTGGTGGTGATCAGATTGCTGGTTGGGAAGCTGAAAAATCACGTCGTGAAGCCGATCGCGATCGTGCCATGCGAGAGCGCGGTAAGGTTGAAGCGGCGACCAATGCTTTAGACGAAACGCTCCCAACGTCTGCTGAAACGTATGCAGTGTTGATGGATCGTGTGAGCGCAGAAGTCGCTGGTGCAGATGTAGCCCGTGAAGCGCGCATGTCTAAGATTGGTGACTTGTCGGGTGAAGTTAAAAAGACGGAGACTGAATTAAAGAGTCTTGTCGAAGAAATCGAATCGTTAGAATCGCAGCGTTCAGGGATCCCGGTTGCACTTTTAAAAGTGCGTGATCAGATTGCGAAGGCTGCCGGGCTTAAAACGAGTCAATTGGTTTTTGCTGGTGAATCGATTGAAGTGTTGCCGGGCGACATTGCTTGGCGAGGCGCCATTGAACGTGCTTTACGTCCTTTGGCCCTGTCGCTCTTAGTGACGCCTGAAGATTTTCCGATAGTTTCCCAAGTGATTGGTGACAATCATTGGGGACAGCACGTACGCCTTTGTCGTACGGGTGGCGCCTGGGTTGAGGATAATCACCCCTTGGACGACGATTCGATTTTAAAGAAGATCCGTGTGACGGATAGCGACCATGCTGCCTGGATTGAAGCAACTTTGCGCCGAGACTACAACTATCGTTGTGTTGTTTCAGCCGATGAATGGGCAACTGCACGTCAGGCTGTCACGAAATCGGGTTTTATTAAAGAGACGCATACCCGCTACGACAAGAACGATCGGCTAGAGATCAACGACGCGCGTGCTTGGGTGCTGGGTATGGATAACCGAGCCAAGTTAGCCGCTTTACGTGCAGAAGAAGAAACGAAGCGTATCGCGATTCAAAATGTCAAAACTGAACTCGCTCGTTTAGACGAAGAAGATAAGCTCGCCAATAGCCGTTTGGGTCATTGCCAGACGATTGCGGCCACGACGTGGACCGATATGGATCCATCGCCTATTTTGGCCGATATTGCTCGTCTTGAAAAACAGATTCAAGTTGTGCGTGAAGGGAATGAAGCTCTGAAGGCGTTGGCTGAGGCTATCGTTGATTTGCGCGGTCGCAGTGTGGTGACCGAAGACAAACTCACGGATGCTAAGGCAGAATTGAAGGCTGCTGAAAACCGTTTGGCTACCATTGATGCGCGATTGGGGAAGTTGCGTTTAAAGTGGGGTAATGCGATCGAAAATCTTACTAACGAGGTTCGCCAAGGGGTTGGTGACTTCTTTGGGGGGGATTTAGGTGGGCTCACGATGGATACGCTCGATACCATTACAAATGCCGTCGCTAAGCGCATGAACGATGCGATTGGTGAAGCAGATAAGGCGGTGTTGGTTGAACGTCAAAAGGTTGAAACCGCGTTTGCGACCTTTAGAGAAAAGTTTCCAGCCGAGTCGGCAGACTTGGGGGCTGGGCTTGACTTTGCAGGGAGCTATTTCAAGTTGCTTGAGTCGCTTGAAAACGATCGTTTGCCGGACTTTGAAGCCAAATTTCGAGAACTCCTTCGTCAGCAGAGTATGCAAAACCTCTCGCAGCTGCAGCAGTATTTGACCGAAGAACGTCGCGATATCTTGCAGCGCCTGGAGACCGTTAACAATAGCCTTCGTGTGGTGCCATTTAACGTGTCGCGTGGCGGAAAAAAGACCTTCTTACGCATCTTGTCTCAAGATCGCGTTTTGCCGACCGTGGTCGAATTCCGTCAGCAGTTGCGTGCGGCCTTAGAGGGCGCTTGGGATATTAAGAGTAACGAAGACGAAGCTGAAAATCGCTTTGGCATTCTCGCAAAACTCGTTGGTCATCTGAAGGACACGACAGAAAATCGTACCTACCGCGAAACGGTGTTGGACGTTCGCCGTCATGTTGAATTTATTGGTCAAGAGGTAGACGAACAAGGCCGAGAAGTGGAAGTCTATCGTAGCGGTGCCGGTAAGTCGGGCGGCCAGCGTCAGAAGTTGACGACCACGTGTTTGGCCGCTGCCCTACGCTATCAGCTCTGTGGCGACAGTGTTACGGTGCCAACCTATGCGCCCGTGGTGCTTGACGAAGCCTTCGATAAGGCGGATAGCGACTTTACGACGTTGGCGATGAATATCTTCCGTCAGTTTGGCTTCCAGATGATTGTGGCGACGCCAGACAAGGCCGTCACGACGCTTGAACCCTTTATTGGCGGCGCTTGTATCGTGCATATTACGGATCGTAAGCTCTCAAGCGTCTTGTCGATTCCTTATGACGGCGCGAAGCAGCGCTTAGTTTGGAAGGCCTAATAGTCGTATGAAATCGCTAGCTGAAGTCCAAACGCTCGCCGTTAAACGTTTTCAACGAGAGCGCATCAATGTCTTACGCGAAGCGCTTGGCCTCGCAACGACCGTCACGTGGCCGTGGGTTGTGCCCTTGGGTCGACCCGCGGAACGAGACGTGTTGGCGAAGATCGATGAGGTACTAGCTTGGCGTGATGCATGGATTGAAGCGAAGGCTTTAGGTGACTTTGAGATCGAACTTGATACCGTTGCCTGGCGTTCGATTGGTACGCAAACAGTGCCTGTACGGGTGGTTTTTCACAGTACCAAGGCAGTCGCCAAGGTAGCTGGTGTGAGCGAACAATGGACGCAGGTGGTGATGCGCGCTCGACGTTTCGTTCTCCAGTGGCCTCAGTTGGCTGAAACCTTGGTGCACGAATGGACGATGCTTGCCGAATGGTCCGATGAGGCCGTTGAGGCCCTACACCGAGTGCTTGCTTGGTTTGTCGCGAATCCTGCGAGCGGGCTTTATATACGCCAACTTCCGATCGAAGGTGTTGATACCAAGTGGTTCACTGAACCGCGAAAGAAGGTTGTACAACGTTTGTTGACTGCTATTCGTTCAGCACAGTATGAGGGTAATTGTGTTGATTTAGCCATTGTCCCGTCTTTTGAAACGGTGTGTGGTCTGAAACCATTACCTAGACTCATTCGTGGGCGGCTTTTAGATGACAATGACCAAGCAACGTTGCACGGGTTATCCGATCTCACTGTGCCAGTCGAAGCTTGGGTCCAGTTGCCGCTTTGCCCTGAGGTTGTCTTCATCTCAGAAAATCTTCAAACAGGGCTTGCCTTTGAAGCGCAACAAAAATCGGTTGTCTTCTTTGGTTTAGGCGCGAGCGTCACCCAACTCGTTGAGATCCCGTGGGTGCGCCGTGCGCGTGTAATTTATTGGGGTGATATCGATACTTATGGCCTTGAGATCCTCGCGCATTTGCGGGAAGTGTTGCCGCAGGTCGAATCCGTCATGATGAATCGAGTGACGTTAGAGCGTTATCGGTCGTTGACCGTTCCTGAAAACCGTCAAGCGTCGGGCACCTATCTTGAATACTTGACGCATGAAGAGTGTGACGTGTTTGAGGCGCTCAAGGCGGGTGACATGGCCAATTTGCGTTTAGAACAGGAGCGGATTCCATGGTCTGATGCGCGCAAAGCGATGCTAACGCTCGTACAACGAGCTGCCCAATGAAAACCCGCGATTAAGCGTTTTAAAGGGGCGAACAGCTTATAATAACCCCGTTCGTTTTAAAGGCACAAACGCGCTCAGTCAGCGCGTTTTTTTCGCGATTATTTTTCATTTTGAATCACCATGTTGCCAGACTTAACCACCTTGTTGATTGTTTGTCCGCTCGTCTTTCTTGGCGGATTGGTTGACTCCATTGCTGGAGGGGGTGGGTTAATCACCTTGCCTGGTTACTTGATCGCGGGTGTGCCGCCACACATGGCGATTGGCACGAATAAGCTTTCGAGTGCCATGGGGATGTTCATTTCGACAATTCGACTCTATCGAGGTGGTTTTATTGATATGCGTTTGGCTACTGTGCCCGTTGCCGCTGCCTTCGTTGGGAGTGTTGTTGGGGCACGTATTGCTTTAATGCTGCCGGCTTCGGTGTTTCAGATCATCTTGATTATCTGTTTGCCTTTGGCTGCGCTTTTGGTGATGCGAAAACAAACTTTGTCTGCCGAAGGCGAAGAGATGGATATCAAGAAGCGTTGGATCCTGTTGGGTCTCTGCTCCTTTGTCTGTGGGGCTTATGACGGTTTCTATGGCCCAGGTGCTGGCACATTCTTATTGCTTGCATTTGCTACGTTTGCAAAGTTAGGCGTTCGTGATGCCGCAGGGCAAATGAAGATCGTGAACTTTTCGAGCGGTATAGCTGCGTTGGTCACGTTTGCGGTCGCTGGCCAAGTGGATTGGGTCTTGGGTGCTTTAGCTGGTTGTTTTGGGATTGCTGGTCACTACATCGGCTCAGGGCTTGTGATGAAAAATGGTGGCCGCATTGTGCGTCCAGTCATCATCACGGTTTTGGCGATTCTCTTTGTTAAGACAGGTTGGGATTATTGGGCCTGATGCTTTTGCATCCTATTCGTATTGAGTCAACCAAAACGACCGCACGTGATGGAACGTAGCGGTCGTTTGTTTTAGGGTGGGTCTGGACAAATCGCTCAAAGATCTTGCGACGGGAGCCAAGTTTTGTGAC
>JAHHRH010000063.1 GCA_020025915.1 Sutterella sp.
TTAACCTAAAACTGCGCGGCTTATATCTCCGCCCTAAAGGACGAAGCTTTACGCCACAATTGGGTAAAGCACACCCTCTGAAGTGACACTGTCGAGATGCCCTACTGCAAAAGGACTGCCCTCAACAAAAATGTCACCGAAAGCATTGCACCATAAACGTCCTTCTGTAGAAGTATCTACATGACCGACATAAAATGGCGAACTGCCATTAAATACGTCTCCAAACGCATTGGTATGAAGTTCGTCAGCACTTGAGACAAATGACAAAAGGACACCTGGCAGCAACCAAAAGCCTTTATACATCCTCTCTATCCTCAATAAATCCATACCTTGGTTCGCTGATCATTGTCATCACTCGAACGATGGACCTACTCATTCACCTCTTTGATCACGATCCCACCATTGTCATTGGGTGCAACCTCATTCGACTCTGGTCTTGGCGAAGACATTTCCTTGACAGTGCTCACAGCATTATCATCATGTGTGCCCTCTTCAACAAGATTGCCTCGCGAATCATAGGCACGAAATTCACCCGTCGCACGACCATTCTTCATCATCATTTCGCCCATCAACACCCCTTGTGAGTTGTAGTTTTTCTGCCAGCCATTGGCAACACCATTTTTGTAGGTCTGAACAACTTTCATGCCATCAGGTCGCCACGTAGTCACCTCACCGTCATACTCATTCATCTTATAAGTACCCTGACGGGATGGCTTACCTGTCTGAGGAAAGTAAACGGTAAAAGGACCATGACGTACACCGTTTTTAAGCACTCCCTCTTCTAAAGACTGACCGTCATCAGAAAAAAGTTTAAACGGGCCGTTCTGCTTGCCATGCTCAAAGGTCACTGTACTTCGAAGTTGTCCATTTTCGAAATAATCCAAAGCTTCACCATGTAGCTGATGATCAGCGTACGTGTGCTTCAATTGCAAGGAACCCGAGGGATAGTATTGTTCAACGAGACCATTGAGCTTACCTGCTTGATACTGAGCCTTGACCTTGAGCTTACCGGTATCTGGCCAATATTGAACAGTCTCGCCATCACGCTCACCATTTTTGAAAATGCCGTGGTCTACTAGCACACCTGTGTCTGTCCAGGCTTCAAAAAGGCCATTTTGCTCACCGTTTTGCCAGTGCCCAATCTCACGAAGTTGACCTTCACTGAAGACCACATTGAGCCCGTCAAGCTTGCCGTCTTTATAGGCATAAAGAGAGTAGCCGGAATCTGAAGCATCTTTGACACGACCAGTAAAAGGTTTACCTTCCTTGTCCATCAATAAGCCGTCAACATTCTTGAGCTCAGACGAAGCTGTCGAAGGTAACCAACCATAGAGCTGATATTTGTAATACCAAGCGCCTACGGCCGCTCCAAGACCAACAGCAGCAACAGCAACCAAAAAACCGAGTTTGCTCATGATGATCTCCTTATTAAGATCTTTGTGACGCGAGGACTTGTAGAAAAAATCTTGATGCCATTAAGATTAACTATAGCTGTTGAGCGTTTTTGCTAACATCTGTGTTTACATCTCCTCACTTTTGCGAGGTGCCTCATGCATTTTATTGACGGAAAAAGTGACCTTTTGACTACATTATGAAGTCTGAGATTACTGATATCGTCACCAGAGCCCCTGACGGTCAGAAGCTCGTCGACTACACGATGAAGATCAAGCTTTATAACCTCGAAGGCGAACTCGTTGGCCAGTGGTCTGACGATTTATCTCTCTTCAAGAGCCGTTAATCAATCCGTCATTTTTCGGTATCAATGATTCTTTCTCCGCCGTCGTCGACGGAGATTCTCTTCTGAGTCAGCAGTTAGTCCCCTCTCTTCAAAGGGACTAACTGCTGACTCGGCTTCTTTTTGTCGATTCGGTATTTGTCAAGCTACTCATAACCATAGTTTTAACCAATTGCGGCGTAAAGCTTCGTCCTTTAGGGCAGAGATATAAGCCGCGCAGTTTAAGTTAATCAGGCGTCTCCTGATTTTCGATGTATGTCTGTTTCTTGAAGCGCGAAACCCTCATTGGAAGAAAGCGTTTTGACAGCTATGTGGATGCTGTAGAAAACGTCATCAACTGGATCAATATCTATAATACGAAGAGACCACACTCGACGATTAACATGATGAGCCCTCTTGACTATGAAGCACAGCTACACAACCATGCTCAAGAGGTGACCTTTTAACTCAAAATCAGCAGATCCAAATTTCGCACCCCACCCGCCATGTATCCGCCACATTTACACCTTGGATTCCATGTAGCTTAGGGCTTCAGTTTGTTCAGCGGCCTTACCCATCCTCGTATGCCTGATGTGGTTCTTGTCCATCGGATCAGCGCTTTGCCTCGGGCTTCCTTCAGATTCCATCTCGCAATGGACACCCTTGCCTCCGGCTATGCGCTCGGGACTTTCACCCATTAGAACGCGCCCATACAGGGCGCACTACAAGAAGGGCCAACTCAATCACTTGAGTCAGCCCTTGATTGATCGGTTGATTAGGTCAACCGTGCTTTAAATTTCCGACTTAGAAATTAAAGCGAACGTTAGCGGTAATACCGTGCGACGTGATGTCACCATCATAGGCGCCGGTGTAAGAAACGCCCATGGTAGTCATCTTGCCGACCTTAGCTTCAACGCCTAAGCCTACCGTGGCCATATCGCCCAATTCACCGCCCTTCAAGTGAGCCACACCAGAGCCACTCAAATTCATAGCGGCTTCGGCTTCGGTATCACCAAAGAAATGGTTCCAAGCGATATCACCCTTCACAGCCATCTGCGTGTTGCCAACGGCAAACGGCATTGCACCACGAACACCTAAACTTGTTACCTGAACGTCTTGAGCGTCCGTCTTGGTAGCAAAGGTCATCGTGCCGACTTGTTCGTTATAGTCGTCAGACTTCGCATGGATCCAACTCAAACCAAAATATGGTTCTACGCTGTAAGCGGCCGTGTTGAGACCCTTGTAGGCTACTTCACCGAAGATCTGCGTGACATCGGTCTTGTCGCCAAAAGCGCTAAAGCCTAACTGCGAGCCGACCTGAAGGCTACGCGTCACATCAGCGTCAAGGTGACTATGGATGACACCGTAGCTCACGGCTGCCACATCATTGATATTGGTTAAGCCATAGAGACCAAAGTGAATGTCGTCACTCTTTACTGTGGCGGCACCCGCCTTGTTGTCAGTCTTACCCGCGCCAAAGAAGACACCGATCTTGGTCGAATCAGCCACATCCACTTCAGCACCAACAAGACCAGCATAGAAGTCGCTATCCATGTTGGACTGACCGTAGTCAAGCGTTGACCAGCTGCCAATGCCAGTTGCCCAAAGACGAGCCGTACCATCAGCCATTTCTGCAACACGGCCTTCGCCAATACCGGCAACCTGATCCTTGACAGCGCGAGCCATCAACATGCCGTTATTAATGGCAGCGTTGCGGGTATTAAGTAAGAAGTCGTCACCCAAGCTCTGATAGGTCTTCGTCAAGTCAGCCTTCGTGCCGCCAATCAAAGTGTCATAAAGACCGCCCTTGCCTGTAGATTCGAGCGCACCGGCAATCGCATGACCATTGTCATTGAGCGCATACGTTGCAAAGTGCTTCGTTTCGTCACGAGAGAGTGTACCCGTTAGCGTATTGCCTTCAACCTTCAAGTCCGTCTTAAAGAACGCGTAGTCCGGATTAGCAACCGCCAGCTTGTCACCCGTGACCTTAGTGGCTTCAACTGTACCCGTCTGAGCCTTACCGTTATAAGCTTCCTTGAGGACGTCTACATCGGTCGAACCAACCGTGTAACCTGCACCTTTATTGAAGGTGAGTTCGCCCATTTTGACGTGCTGACCAGCAGCGATTTGGAAGCTACCGCCCTGATTGACGGTCACGTCGACAGAGTGAGCTGGGACTTTGACTTCGTCACTACCTTGAACGTCATGCTTACCCGCTTCATGGCTACCCGTCATCGTGAAGTTGTCTTCGTACTTTTCTAAAAGACCAAACTTGCCCCCATTGACAACGACCTTACCGTTATGCGTGGCTTGCTTGTCGTCAACCGTCAGGCCAAAGGATTCAGCAAAGCCAAGGAGCGTACCGTCTTCAACGGTAGTCCCGCCACGGTAGCTGTTGTTACCGGTCATCACGAGTGTGCCTTCGCCGCGCTTGACGAGAGAACCGTCGTAGAGACCGTCTTTGATCTTGCCGTTAATCGTAGCGAGACGCTTCTGGAAGTATTCGGTACGCCATTTGATCGCGTCTTTTTCATCGACCTTTTCTTCTTCGGCCGTAATGCCAACCAAGTCGTCAGGCGTATCCAAAAACACTTCGCCAATGAGCTTCTTTTCTTCTTGGGTATATTCATCACCCAACGTAAGCGTCGGATTCTTCAACCACTTTTCGGCGGCAACCTTCCAGGCTAAATCTTCACGTTCACGCTGATCAAGCGCCACCTGGCTAATGTTGTTTGTCCAAACATCCAACTTGGTTGTTGACATTTCGTAGTCAAACTTACCAAGTAACTGCCCAGGACCATACATGCCCTTATTCAAATCAGGGAGACCCCAGCCCATGCGGTCAGAGACTTCACCGTCCTTCGGTGTAGTACCGTCCGTATTCGTCCACCCTTCAAAATTGTTGCCATCTGGATTGGTATGACGCGCGGTCGTAAACATCACGTCACGCACCTGAATCGCAGACATGTCCTGATAGCGAGACATCAAAACGGACATGGCACCCGTGACGTGAGGCGCTGCCATAGACGTACCGCCCCAAGAAGCGTACCAAGGTGTTCCTAACGGTGTACCTTCAGGCACTTCTGGATCATCAGCTGGTTTACCAGGAATTAAGTAACTACCTTCAACGACAGCAGAGGAATAAATATCATCACCAGGACCAACAACCGTCCACCACTTCGCGTTACCAGCTTCGTTAAAGGTTTTGATCAAGCCGTATTTACCGTCCTGAAGCTTTTCTAAACCAGCAACAGCGATCCAATGCTTTTCAGCTTCAGGATTAAAATATGGATAGAGCGCACGATAGTACGGGTGAACCATGTCACGGTTACCTGTCGTCATCGTTTGAACGACATTGGTATCTTTTACTGCGTCATACGCTGCGTCAACGAAGTTCTTGTTTCCCTCGCCATACTTTTGCTTGAACATGAAATATTCATATTCAGTATCAGAAACGGTATTCACTTCCATCATATTGCCAATGTTGCCACCGTCATTCCCTTTTTGGGAGTCATTACCAGCCTTAACACGCGTATTCGTCCCAAAACTATTGTTAATGACGCCACCACGCTTTTCACCATTGGCTGCAATCAAATCTTTTGCCAGTTGGCCCCAGCCATTCTTGAAGAACTGATAGTCCAAGAATGGACCATAGTTTGAATCGTCAGTGCCGCCAGTATTGCCAACGTGTACGTCAGAGCCCCAAGCTACACCATGAAATTCTTCACCATCACGGTTAGCACCTACAGTGCCAGTGACGTGCGTACCATGCGAGTCATTGACGTTAAGAGTCCAGTCACCCGTGACGTCGTAATCCTGCCCCTGCTGATAATTACCGTCAAATTGTGGCAGAGCACCTTGCGGATAACGGTTACCCGTAGAACCGTACTGCCCCTTGTTATGTGATGCATGAAATCGATCACCGGCCAACTCCGGATGCTTTTGTAAAAGCGCCCCCGAGTCCATCACACCAACAGCCACTCCTTGGCCATGGTAGCCAAGTGCATAGGCGGATGAGGCATTCATCGCAGCCAAGCCCCAGTCCTTCTGATACTCTTTCGACTCCCAAGATGCTTTGGCCGCATTCCAATTAGCCTCGCTCGTCGCCACGAAACCGTCTTCGTGATAGGCATTCGGTGTCATATACGCTGCCGAAGCCGCGCCTGCACTCATAAGTGTAGCGACTGCAATGGCGACAGCACTCTTACTGGCCTTTCCTTTAGTCGCATGATGTTCGTCGATGACGACATACTGTTGATGAGCCGTGCTCCATTTGGTTTTAAACACACGATTCATTTTGGATAACTCCTAAAAGTCACTTTGATTGGTCCCGCCTTCTAAAAGAAAGCGCAAGAGGAATGCTATTAAGTGTCGATACCTTTGGATCAAAGTCATATCGACTTTCAGGGTTTTCAGCATTGGTATTACTCCTACCAATTATGTGTAAATTATGTAAATCCTATTGACGACATAGTTCGAGATATATTCATCCATAATGTTCTCTCTAGGAGTACTTATTTAGCGAACGCTGTTTTAATACAACCCACAATCTTCTCATAGAGAAGAAGATTCGAAATTTTTGATCTTGTTCTCGAAATTCGAACTGTTAACGTCACAAAGTGACTTAGTTTGTCATTCGCCCCTCAAAAGTTCGTACCCTTTAAACGGCGTCCGTAATGAACTTTTGTCTCTGTCCGTGTGCAAAGTGCCACCTCAAAAAGTCATTTTTCACACAAATAGTGTTCTCTAATCAAAACACCTTAGTTCATAGATTCAATTCAAGCGATTTGACCTCATGTTTTGCCCTCACCCATCCACCCTGATCTCACAATATTGCCGTTTTTAATGTCTCTCTATTTTGTGATTAGAGTGAAAGATCACAAGTCTTCGTTTTAATAGGTTCACCTATTCCCTCAAGGGTTCGAAATACTTTCTAATCAGTCTCTTCATGACATTTCGATCAAAGTCATTTGTTTTGGCGATGCGGCAATAATGCCGTTAACCATATGATCAAGACGGCCGCAGAGAAGATTGACTTCATAGCGGTGAATACGGACTACAAGGCATTAATCAAATGTGAAGCACCGACGAAGATCCAACTCGGTACCACGGGCTTGGGCGCAGGATCTCCCCCTGTTGTCGGTCGTACGACGGCCATTGAAAAAGAAGGTGCAATCCGTGTAACGTTAGAAGGCACCGACCTTCTCTTTATTACAGGCAGTATGGGGGTGGGACAGGGACTGGTGCCGCACCTGTGATTGCACAGATTGCGAAAGACATCGGTATCTTGACAGTTGCAGTCGTGACAAAGCCTTTTAGTTTTGAAGGCAGCAGACATATGCTACTCGCTGAAACTGACATCCAAGACTTAGAAGCACATGACGACGCATTGCTCGTCATTTTGCGAGAAAAGCTTGAAACAACCATGCCAAACACAACAACGATACAAAAATGCTTCAAGATGACCGACGACATTCTCAGGCATTATTCATACGTCTGGCGTTATCTCAGTTGTTATCTCTGTTGACTATGAAGACCTTCGTACGATCCAAGGTCCAGCGTTCTTTGGTTTAGCCAGTGCTTCAGGCTAAACCGCGTCACGAATGCCATGAAAAATGCGCTCTCTTGTCCATTATTAGAAGGTGCTCGCCTACAAAAGCACTCGGCCTCTTGGTGTACTTTACAAGAACCTAGCGAAGCCAATGAGGCGCTCTCGATAGCGGAGGCTAGTCAAAGATACTCGTAAGCAACCGGCTTTCGAGTAAAGCAGCGACCGTTTTGATGCGCTTTATGGTTCAAAATATCGGCCACTAGGGCTTCGCCATTATGTTGCTGTTATGACGACTTTGTTTTTTAACTGATGCTACGCAATGGACAAACGCCTGTTGGCAAAACACTTCAATAATGCGTATAATCGCTATGTCTTTCGCCGCTTCTCCCATTCCACTTTCTCGTAAGTTGCGAAAGACTGCGTGGTTGTTCTTTGCAGTCAATGCCCATCGACTGCTGTCCCAGGTCAATCACGTAACGAAGTCATAGATGTTGTTTGTTCCTATGATTTCTTTTTTCTGGCTACTCGGTCCTCCTCCGAGTAGCCTTTTTTTTCATGAAAAGACCTGAGGCCTGGTACGCAAAAACCTCTGCGTCCCG
>JAHHRH010000064.1 GCA_020025915.1 Sutterella sp.
TAGAGGCGGGTCAATTTTGGTCGTTTAGTGGGATATTAATCTGTCGCGTAACAGCTCGCATAACTTGACTGATTTGCACACAGTAGTTGCTCATCAACCTAATTGAGATAGCTACTGGCACTCCGTAAAACGAAGGCAATATACCCTTTGCCCTCCATTACTTACAGAGGACAAGCGATTCGCAACAAGCGGATTACTTTCACGCGAGAGACCCATACACCAATCTCTTAGGACTGTCGGGATCCCATTCGGAACTCCATGCCCACCATGAACTACAGGAATCCGTCAGTGCCAGATAAGAACGAATGCAAGTATCTGCAATTACCCGGGATTGGCTGTTTGACGACGCCGTTAAGGCATCTCATGAAATCAATCTTGCTTGAGGTCGGAGTGTTCGCTTTTAAGGGATGAAGGCTTATGCGGTTTTGGCTTGTTCAAGCTCCCACTGCTTCAGTACCGCCTTCGATATGCCAGCTGAACGTCTCTTCGTTTTTGAGGAGAGCTGTAGCTATGCGCACCAACTTGGCTGCGACATAAACAAGTACTTTGAACCAAGGTCGAGGCGACGACAGGCGCTCCTTGATGCAAGCAACGAATAGGCAATCTGACAAACGGCCATTGTGCACCATTAAACATAAAGAACCTGCGCCTAGGATACAAAGCGATCGGAGCATCTTGTTTCCTCGCTTGGGCATTTTTCCTTACCCCCTTGCTTCACGTCCAGAAGACATCTCCGTGTGATGCCCTGTGATCTTGTTGTTAGGTACAAGGCCTACAAATGCCATAGCTTGTTTGGGACTCTCAAACCGTGCCACATCTCCCATCACTGAACACCAACGACTCGTCATCACACCGAATTCCGGTATGGAACGGAGCTGGGAAGCCCGCGGATCACGCTTGGTAACCTCTGTCAGGAGCTTCAGCACCGTAGCAATGTCATGGTCGAGATCCTTCACCCGATTGTTCATGAGGTGCAGTGTCTCAGCCACTTCATCACCAAAAGCCTCTCGGTTGGCTTCGATCAACTCATGCAGAACTTTCTAGTTGAAGGAGCCCGTGTGGATAGGGAATCCTCCATGCGTGTAGCGTAGCCTTGACATGCACCATAGTCTTCGTTCGTTACCCCTTTAATTGGCGATAGGAGGCCTGCAGAGCGAGCAGACGGCATTCCTCACGCGTCTTCCCGCGGATCAACGGTCATAGGCCAGATTAAGGATGGCGAACGCGTCATTGAGGTCGGTCTTTTGGCCTTGCAATGATCCTTCACCCACGCCAGGACATGCCACCCGCTGTTCATCATGACTTCATGTCCGAGCGACTGAATCTGCTCGGCGATCTGATGAGCACCGCTACACGGCTCCATGGCAACCAAGGTCGGAGCCATGTTTGCCAGAAGCTCATAGAGCTTGTCATAGGGCATTCGGTCAATGAGATAGGGTTCCTTGTGATCGGAATCGAATGCGGCAAGGGCCACATCTTCCTTGGCAAGGTCGAAGCCGACAGCTTCGTATGAGATCGATGTGTCGGGGGCGCTTTCTAGCCATGATATGGACTCCATGAAGGCTTGTGATTCCTCATTATCAATCTGCGAGAATCGATTGACTAGGCATCGGGTGGGTAGTCCATGTCATTAGAACGCATTCTTTCTCGCCATGTATCCACCACATATAAACCTCGGATTCCGTGTAGCTTAGGGCTTCAGTTTGTTTAGCAAACTTACTCATCCTCGTATGCCTGATGCGGTTCTTGTCCATCGGATCATCGGTTTGCCTCGGGCTTCCTTTAGTTTCCACCTCGCGACGGACACCCTTGCCTCCTGCTATACCCTTGGTACTACCTACTGCATTCGGGAATTTCGCCCGTTAGAACACGCCCATGCTAGGCGCATCAAATTGAAACGGCGTTACCCATTGTCGAGTAACGCCTTTAAACGGATCAAACGATCATCGTTTGCCTTCGAAATTAGGCCTTCACGTCTTCGGTCGTCTTAGAAGCCTCTTTGGTCTGAGCTTTACGAGCTGCCTTTGCCTTAGGCGCAGACTTTGCTTCAGCAGAGGCTTCAACTGGCGCCTCAGTGGCAGTCTGACCCACCAATTCGAAACGACCATAGCTTTCGAGGCGTTCGCCACGGCGAGCCACCAATGCATCGCGATCGACCTTTAAGAGCGCACGGAGTTCGTCAACGAGCACCTTCTTAAGGGTCACAGCCATCAACTTCGGATCGCGGTGTGCGCCACCCAAAGGCTCAGAAATCACGCGGTCAACGAGACCAAGTTCAACTAAGCGCGGGGCCGTCAAAGCTAAAGCGTCAGCGGCACGAGGTGCCTCGGCGGCATCTTTCCAAAGAATGGACGCGCAACCTTCAGGACTAATCACCGAGTAGGTCGAATACTGAAGCATCATGACGGAGTCAGCCACGGCGATGGCGAGAGCACCACCCGAGCCACCTTCACCGATCACGCAAGAGATGATGGGCACGTTAAGGGTCGACATGGCATAAATGTTATGACCAATCGCTTCAGACTGACCACGCTCTTCGGCATCGATCCCAGGATAAGCCCCCGGGGTATCCACAAACGTGATGACTGGCAAACCAAACTTTTCAGCCAACTTCATCAAGCGAAGCGCCTTGCGGTAGCCTTCGGGGCGAGCCATACCGAAATTTCGGCGCGTACGTTCACGAAGCGTACGACCCTTTTGGTTACCAATCACGACCACGTTCATGTCGGCCAAACGAGCAAGTCCCCCCACGATGGCTTCGTCATCGGCAAATGCACGGTCACCGTGAAGTTCCTGGAAGTCCGTAAACATCATGTCGATATAATCGAGCGTATACGGACGGTTCGGATGACGCGCAACGAGCGACATCTGCCAGGGGGTGAGATCCGCGTAGACCTTCTTCAGTAATTCACGAGACTTCGCTTCAAGTTGAGAAATTTCAGCATCGATCGAAACGGCGGCTGCACTTTCAGACGTATTTTCTGCCAGTTCCTTCAGTTCGTCGATCTTCTTTTCAAAAGCTTCAATGTCTTGTTCAAAATCGAGAAAAACGCGTTTTGCCATTCTGTTTATTCCGTCAACTAGTCCTAATTAGAGTCGGCGCCAGGTCGTACCCTGAGGACCGTCCATGAGTTCAATACCTTCGGCAAGGAGCGATGCACGAATTTCGTCCGCGCGAGCAAAGTTCTTCGCCTTCTTGGCGGCACGACGCTCTTCAATGAAACCAGCAATGCGCGCTTCATCGTCATCGCCAATACCCCCCTTAAGGAACTTGTCCGCATCGAGCTGCAAAAGGTTCAGAATGGCACCGAGCTTGCGAAGCTGACGAACGAGCACAGGGTCATTAGCTCGATTGATTTCGGTCGCCAGTTCAAAGAGCGCAGCAACAGCCAGTGGCGTATTGAAGTCGTCATCCATCGCAGCCTTAAACTGCGCTGCATACTTTTCGTTCCAGTCAAGATCACCTTCGGCGGCTTCACGATCCTTCAAGGCACCATAAAGACGCACAAGCCCCTTCTGAGCTTCTTCGATCAAAGCGGGTGAGAAGCTAATCGGGCTACGATACTGACTGCGAAGCAAGAAGAAACGCAACACTTCAGCGCCATTACCAGCGCCATAAACGGCTTCCGTGTCCTTTAACGCGTCACGAATGGTCCAGAAGTTACCCAAAGACTTGGACATCTTTTCTTCTTTACCCGAAGCGTCACGCACGCGTAATGGACCCGAGTGCATCCACACCTTAGCAAAAGGCACACCAGAAGCAGCTTCACTCTGAGCAATTTCGTTTTCGTGGTGTGGGAAGATGAGGTCAGGACCACCACCATGAATATCAAAGGTGTCACCCAAGAGCTTAGCACTCATCGCAGAGCATTCGATATGCCAACCTGGACGACCGCAACCCCACTTAGATTCCCACCGCGGTTCACCCGGCTTGGCACTCTTCCAAAGCACGAAATCAAGCGGATCGCGCTTACCCGTCGCAATGTCTACACGTGCCCCAGACTGCAAGTCGTCAATGGACTTACCAGAGAGCTTACCGTAGTTTTCGAACTCACGAACAGCAAAGTCAACGTCACCGTCCGTACCCTGATAGGCGTACCCCTTGGCTTCAAGCTTTTCAATCAAGTTGAGCATTTCAGGGATATAGTCCGTGGCACGTGGCTCCATCGTCGGCGCCAAGCAACCCAAGGCCATCATGTCTTCTTGCATGGCACGCGCAAATTCGTCGGTTAAGGCTGTCGTCGTGATACCACGCTCTGCTGCGCGACGAATGATCTTATCGTCCACATCAGTGATGTTGCGCACGAAGGTCACCTTCATGCCCGAAGCTTCAAGCCAACGACGCACCACATCAAAAGCCACAAACGTACGACCATGACCGATATGACAATAGTCGTAAACCGTCACGCCACACACATACATGCGAACGTGATTGGGTTCAATCGGCGTAAAGGGACTTTGCGTGCGGCTGAGCGTCGAGTAGATCGAAAGTGCCATGAGAGGTCAATTCCTTTGAGCAAAATAAAAATTCTACAAAAAAAGCCCGATGGACATGAATACATACATCCTGATCAACAACCGATTAACGCCTTTAGGCGTCGGTGGGCTAAAATAATTCGCTGAGAAAAAGATAATGCAAGAAAGTATAGCCATCTCGCCCGACGGATGCCCATACTAAAAGTGCTGATTTCGCGTTTTTTATGCGTGGCTTAGCCGATACTCGGGATGCAGACTCATCTTTTTTGCCGACAACAGCCTAACTCGACAGGACCTAACAGACTTTTATGCGACGCCTTATCACTGCCCTTTTCGTGACTTTCGCCCTGAGTTCCGCTCAGGCCGCCACTCAAATGGAAGAACTCGCCCAGCGTATGCACCCGAGTGATTTTCCGGCTCAGGTTGAAAAGCTTTTGAAGGACGATAACCCTGCTCAAGCCCTTGAATTGGCTGACCTAGGTCTCAAAAAAAATGACAAAAGCGCCCAATTGCACTTTATGAAGGCAGTGAGTTTAGAGCGCCTCGGTCGTACCGAAGAAGCCGTCAAGGTCTTGCGTCATTTGATCGGCAGTTACCCCGAAATTCCAGAACCCTACAATAACCTCGCTGTGATTGAAGCGGGTCTCGGCCGTCTTGAAGACGCGGTGGATCTTTTAAACCGTGCGCTCACGATCAACCCTGAATTTGCGCTCGCACGTAAGAACCTCGGGGACGTCTATCTTGCGCTTGCACGTGAAGCCTATGAACAGGCTGCGCCTAAATTACCGCGCAACAAGTTTTTGCAAAAGCGCCTCAAGGCTCTCCAAGCCATCGATGGTCGTCCTACCAACAATTAATTTCTTAACCGCAACTTGCCATTATGAACTTTCGTACTCGTTTATTGCTTCCTTTAATGCCCGCCTTGATGTCGACTGCCTTGATGGCTGCGCCGTCGGCTGATCCGCGCGTTGAAATCGAAACCAACCTCGGAAACATTGTGGTGCAGTTATCCCCGTCTCGTGCCCCGATCACGGTCAAGAACTTCATCCGTTATGTCGAAGAAGGTCACTACAGCAACACGATCTTTCACCGCGTGATTCCTGGCTTCATGATCCAGGGCGGCGGCTTCACGGCCGACATGGTGCAAAAGCCTACGCATGATCCCATCCCGCTCGAAGCCCGTGGCGGACTCAAGAACGACAAGTACACGATCGCCATGGCACGTACAATGTACCCGCACTCGGCGACCAGCCAGTTCTATATCAACGTCAATGACAATAGCTTCTTGAACGCTGATCAAGCGCAGGACGGTAACGGCTATACAGTCTTTGGCCGTGTCGTTTCGGGCATGGACGTGGTTGATCGTATTGCAGAAGTGCCGACAGGTTATCGCGCTGGCATGCAGGACGTCCCTCGTGAAACAGTGACGATTAAATCCGCAAAACTTCTCAAGTAGTCGCACTTGTGCGAAAATAGAGAGATTAAGCCGCCCTGCGGGGCGGTTTTTCATTGAACTCAATATTACAAAGATACTTAAAATGATTCGTTTTACGACAAACAAGGGTGTGATCGACCTCGAACTTGATCATGAACATGCACCGAAGACCTCCGCTAACTTCGAACAGTATGTTCGCGACGGTTTTTATGACGGCACGATCTTCCATCGTGTGATCAAGGGCTTCATGATTCAGGGCGGCGGCTTTGAAGTCGGCATGAATCAGAAGGAAACGCGTGAACCGATCGAAAACGAAGCCGCTAACGGCCTCAAGAACGACAAGTACACGATCGCTATGGCTCGTACATCCGATCCGCACTCCGCGACCGCTCAGTTCTTCATCAACGTCGTTGACAATGACTTCTTGAACCACACCGCTCCGAACCCTCAGGGTTGGGGCTATGCCGTTTTCGGTAAGGTTGTCGCTGGCACCGAAGTTGTGGACGAAATCGCTAAGGTTCGCACCTCCACGCGCGGCTTCTACGGTGACGTGCCTGTTGACGATGTCATTATCGAAAAGGCTGAAATCATCTAATTTTCAGCACTATCAGTCGCACAATTGATCGCGCGACTGCCGCCACTTTAAAAGGGCGCCAGGCTCGTCGTCCGGCGCCTTTTTTCATGATTGACCGAGATAGGACACCGTCATGGCTGACTTTAAGGTACCGGCACTGGCCGGCCTCAAGAGCGTACCGCCGCTCACCAATCCCGTCATTATTTCCGACGTACATCTTGCCGCCAATAAGCCTAAGACCATCATGGCGTTCTTGCGCTTCATGAAGAATGTAGCGCCTCGCTTTGCTGAGCTCGTCATTTTGGGCGACCTCTTTGACTATTGGATGGGTGACGATGCAACGCCTGATGCGGATCCCATCATTGCAGAACTGAAGCTTTACTCGGCGACGGGTCGTCGCATTCTCATCATGCCAGGCACGCACGACATTTTGTTGGGCGACACGTTTACCAAGGCATGTGGCGCCGAACTCTTGGCTGACCCCATCGTCATTAACGTGAAAGGCACCAATGTGCTCTTTTCTCATGGCGATCAGTGGTGTGTGCGTCATGCTGCCCTCCAGGCCGAACGCGCCGTCACGCACGATCCCATTTGGCAAGAAAACCTCCTAACTCAACCCGCTGGTGCACGCGCTTCACGTTTATTGGAAGCCCATCAAAAGGCCTACACCGACCATGAGCCGCCTGCCAATCCACGTGACTTAGACGTCATCGAAAGTGCCGTCGCTGAAAGCGCTCGTGCGGTCGGTGTGGAACTCGTCATTCACGGTCACACGCATCACCCTGGGGCGCACGTCAATGCCGTGATCGAACGCTGGGTCTTACCCGACTGGGAATTCGACAAAACCGAAGCCAGTTGTCGAAGTGGATACATTACCTTTATGGAAGGCGGGCATCCGCAGATTCAGCTAATTTGACGTTCTCTCCGTCGTGAACAGCGGAGATTCTCTACTGTGTCGGTAGCTTGCGCTACTGATCACTTCGGTGGATTCCTGTTGCTGATTCGGGTCGGTCTAAAACCGACCCGAATTCACTTGAGCCTGAACATTCTTCTCAGACTCCCCACAGGCTAACGAGCTTCGTCCGCGTTCCCCAGATATCTGCAGGAGACGCATTCGAACGATGCCTGCGTCTTGCGATTGTCTTTGGAAACA
>JAHHRH010000065.1 GCA_020025915.1 Sutterella sp.
AATAAGTCTGATCGATCGGTGCATAGGTTCCGATCGAGCAATACTTTCCGGCATAAGTTCGATAATACAGTTCCTCGGCGACTTTGGCATTCCAAATCACGCGTGCACAGCCAATCCACTGGCTGATAACCAGTTTCTGTGAGCATGTCGGATGGGCGCGGAATTTGATGCCGGTATGCATAACAAATCTTGGAAGATAAGAGGTATCGAATCGATTATACTGAACTTTTTTACGAATCTAGTCTGAGGATTGAAATGCGAGCATTGAGGTTGTGAAGCGATATATCGAACCACATCAGACCCCTCCCAGCGAAAAGGCAATTAAAACCTCTAAAGCCTTATTGAGAAATTCACAAAATCGTCGGCACGCTTGACTCGCCAGTGAACGAGCGAGAATGCGCGGGCCATTTGTTCAAAACGGAAGCCGCCACGGCAGCTAAGCCATTTCTTAATAGACTTGGCAACCCATTTCGCAAAATACGCGGTGTAAGTGCCACAAACCGAGCTTTGGTCGGAAGCAAAATCTTGAGGAGCCCTTGCCCTCTCACGTAGTGACTAACTAAAAGACACGAACTCACTGTTTGCGCAATCACCGTTGCCCACGCAGCTCCCTCAATACCCATACCCAAACCCTGAATAAAGCAAGGCGTGAGTACCAAATTGAAGAGCCCCCCGTGAGTAAAGCGCGCATCCCAACAATAGCAAGCCCTTCACTTCGCAGAAGATTATTGAACGTAAAGCCAACGCTTATGATCGGTGCACACATTAACAACACTTGAGCGTAGGCCTTGGCATCAGGCATGATCGTAGGTGTTGCCCCCAAGATGCGAAGTAGCGGCTCAATAAACACGAACCCCAAAACCGTGAGTAATGTACCGCCAAAAAGCGAAACGACGATCCCTGTACCCGCAATATAACCCGCCGCTTCGTCTTCACCAGCACCCAAAAGTCGAGACGTTTGAGAGGCACAGCCTTGACCAGCCATAATGCCAATCGAGGCCATGATCATGTGGAGTGCAAAAACAATTCCTAAAGCCGCAATAGCGGTCGTACCTAAATCCGACACAAAATACGCAGCGGTTGTATTGTAGATCGCAGGCGTCAGCATGCTGATCATGGTCGGAAGGCCAAAGCGCACGACCTGAGGAAAAACAGGCCCCGTGAGGAGTGCCTCTCGAGTCGCTTTCGCCTTGGTTTGAGGGTTTAGCCCTGCCATCTTAAGCGCGATCCTCGTCACTTAACGTAAAGCTTGGCATCAAACGGAGTTTATGTAGGTTCAAGCGATGCAAACGATCAATGCGAGCACGCGTGGCTTCATCGTCACATTCGCCCGTCAAGATGTAATGATCTAAGGTCGCATAACTAAACCCCAATCGGTCTTCATCGGTCGAACCCGACAGACCGTCAGATGGGATCTTTGCGACCAAATATTCAGGCAACTCTAATGCACGACCAATCGCCAAAACTTCATGTACCAAAAGGTTCGATAACGGACTAAAGTCCCCGGCGGCATCACCATATTTGGTTGAGTACCCTACCCAGTCCTCTGAACGATTGCACGTATTAACGACACGACCACCATTAGGCAACATCTGAGCAACGGCATACAAGGTTGTCATGCGAATTCGTGCTGGTAAGTTAATGACCGTGTCACGCGTCAAATCGTCCGTTTCCGACAAATTCAACAAAGCTTCATTACTTGCCAACGTCTTTTTAAGCGCGCTCACCGTCTCGCCAATATTGACTTCTACCGTTTTGATGCCTAAATGCGACGCTAATGCACGGGCATCGTCAATATCAGGCTGTATGCCATCGGGCATTAAAACACCGACCACATGATCCCCCCCTAAAGCGCGCACACAGAGTGTGGCGGCCACCGTCGAATCTTTACCACCTGAAAGCCCAATCACGGCAGAGCACGTCGGGCCATTTTCTTTAAAGTACTGAGCAATCCATGCAGTAAGAGCTTCAACCGTTTGTTGAGGGTGCTTAAGCATTGTGAAGTTTCCGTGAATGAGACAAAGGATAGTGACATTGTACGGTTTATCCGTCTTTTAGTGACATGGCACGAACGAAAACGCCTCGAAGACATCATGTCAACGAGGCGTTCTATCAGTTGGTAATCAATCGTTTAACGGTTTTGATTACTTACCCTGTGCGGCGTTCATACCTGCCGTACGGCCAAAGACCATTAAGTCAGCAATGGCGTTACCACCAAGACGATTGGAGCCATGAATACCACCCGTAGTTTCACCCGCAGCATAAAGCCCTGGGATGACCTTACCATTCACATCAAGAACTTGAGCGTCCTTATTAATCTGAAGGCCACCCATCGTATGGTGAACCGTTGGCACCTTTTGGCAAGCGTACCATGGACCTTCAGTCATTTCACGGTCGGCCTTGTTATTCGCCTGGAAGCCTAACGGATCCTTCTTTTCGCCACGAACGACAGCGTTATAGTTGTCGATCGAAGCCTTCAGGTTTTCGACAGGCATTTTGAGCTTGGTTGCGAGCTCTTCAAGCGTATCGGCCGGCACCACGCGTCCGAGTTCAATCATATCGCCAACCTTCGCCCCGTTACGGTCGACCCAGTCAAGCGACGGATAACGCAGATGGTTCACGATCACATAATAGGTCGAATCCTTCTGAGCAAAGATCGCCTTAGCCAACACGTCACGCGCTGCGCCTTCATTCACAAAACGATTACCGTCCGTATTAATAAAGATGCGATTACGACCACTCGTACGGATCATTTCCATCAACCCCGTACCCGGTGTGCCGCATGGATGCACCTGAATGTCTGCCATGCCGATCACATTGGCGCCGATCTTTTCGCCCATCAAGATGCCAGAGCCTTGGGCAGACTTTTTGAAGTTGGTGCAACCGATAGCTTTACCCAAGTCATAGTCCTTGAAGACACCTGTATTCACTTTTTGACGAAGATCCACATTGGCACCAAAACCACCCGTCGCAACGATCACACCCTTTTCTGCCGTGAACTTCGTATAACGACCATTTTTGTTGTCCTTGGCAAGTACACCAGTGACACGACCTGTGTCGTCCTTCAAAAGGTCTAAAGCTTCGATATCAGTGATGACCTGAATATTGGGATGCTCAGCAATATATTTTTCGAAAACTCGGATATACGAATTGCCCGACGGGGTAGCAGGATAGTGAGAACGCTGCCAAAGTGCACCCGTCGCCGTACCGACTTCATCCTTAAACTTCACACCAATCGATTCCAGCCATAAAACAGCGTCGTAAACGTTATCAGTCAAATGATGAACGAGTTCCGGATTACCAATGTTATGCCCACCCTTGATCGTCTGTTCATAATGCTTGGCAATGGAGTCTTCAATGCCTTGCTTAGGCTGACGCACTGGGTCGGCCGCATTCAACGCGCCTTCGGACACGTTCGTCGATCCGCCGAGCAAACCAAGCTTTTCAAGCACAATCACATCCGCACCTGCCTGCGAAGCCGCAATGGCTGCTGCAAGACCCGAGCCGCCACCACCGATGATGACCACTTGTGTCTTCATGGTATTTGGCAATGCCTTATGCTGTTCGACAGGCTTACGAAGATCCTTGAGATCCTGAGCCGAAACTTGAGCTTGCTTCAAGCATTCGCCAACAGCGTACTTCAGCGCCATTGAGCTGATCGTGGCTCCCGTCACACCATCAACGCCGAGAGACTGATAATCCAAAATCTTTTCACCAACTTTTTGAAGGGCAAGTTGACCGACGCCAATCGTTTCAAGGTTCTTTGAATAGTCGATTTTTTCAATCTTATGCTTACTGACAGTCACCGCAACGGTCATCGCGGCATTATGGGCGTTCACTTTGTAGGTATAAGTGCCAGGCACATAGGTCGCCGCACTAGCAGACATTGTGCAAATAGCAAGGGTCGCAGCAGCTGCAATCGCAGAAAGTTTCATTGCTTTTTCTCCTTCAATAACATCCAATGCCATGGTTGGTCCAGAGGAGGCATTCGATGATCAGATCGTGATCGCAACATTACTCAGTTTGATATCATCATCAAGAAGATCACGAATAAAGGTTTTAATTTTAGGGCATCCACCTTTTTTTTCATAACTAGGCATAACCCGCAAGCTCTCGACCACATCACAATGACGAAATTGTCGATAAGACTTCAATTATCTAACCCGAAGAATGAAAGTCAACTTTCTACAGAAATACTAAATGCCCACAATCGACTGATTAGCAGACATTAATGGCAGCATTCCTATGCAAAACATCCACAACACTTTTCACCAACAAAAAGTTGATGGAAAGTCACCTCTTCACAGCATCAACTTTCGACATACAGGCGAGTATCCGACTAGCCGTCAATTGTTATGAGATCCCAAGACCACTTGCGATTAAGATAGAATGCTTTTCTTTTTTCATATGCTTTCTTCTTTATGTCCGACGTCATGAACTGTCCGATTCCTCTGCTTGCGGTCGCGCCCATGGAAGGGCTGACAGGCTTTGTCTTTCGCCAAGTTTTCTGTCGCCATTTCTCGGGAGCTGACGATTGGTTTATCCCGTTTATTACACCGACCGCTTTGCCTAAATTCACGGATCGTCAGTTGCGTGAATTGGCGCCAGACGTCAACCATGGTATACACGCCATTCCACAACTGTTGACACGTCGTACCCCTGACTTTTTGTGGTCTGCTAAAGCACTCGCTGACCTTGGCTATGACGAAGTCAATCTTAATTTCGGCTGCCCAGCTGGTACGGTAGTCGCCAAGGGTAAGGGTTCCGGTTTTTTGCGTGAACCTGAAGCCATTGCGCAATTCTTGGACGAAATCTTTAGCGCCGATTTGCCGATTGCCATTTCAGTTAAGACGCGACTTGGTTGGGCAAGCGAAGATGAATTTGATCGGTTGGTTGAAGTTTATAACCGCTTCCCGATAAAACGCCTCACGATTCATGCGCGTCTTAAGACCGACATGTATAAGGGTAGCGTTCGCTTAGAGACTATTGATCGTAACTATCCAAAACTCACGATGCCCGTAGGCTACAACGGTGACATTGTAACGCCTGACGATGCGCACAACATGAACGCACGCTATGCTAATCTTGATCACCTCATGATTGGTCGCGCTTTGATGGCTGACCCTGCCCTCTTACGCAAATTGCGCGGTGGGCCTGCGGCCACGCAAGCAGAGCTTGATGATTTCCGTCGTGACCTCTTTGAAACCTATACGTCCGCCTTCGGTAGCCTCAAAAACGCCATGATGCGCATGAAAGAATATTGGTTCTATCAGTTAGCACTTTATGACGATAGCGAAAAGCCCGCCAAAGCGATCTTTAAGGCCAAGACCACTGAAGACTTTGAAGCCGCCGTCCAAACGCTCATTGAGTCGTGTCCGTTACGCGAAGACGCACGCGCATCGTGGTACAAACCGCTTTAAGATGCTCAAAGAGCCCGTCTCCACCATCGGAAACGGGCTCTTTTTGCTGTATTAGACAGCGTCATACACATGTCAGACTCTTTTTGTCTTTGAGCGTTTAGACTTTATCTCTTAGTAATGGTGCGCGGCTTTGGTCGCGCTGATTGGAAAAAAGGCGCTCAATACTGAGCGCCTAAGGGCTTGCGCCCTGAAGAATTTGATCGACCCTTGCGAACAGGGAGCTGACCATGTATATTTGACCGTCCAACGGATGTCAGCAGCGACACCGTCCTTCTTGTCATCGGGCTTCGCGCCACGGTAATCATTTTCAGTCTTGCAACCTTCGGCGACGGCACCCTTGACCCTGCCAACCTTAGCTTTGAGTTCAGCCCTTCGCCCGTAATAGTCACAATAAAATGCGGGCTAAGACGATATTAATGCTCTTGGTTAGCGCTTTGACGACAAATGCAGGAATGCCCACCTTCTCAAGAAGACGAACATTGATTCCTCAGTCAACTTTACTGAATAATCCGAGTCGAAATTTACTTCTTGGCAGGCAATTTTCCTTCCGCACGAAGCATGTCGAGCACCTGGTCAACCGGCAAGGACTTCGTCACCTTACCGTCATAACCCTTGACGTCATGCGCCTTGAAGAGCGAATTGACAATAGCTTCTTCAGTGGCTTCGATCGTAGCCATGAAAATCGGCGTCATATCGTCGTTCTGAACTTCGGTAACCTTTAAAGGTTCAAGCTTCTTGCCGTTGTGCGGCACACGATTTTGTTCAGCGGTCGAGAAAGCGATCGCGAAGTCGCCAGAGCCGTTCGAGGCAATACCGCCTGCCTTAGCAAGTCCCATGAAGGCCCGCTTGGCCACGCGTTCGAGGTTGCGAGAATCGATCGGGGCATCAGTCGCAATTATCATCATGATGGAGCCGTCAGCGCATTCAAGTTCTTTTTGCCACGGATAACCACCGAGCTTTTCGCCCACAGCCACACCGTCAACACTTAAGAATCCGCCAAAGTTCGTCTGAACAAGAACACCAACTGTGTAGCCACCCATGCTCTGCGGAAGAACACGAGAAGAAGTACCAATACCGCCCTTAAAGCCAAAGGCCTTCGTACCTGAACCCGCACCCACGACACCTTCTTCAACCGGGCCGGACTTAGCCGTCGTGATGGCCTTCAGAACATCCTTAGATGTCAAGAAGCGAGCTCGAATGTCGTTAATACCACCGTCATTCGTTTCGCCAACCACCCCGTTCACAGAGCGAACGTCGTCATTATCCTTGAAGGAGAAGGTGTAGTCGATAATGCCATCCAGACCCGCAGCTACGTTCAACGTATTAACAAGCACGATCGGCGTTTCGATGTTGCCAAGTTCCTTCACCTGTGGATAGCCCGTCATTTTTCCAAAGCCATTACCAAGAAAGATACCAGCAGGCACCTTTTCTTTAAAGATGTTGCCACCGTGCGGCAAAATCGCAGTCACGCCTGTGTGAGCACCCTTTTTATCGTCATGCACATTCACCTGTCCTACCAAAACACCTTTAACGTCAGTGATTGCATTTTGTTCTCCGGTCTTGAGAACTCCGAATTCAATACCATATTCACGCGGACGAAGATTATCCTTAGCTACAGTAGCACCAGTCATCATCAAGCCAGCGATAGCACCAGCCATAAGCGTCTTCATAAAGTTCATTTTTCTGATCTCCTCAAATAAAAGTTTGGTCTAACGAGCATAAAGATACAAAGACTATGGTGAAGATGGAATATCGTATAAACCCTATCATTGAGACAACACTTAACGGATTACACCTTGCCACAAAGTGAATTGTTAAAGAAACGGCATGGCTTTTGAGTTTTTTGCTCGTAATCGCGTAGAGAGTTCCCTCATGAGTTCCCCCTCCTACACCGCAACCTACCAGTGAAGTAGGCTTTCGAACATGCCGTTCGCTGAACTATCCCCAGAAAGTGAGACACCTCTCTGGGGATAGTTTGTATGTCAAA
>JAHHRH010000066.1 GCA_020025915.1 Sutterella sp.
TCACAAAACTTGGCTCCCGTCGCAAGAACTTTGAGCGATTTGTTCAGACCCACCTATAAATAATTTCTTTATATTCGCTTATAGATGTCAAAAGAGGTTTCTATGGATTCGGTTTTAAACCCGTTTGCTCTTTGGACTGGGCGACGTCCGTTTGAGGTCGAACGCCGCGCTCTGTATTGGTGTTAGGGCGCTATCGCAAGGCTAAAACCGCTTTGTTAAGCGAATTGGAAAAGCGCTGAGTCAACGTAACGCACTGGTCTCAAGGCTCGAACCATCAGTTGCGAAGGGACTTGTAGCGTGTTTGGTGCCTCTGCTCGAACGCATGTTGCGGTTAAGTCGTTGCTAAATTGGCTTTACCTGTTGCTGGCTTTATCAATGATGATACGCCTACGAATACGGCTACAGCGATATGTCGACTCTTAAGCGGCGATCTCGGTCGCTGACTAACTTACCTTGTCCCTCCAGATCGCCTCGGCTTTTTTTGACAAAACGAGTAAAGCAGAAAGCTCTGCGGCCACTTTGTCCTTTTTCGCGATTTCACTCTGCGCCTTTCGATTCGCGAATTCTAGCTCCTTGATTTTGGATTGATGCTTTTGGGTTGAGCTAACGAGAGATTCCACTTCTTTGGGATCGGTAAGCTGCAGCTTGCTAACGACCTTAGCAAACGCTTTAATATCCTCCATCATAAGGCCTTCACGTCGGCAAATTTGACCTGCTTGCGTGCTGTCAAAACCGAAATGCTGACAAAGCACGTAAGCGTTGTACATTTTGGTAAAGCTGATGCTGTTGGGTAATGGGAGTTTTGTGGCCATTTCGTTAGGATTAGTTGTTTTGCGACTGACTGTCTGAGTCTTTTTCCTGGCTTCTGAAACCCAACGGGACATACTTTGTTTATCAACTCCGTATGACTGAGCTGCTTCTTCGTAATTGATTTCTTCGGTGTAGCGCAACACGATAAATTACCTCCAGTGGAGTTAACACGAGTGTCGCTTGACATTTCTTCGGACAGTAAGCGCTTGACTATGTTGTTACGTAGATCTTGAGGATACCTCATTTATCTTTCCTTTTGTGCATTTAATTCCTGAAAAGATATTTTGACAAATAGAGACCTTGCCGATATAGAGTTGCTTTTGCTTCTCCTTATTGTGCGTCTTGGCATTTTTATCGTAGTAATACGAGGGTAAATACATGTAAGAGATATTATTTTTTGATTTCTGCAGGAGAGCACCAACTGGGATCCTTTTTATAACAGGTATCACGTCATAAAAACAATATAGTACAAATATACTGTGTTTTAAGGTTAAAACAACCTTCTCGAGAGTGCTAAGTAATTGAAATCAAAGAGAAATTTAGATTCTAGTTATAGGCATGTGCGGAATTCACGGTCTAAAGTCTATTGAAATTGGTTTTATATAATTGTGGCTACGATCAAAACTCGACTTTGCTAAGTTATGAAATCATTCTTGTACAGTCTTAATCTTGCGCTCTTGCTGATCAGCGAAATGCCTGAAGCTAGTGATACGATTCCAGTAGAAGAGTTTCGACATACTCAGCAGGTCGTTTATGTGGGATTAGTCGATACATTCACGCCGAACTTTTATATCGATGTTTATACCCCTCTTATTGAGTTTCTCAAGAAGCAACTCCCACAATATCGATTTGTCACAAATGAAATTGCTCACATCGAAGCTGATCAAGTTGAAGTGTTGGTAAAGCAAGATTTCTTGATCGTTTCAAGTAATACGCCAAGAATGGTTCCTAAGGCTGGGTTGCAGCAAATTGCTACGTTAAGACGAGGGCGCGAGAGTGATGTAAGCCGTAGTGTTGGGGCGGTTTTTGTGGTACCGACTGATAGTCCTGTTCAGTCGCTTGTTGACATGAAAGGTTGTAGTGTAGCAGCGAGTGCGCCATGGACCTTTGAAGGATGGATGATTCCGATGGGCGAGATCGCAGCACAGGGTTTTGATCCTGAAACGTTCTTTCGAGAGGTAACTTATACAGAATGGAATTTCCCTGATGTCATTACGCTTGTCACAACAGGTATGACTGATGTTGGGATTCTCAGTACTTGTGAATTGGAACAGGCCATTCGTACAGGAGTGGTGAGCGATACAGCTTTACGTATTATTGGTCGACGGACTCAGTTGGCACCAGGTGGATGTGCTTGTTCGACGGAGCTTTATCCAGACATGATTTTTGCTTCTTCTCCTTCGGTAGATCCAAATATCGTCAAAGAAGTCACAGTTGCTTTATTAAGTATGCCACCTAATGTGTCGGGATTTGACTGGCTGACGAATTCTCGTATGCAAAACGTCGAAATCTTGCTTCAACGCCTTAAGGTTGGTCCCTATAGTTATTTGCGTAACGAATCATTCTCGGACGTTGTGCTTAGGTACCGTAATGAAATAATGATTGCGTTGTTTCTCTTAATAATGCTAATCGCACATCATTTTCGCGTGAATTTACTTTTAAAGCGTCGAACCGAAGCTCTTCAGGCAGAAGAACATGCGCGTTTGAAGGCTGCAGAAGCACTGCGTCAAAGTAAAGATAAACTTGACTTGATCGAGCGCGCTGGAATGGCTTCACAATTAGCTGCTATGTTTGCACATGAAATTAAACAACCTCTCACTATCATTACGAATTATCTGTCAGGGTTGAGAATTATGATGGGTAGAGGAGAAGTGAACATGGATATTCTCCACGACGCTGTTACTCACGCAGAACGTGAGGCTCATCGAGCTGCGAACATTGTTGAGCGCGTTCGCTCAGCTCTGAAAAAAGAAAGCCCTTTAATGCTATCTGTGGATGTGTGTGCAGTGATGCATAGCGCTGTTCATCATGCGGGGCGTGATGCACAAATGTTACCGCTAGAAATTGATACGCCGAAGGATCCTGTGTACGTGTTGGGCGATGCACTTGAGATTGAACTCATACTTGTGAATTTTATTAAAAATGCTTGTAGAGCGGTTTCCCAATTAGATGAAAAACAGCCTATTCACATTCACGTTGAAGTGTCTGAGGTAGAGGTTCAGATCTCTGTTGATGACTACGGACCTTCAATCAATGATGAAGTGTTTGATCGTCTTGGAAAACTAACGCGTAGCTGTAGTCAGGATGGCATGGGCTTTGGGCTCTTTATTTCTTCGTCGATTGCTGAAGCCCATTGTGGGCATCTCACTTTTAAACGTCGAGATCCGCAAGGACTTTCGGCAACTTTAGTTTTACCTAGATATCACATTACGGAAACGCCGTCATGAAATCCTCTTATCTCATTCGAATCGTTGACGACGAGCCAGAAGTCTGCCGATCGCTCCGTTTTATCCTTGAAGTGGCTGGCTTTAGTGTTCAAACATACCTCAGGGCAGAAGAATTTCTTAGGACTGAAGAATCCGAAATAGTTGGTTGTTTGTTGACTGATGTTCGTATGCCTGGCATGTCTGGGCTCGAGTTGCAACACAAACTTAAAGAAATTCATAGTAGCCTTCCGATTGTCTTTTTGTCAGCACATGGTGATATTCGTATGGCAGTTGAAGCTGTCCAAGCTGGAGCTGTTGATTTTCTTGTCAAACCTCCTGAAGCTGAGGCACTTATCCGAGTACTCGAAAAAGCTTGTCAGCTTCATTCAGAACGCCGGGCGATTGAGAGAGACCTTAAAGATATGGAAAACGCTTGGGCTCAATTAACTGACGCAGAGCGCGGTACAGCAGAACTTGTATCTAAAGGGTTCCCAAATCGACAAATTGCTTCGATTTTGGACGTGACCGAAGATACGATTCGAAGTCGACGTGCGGTGATTTTCGGTAAGCTTGACGTGTGTAATGCTGCTGAATTGTCGGACTATCTTCACGAAATTGAAAATTTAAGGAGGACAGTCACATGGTAGAACGACGCACATTGTGTACTGGTGTCTTACTCTCCTTCATGGCAGGGGTATCGAAATCAACTTTTGCATCCCTATTTCATACTGTAAATGAATTTGACATTATTGTGGTAGGGGCTGGGGGGGCTGGCTTAGCAGCGGCGCTCACGGCAGCTGAAGCAAAGGAACGTGTACTCCTCATCGAAAAGATGGGGGCGATTGGGGGTAATACTCTAAGAGCTAGTGGTTTATTCAATGCTGCAGATCCTGAACGACAGGAACGTATTGGTATTAAGGATTCCCCTCAATGGCACTTCGAACAAATGATGAAGTCTGGTAGAAGTAAGGGCGATCCTGAGGTAGTGAGGCGTTTTGTGAATGAGGCACTGCCGACCCTACATTGGCTTGAGTCACTGGGAGTACGTTTTTTGCCTACACCTATGACGACTTGGGGAGCTGAATGGCCTCGTGGGCATAAGCCTTTGCAGCCTCGTGGGCAGGCGTATATCAGAACGATGTCTACAGCCTGTATCAAACAGGGTGTCATAATTAAAACGAATACAGCATTGACTGATCTCATAACAGACGAGAATGGCCGAGTCACGGGAATAAGATCGGTCGTTACTTCTTCCCAAGGCCAGCATACGATGGTTTTTCATGCGCGTAAGGCTGTAATTTTAACGGCAGGTGGTTTTGGCGCTAATTCTGTGCTTGTTTCGAAGTATCGACCTGAGTTAAAAGGCATCCCAACGGATAATAATCCTGGCAATACTGGCGATGTGATGGAGGCTGCAATGCGCATTGGGGCGGCTACGACTGGGCTGTCTTATATTCAATGTGTACCAGGGGCACCAAAAGGACGTAACTTTCAAGTAAGACTTGACCTGGATATTGGCCGAGTAGTGATGCTTGATGCAGATGGGCGACGCTTTATTGATGAAGATCAGTCTCGTGGAGAACTCTCTAGGGCGATTCTCAATCATCCAAAAGGTTCCGTTTGGATGTTAACCGATAACGCGTCCGTCAATGAAATGGATCAGATCTCGCGTAAGGATGTTTATCGTGGGCTACAAACGGGCGATTCGATGAGAGCCGATAGTCTTGAAGCGATTGCTGTCAAAATGAGTCTTCCCGTTCATGAAGTTAAGGCAAGTATCTCTAAATTCAATCAGGAAGTCGCACAAGAGGTTGGTAAATGTGGTCGTGTGAAATGTCACTCGATCAAAACGTCGCCATATTGGGCTTCTCGAGTAATATTGAATGTTCATACCACGATGGGCGGGCTTGTGATTAACTCGAAAGCACAAGTTAAAAATAAGGCTGGCCAAATTATTCCTGGCCTATTTGCAGCGGGAGAAATTTCGGGTAGTGTTCATGGCGAAAACAGAATGGGGGGAAATGGGATTGCCGATGCTATTACCTTTGGTCGAATTGCAGGCAAAGAAGCGTGCCAACTACAGAGCTCGTAAGGTTGGATCACGGTTACCCTAATTTGTCAAGCCCCCGATGCATTTTCACTCTAAGAGTTGGATGAATATAGTTGTTCTCAACACAGGTTATAGATCTAACCGACTGAAAGTGCTGATTGGACTATTGGCATTCGGATACAAACTCTAAGGAGATGATTATGACTGATACGACACGCCGCGATTTCTTCAAAACCGCCGCTATAAGCGCGGTCGGTGCTGGTGCTTCCTTGACGGCATCGACGGTTGCTGCAAAGCCTGCAGGTAATACTAACTACGACGTGATTATTTTGGGCGCCGGTTGTGGTGGCTTAACATGTGCTATTCGCGCTGCACAAAATGGACTTAAGCCGATTCTTCTCGAAAAAATGCCGATGCCTGCAGGTAACACGATTTATGCGGCTGGTTTCTTCCTTGGTACGAATACTTCTTTTCAGAAAGCAAAAGGTGTAAAAGGTGACACTCCAGAAGCTTTTCTTAAGGACTGGATGAAGGTTTCTCAAGGCAAGGCTGTTGAAAAGCTTGCAAAGGTTGTTTGCGATAACGCCGATACTACACTTGAATGGCTACATGACTATTGCGGTATAAATTTCGCTGCGGGGTCAAAGTTGGTTTGGCCGATGTTGAGCCGTGCTCACCTTGTGACGGGGAAGGTCAAGCCGGGTGGTGGTCAGCTCGCTTTGACAATGCTAGAAAAAGCAAAGTCACTAGGTGTAGAAGTTCGCTTCAATACAAAAGCTGTGGCTCTGTTGTCTGATGAAAAGACTGGTGCTGTGATTGGGGTGCGCATCAAGACGAAGACTGGAATTTCTGAACTTACTTCTAAGTTTGGCGTTGTCTTGGCGACAGGTGGTTTCTCTGCTAACCAGGCTATGGTTACTCAGTTCATTGGTTCTGCCGGTGCCAAAATGCCGATCCGAGGTTCTCGGATCATCGCTGGTGAAAATATCACTTTGACGGCACCATTCTTGCCGAAAGTTGTCAATGTTGACCAATATCATTGTGGTCCGATCTATGGTCCAACTGGTGCTAATCCGCTTAACATCGTTAACAACGGTATTTGTGTTAATGGCGAAGGTGTACGCTTCACGGACGAAGGTCAGACCTACGTTCAGATGGCGCGTGATGTGGCTAGCAAGACGCCGACAAATTGGGCTTACATGATTGTTGACCAGGTTGCGCACGACATTCCTGTGTTGGCGAACGACTGGGAATCCTATAAGCGTACTGGTGCCCCTGTTTATGTGGGAAACACCATTGAGGAAGCTGCTAAGAAGGCAGGGTTGCCAGTTGATGCTGTGGTTGGGACGGTTAATGAATACAACAAAAGCGTTCATGAAGGTAAGACAGGAACTATGGTGCCACCCAATTCTTTGCCGAAGGCTCGTCTCGTTGAAAAGAATCCGTTCTACATTGTACCTTATCAGGGGGGGATGACTGCAACCTTTGGTGGCCCGATGATTAATGTGAAGGGGCAGGTGCTTGACACTGAAAATCATGCAATTGATGGTTTGTTTGCGATCGGTAACGCCGCTGGTGGTCTCTTCTACGACAACTACATAGGTGGGGCTCAGCTTACCAGTGCTGCCGTTTACGGTATCGTTGTCGCAGATTTCTTGAAGGGCAAGTCAAAGTAAATCAATTTTAACTTGTGATGCTCATCAAATGAAAAGTTAATCACTGGACCGACCTCGTAGGGTCGGTTCAGTGCATAAAGATAAAAAGATTGTAATGATAATCGTAACACTGTTTGCTTGATAGTTAAATGCTGACATCTACTCACATTTCTAACTAGGGCAGGTCTGGACAAATCAATCAAGGGTCACTTTCATGTTGTCAAGCGACGTCTAAAAATGCACAGCGAACGACTCGAGAAAGTGCACAGGCCGGTTTCAAAAGGAGGGGCGGCACGCCAGTGCAGCCTCTTTTTCAGTGCGCCTAGCATGGGCGCGTTCTAATGGGTGAAAGTCCCGAGCGCA